>NZ_JAPKMY010000013.1:0-76940 GCF_026344175.1 Acinetobacter nematophilus
CTTGAATTCATCTTGTTTGCTCATTTAATCCACTAAATATGGCTTTTTTTATGGGAAAAAAGCTTTTTTGGCTTAAAATACACACAGTGAATAGGGTTTTAATGCATTATTCTCTTTACATACTCGTCTTAAACATTATACCTCATACTCAAATTTTGATCGTGATATTCAGTTATCCCTGTTCTGTAGCAGCCAAAAAGCAAGATTAAAAGAATGTGCTGAGTGCTTATCCTTACTTATACATCAGGGATAGCAATAACCAAACCATCAGTTCCTCCAGATATACAGATGCTTTGACATTGATTTTAGTTTTGGCTTTGATACTGCACGATGCCCGTATCTTGCTCCAAATACGCCAAAATCATTAAGGTCAGTTCTTTTTTAAGCTGTTGCTCTGAAATTAGAAAGTTGTTATGACTCACATAGCGCATCATGGTAAAAAGTGTGCTGTTGATAATCACAAAAGATTTATTCTTGAGTACTTCAAAACTCCAATCTTTAAAAAAACGACTAAATACATATAAGCCCACTTCGTAGAAATGTTTTTCTAAAACTTTTGCAGCTTCTGAATTGTTATAGCCATGCCAATGTTTTAAGACTTCTATAAAGAAACCTCCATCCGCTTTCATCGTGTCAAAACCGAATTGAATACTAAGCGGTATGATTTCATTTAAGCTTAAACCTTCTTGACTGATGGCAATTTGCTTAAGTGAAAGTCCGAGCTGTTCGCTTTTACGGCGTAGTAACTCCTGAATGATGTCTTCTTTATTGCCAAAATACTGATATATCGACCCAACGCTGACACCTGATTTTTCAGAGATCTTAGGTGTAGTAACATTCACTAAACCCTGCTCCGCAATACACAATTGTGTTGCTTCTAAGATGCTGTCGACAATATTTCGAGCACGCTGTTGTTGGGGTTGTTTTCTCATTGGCATATTCATCCCGAAATGCGAATTGAATACGAATAATTATTCATATTAGAGTTTGACTAAACAATAACCAGGTCAAATATAAAATGCAAACCTCAGTTAAACCACAAAGGCTCGCACCGTATGAAAAAATGTCACAAACAAATTTCAAGACCAGAATTTTTCATTATTTTACAGACCAATCGCTACAGCCCAGTTATGCCGAGTATTTATCTTTAAACAATGCGCTACAAACGGGTGATGTTGCAATGGATCAAGTCATGGATTGGGTCATGACCAACCCCAGACAAAATCGTAAGCTTTTTGAAACGGCGTTGTACCAAGGTTTAGATAAACTCCCCCATGATATTCCAGTGCTCACTGATTTTTTTAAAATAATCGAGCATGCGCCGAGTTGGCTGGATTCAGCCAAAATTGAAACAGCAATCAAATTTACACATCGTTTAGGTACCAATGGAACATTCATCCTACGCGACCTGGCTTTAATGACGGGTTATCAATACCCGGGCTTTAATCAACCACTCATTCAGACAGGGGCTTTGCATAAGTACGCAGGGAAACGTTTAGCAGAAACACACAAGTGGTGGTTAGATGTGAATCAACTGAATAGCTTCTCACGTTTTAACGATGGTTTTACCTCTACAATTTATGTTCGATTCATTCACTCTCTTGTACGTTATCAGTTAAACAAGTCAAAAGATTGGGATCACGAGATGTGGGGTGTACCCATTAATCAATATGATCAAGCCATGACCAATATTGCCTTTAGTGCGGTGCTTCTGATTGGTGTTAGAGCCATTGGCATTTTTCCAAGCAAAGCTGAATCCGATGCCCTGATGCATTTTTGGAAGTATGCAGGTTGGTTAATGGGGATAGATGAAAAGTGGTTGGTCAATAAGGAGTCTGAAGCGTGGAAACTATTACAGTGGATGAATTATGCACACCCAAAAGTAGATGAAAGCAGTAAAGCTTTAGCCATCAGTTTATCTAAAGAACCTTTTGAACGGCATTATAAATACTTCAATAGATTCTTACAGAAAAAAGCGTATCAAAACCATTTAGACATCACCCAGTTTTTTATCGGGTCACGTAAAATGAAAAATCTGGGACTCAAACCGCGTACTCTGGCATGGTATCCGTTTTATTTAATTGCAAAAAACACTTTGGTTTACCGTGGAGCAAAACATATCCCTAAACTAGAGCAATATTTGCAACAAAGTGGTCGTGCAGAACAAGAGTATGCCCTAAGCCTGTATCAAAATGCAGGAAAACAACTCGCGACTATGCATCGGTAGTAAATTGAAAAGTTAAGGTATTAAACCTTAACTTTGTTCTCCAACCGGTGTTTATAGATATTGAGTACAACATCACTAAACTCATTCAGCACATAACGTGTCCACAAATCCGCATACCAATTTACTTCTGTTGATAAACGATAATCGATCGTTAATACCATTTTCGTTTGCTGTGGACCAATGGCTTCCAGCTGATAGTCTGTTGTCAACAAATTGAAATATGCTCCGCCAATTTTCAAATGATCATCCAAAGACCCTTTGGGAAAGGATTCCTGATCAAAAACATAGGTCCAAGCCAACTTCGTTGGTGAATGAGACTGAGTGATTTTTTCTTGGAAATGAATACCGCGTTGCCAATAAATTTGACGGATCAAACCATTCTCTGTTTGCTCAGTCATTCCAGAAATTGGTTTTGGAAAACCCATTAAAAAAATTGGACTAAATATTATTTCGCTAGACTGAATCTGCTGGATATTATTAATCGATGCAAAAACATCTTGAATAGGTGCATTCACAATAATTTCTTGGCGTGTTACACCATTATGATACTGAGAGAAATCAGGTAATAGTAACAAGCCCAGCAAAGGTAAAAGTACAATAGAGTAAACTTTATTATATGGCTTCCATAAACGTCGACATAAAAAATGCATGCAGGTCGCACCTAAAGTCGAACAGAGGAAAAATATCGGCGCTGCCATGATCAGACAAATGCCACCCTCTCTTAAAATAACTACACCAACAACAATGATCCCGAATAAAATATAAATTTGTTGAAGAAATGTTTGTTTTAAAGAATTTGGAGATTTTAAAGATTTCACATACTCCATGATCGCACCCAGACTAAAAGGTAAGAATAGTAGAAATGCCACTGTCAACATTTTTTCTGAACTTAAAGCAATCAGTGAGATGATTAAAAAATAACAAAGCACAATACAAAGCAAAGGTAACCAACGAATAAATGCTGTTCTTTCAGGATACTCCTGAAGAATTTTCATACTGGGTTGATGAAATACTCTACAAATTAATTTTCGATCAGGTTGTACAATGGTCTGATAAACACGAATTTCCTCAATTCCTTCAGCTTTTAGTCGTTCTCTGAATATTTGTTCAAACGCTGTTGTCCACGCTTCATCTGCAATGGAAACTTCCCCATATTGTTTAAAAATATTAAGATAAGCTTCTATTTTTTCATTCATTTTTAATTATCTTTACTGTTTGACCCTATTTTAAATATCTGTAATCAAAAAGGAAGTCCTCAGACCTCCTTTTTATTTTAAGATTTTTTTAAATCATCAATGACTATGCATGGGCTCAGAAGCTGAATGCTCCATATTTTGCATATCTTCGTGACTCATCTTCGACATATCATGCTGTTCAGTAGCCTTCTGTTTTTGGCTCGGCATATAGTCAGGTTCATTGGTAATCGCCAAATAGAAGATTCCCATGAAGATACAGCTTAAAATAATTGCGATAACTAGCAATTTCCATCCCCAAAATGATTTTTCTGGAGATAACTTATTACTGTCATTACTCATATGACATCCTCATATTTCGGTAAAATTAAAATTTCATGCTCACGCGCGCCCAATAGTTACGCCCAGTATTGTTAAATTGCTGTGTACCAACTTGACCATCAGCACCCACACCCAACTTATTCAAATGTTCTGTATAGGTTTTATCGAATACATTATCGACACCAACAGACAAATTCAGATTTTTTTGAATGTTGTAAGATGCATTGAGTGCCAAAGTCGTAAAACCTTTGCTTTCACCTGTATCATAGCCCACGATATTACCTTGGTTTAGACTAATGCGATCCTGTTTTGCCACGGCACGCCATAACAGCCCAAAAGAATATTGATCTTGCACATAACGCAAGTTTAAACGCCCTTCCAATGGTGCAATCTGTGGTAATGCTTGATGTGTGTCAGTGTTTTCACCCCATGCATACATTGCACTAAGATCAGCTTGAATGGCATCAGTAAATTGGTAACCTACCCCAGCTTCTGCACCTGCAATAGTTGCATCGACATTTTTTGCACCCGCACTAAATGAAGAGCCGTGATCATGCCCACCCATTCCAGCTTTTGGATGGTTATGGTAGCTCAATAAAATAAAGTCATTAATCAACCCAGCATATGCAGATGTCCAGAAACTTAATGGTCCCTGTTGATATTGATAACCAAGATCCAACTGTAAAGTTTTTTCAGTATCTAAGCCATTAAAAGCATTAGGTGTACCAGGATTACCATGAACTGAACTAAAAAGCTCCCAATAATCTGGAACACGTTCCACATAACCCAATCCAATATAAGACTTGGCATTATGTTCAGGATGCTGACCTTCTAAACGTATAAAGGCACTTGGTAATGTTTTATCTAACTCAAGATTAAACCCTTTTACTTTTGATTCTGCTCTTAAGTCCTTTACATTCACTTGATCTAAACGAGCACCTGTCACCAGTTTGTAGGCATCATTAAATTGATAGCCTAACTCGCCAAATGCACCGTAAGATTGAAACCGCATATCTTCTCTAAAAGCAACATTCATTGATGGCATCGTTGGCGATGACATACTGCCACCATGCTTGTTTAATTGAGAGTCTATTCCTGTAATTAAGCTCAGCTTATCCCATTCGCTGGTCATGGCTAGACGGCTATTTAGGGTACGGCGTGTGACTTGCATTGCCATTGGATTCGACACCATTTGATGTGTATCCATATCATGTGTCATTGGTGGTGTACGCAAACTAAAATTATCCATAATATGGTCGTTATAACTATAATTGACCTGCCCTTCGATTTTTTTAATCACAGGGCTCAGATTTTTTTTCTCAAAACGTAGACCAAGGCTTTCACGGGCAAACTGCGAGCCATCCATGGTTCGACCTGCATATTCAGCCTCACCATCCGCCTTACCACCTGTTAACTCAATCCAAGTATCCTCATTGGGTGTCCACCCCAAAGCCAAGTCCGTATTCCAGCGCTCCCAAGAAGATGGAACTTTATTGCCATCACCATCTTCATAACTATTGGATTCAGAACGATTGGCATTGACACGTAAATATTTTTTGCTGTCGCCAACAGCTGCTTCAATATTGTGGTCCAAACGCCCAAAAGAGCCGACCAAAACACTCGCCTGACCTACATAGTTTTTCTCATCAGTCAGTGTTGGTTTTTGACGTTCAAAAATGACGGTTGCTGCCGAACCAGTGTTGGCATATTGAACGGTTTGCGGTCCTTTCACGACTGAAATTCGGTCATAGCTTTCAGGTTGAATATAAGATGTGGGTGCATCCATTCGTGCAGGGCATGCACCTAAGTTCTCAGTACCATCTGTTAATATTTTGATGCGTGTACCAAACATGCCACGGAATGTAACATCACCATTGGTTCCACCACTTTTAATGGAGTTAAAACCCGCGATACTTTGTAGATAGTCCGCACCATCTGTTGCAGGTACAGGCTGAATTGGCTGTTTAGGATCAGCATGAACAATCAATCCGTTGGCGTCATTATTAAGCTGAGCTGTCACCACAATCGGTGTGAGTTGAGCAGTTTCCTGCTGATCTTGAGCAAAAGTTGTCGCTGAATAGCAAGCGATACAAATCGCAGCCGCTAAAGGCTGTAAAAAAAATTGAGGTTGAGCCATTTTCTTTCTCTTAAATCATAAATATGAGCTGCGACAAAGCAGCATCAGGATCCCGACAAAAAGATCCACAATGAAAGTTTTGATTTAAGCGAAAATGGGCGGAGCGCGTCCCTGAGGAAGTAAAAATAAACGCTGCAGGACAAAATAAACATGTCGAAATGCTTTTTGAAATGCAACCAGACGTACTTGTATACGATCTAATATTTCTTTGACTTCAAGTTCTGGGGGTAAAACCAGATTGCCATAGACTGTGCAGTATTGGCATTGGTGACCCGCATCATGATGGTGACTTATGTGCTCTTGTGCAACAGGCTCATCTGCCATCAAATGCTGATGTCCCGAAGCCTCGTGCTTCAAAGAAGCTGAATGATGCTGATGATGAGTGCTTTGTTGATGTTTCTCGTAAAAGTGACTTTGCACCAAAGCTTGAGTAATAGTTTCACAGACCGGCGCAATTTGATATTGCTTCGGTAGCAAAGGCTGTAAAAATACAGCAATCTGTAAAAAAACTGCGGTAAATCCCAGCAGTAAACCTATTCTCAACAAAACGTTCGTCTCAACATTTTTCGAGCCAAAGTATAGCAAAGCCCAAACAAAATTGGGCTTTATATTGAAGAAAAATTCAAGAAACTTTTAACTTTCAATTCTCTATATCAACGTTTTGCTGGAACTTTCTGCTTTTCACGTTGACGCACGACTTTTTCAACTTTTTCACGCGCTCGTTGACGCTTCAACGGAGATAAGTAGTCAACAAATAACTTACCGTTTAAGTGATCCATTTCATGTTGAATACACACTGCCAATAATTCATCCGCTTCAAGCTCAAAAGCTTTACCATCAAGGTCAATTGCTTCAATTTTAACTCGTGACGGACGCTCAACTTTATCGTATATTTGAGGAACAGAAAGACAGCCCTCTTCATAAGAGAATGTTTCCGCTGTAAGTGGTGTTATTTTGGGGTTAATGAACACCATAGGTTGGTCTTTATTTTCAGACAAATCCATGACGATAAGTTGAATATGTTGATCGACCTGTGTAGCCGCCAGACCAATACCTGGCGCTTCATACATGGTTTCAAACATGTCAGCTGCTAATTGACGAATTTCATCGGTTACAGCATCGACAGGTTTTGCAATGGTACGTAAACGGGGATCAGGAAAACTTAAAATTGGTAATAAGGCCATACTGTATCCTCTGTTGCTATGCCATTGATCTTAAAACTAAATGAAGAATATGCTTCATTAAAAAAATGTGTGTAATATGCGTATTATAACGCATATAGAGACATAATTTTAGGAATTATGATAATGAAAAAGGTTTTAACTGGCATAACACGTTTTCATGCCAAGGGGTTCAAGAAACAGTTGCTTGCCGTGACACTGTGTTTAAGTGCAGGATTCACTTACATGGAAATGACACATGCAAGCCCGAATGTTAATCCACCTGCACTCAAAGCCAGTGCTCCCAATGTTTATGTGGTAAAACGTGGTGATACCTTATGGGATATTGCAGGGAAATTTTTAAGTAAGCCTTGGCGTTGGCCTGAAATCTGGGCAAGCAATAAACATGTTAAAAATCCGCACTGGATTTATCCTGGTGATAAATTACTGCTCTGCACTCTAGATGGTCGTCCATTAATCGGCGTAGATGAGGGTGACGGTTGTGATGGTATTATTCGTCGTCATCAAGGTGGAACATCTTTACGCCCACAAGTACGTGTTGAGTCATTAGGCAGCGCAATTTCAGTAATCCCCTTATCTGATATTCAACCGTGGTTAGAACACAGCATTGTCATCAGTCCTGAGTCTTTACAGAATATCCCTTATACCATTGGTGCTGCTGACAATCGTGTGATTACAGGCGCAGGTCAAACCGTATATGCACGTGGAAATGGCTTAGTCGTTGGTCAGCGTTATGGCATTTACCGTGAAGGTAAACCTTATATATTCCTCAATGCGGAAGGTAAAAAGTTTAATGCAGGATTGGAACTATCTGAAGTTGCTTCAGCAATCGCAACGGCGGGTGAAAATGATGTCACCACACTTGAGTTGACCAAGAGCTACAATGCCGAAGTTCGTAAAGGTGATTATGTTCTTCCAAGTTATGATGCAGAACTGCCAAGCTTGTTCTACCCAACCACCAACAATGAAGTGAGTAGTGGTGGTAAAGTCGTTCGTGTTCAAGGTTCGATTGGTACAGCAGCGCAACATAGTGTGGTCACCATTGATCGTGGTAGCTTACACGGTGCAAAACCTGGACAAATATTGAGTATTTACCAACAAGGTGAAGTGGTTCGTGATCCGAAAACCAAGGAATCGGTAAAATTACCAAGTCAGCACATTGGTACACTGATGATCTTTAAGAGCTTTGATCATCTGAGCTATGCTTATATTCTAGAAAGCAATTTACCAATTAAAATGGGTGCGGAGATCAAACCACCTGCGATCACAGACCACTGATTCTTCAGTTGTGTGATATAAATATGTTGAATCAAATACCCGATCATCAATTGAATGCCATTCAACTATGGTATTTGGTTCAACACTCAACCAGCGCATTCCGTAAACTGGAAAGTTATTTTGGCTCTATTGCAAAAGCGGTAGCCCCTGAAAGTTTAATCCGTTGGTCTGAACTTAAAATTCATAAAAATCATATCGAAAGAGCCAAAGTCTTTGTAACGCTACAAGGACAATCTCAATTTAAAATGTGCTTGGATAAAATCCAGCTACATAGTGATTTTATTCTACTAGATACTGATTCAAATTATCCGCAACAACTGCTTCCTTATCAAAATCATCCTCCAATTTTATTTGGTAAAGGGTCTTCACAAAACTTGAGCCAACCTCAAATTGCGATTGTCGGCAGTCGAAAAGCCAGTCCGCATGGCAAACAAGTAGCTTACGATTTTGCCTATTATTTAAGTGAAAAAGGTTTTTTTATTACCAGCGGTTTAGCACAAGGAATAGATGAAGCTGCACATATGGGCGGTCTCAAAAATCAGCGAACCATTGCGGTGATTGGAACGGGTTTAGATCTGGTTTATCCCAATCAAAATCGAAATTTACAGACACAGATTCTACAAAGTTCTGGAAGCATCATCAGTGAGTATCTCCCTGAAACTCAGCCTATTCCTCGTAATTTTCCTTATCGGAATCGTATTGTAAGCGGTCTCAGTCTAGGTGTTCTTGTTGCTGAAGCACAATTACGGAGTGGTTCATTGATTACCGCACAAACAGCTGCTGAACAAGGTAAAATTATTTTTGCCATTCCTGGGCATATTTATGGAGAACATCACCAAGGTTGCCATCAACTCATTCGTGAGGGTGCAATCCTCGTGGACCATCCTGAACAAATTGTGGAAGACTTAGCCCTACCCACACAATGGCAATGTACACAGCAAGCTGAAATCAGCGCACAATTACCCGAGATGCCTGAACATTTGTTCCAACTCTACCAATTACTGGATTGGATTGGGCAAGACCTAGATACATTGGCCCAAAAGTCCGAACTCAACACTGCGGAATTAACCAGCTATTTAATGGAACTAGAGCTGTTAGGACGGTGCATTCAACAATCTGGACTATACTTACGTTGCCGAGTCAGCTATTAAGGTTCACAATAGCCTTCTATTTTTCAAACTGACAAGGTGAACATCAATGATTACAACCTCAGTTGCTGAAGCTGCACAAATTCTTCAACAAGGTAAAGTATTGGCTTATCCAACAGAGGCGGTATGGGGTCTAGGTTGTGACCCATTCAATGAACACGCATTTTTAGAAATTCTTAGGTTAAAACAACGCCCTATCGAAAAAGGGGTAATTTTACTGGCAGGTCAACTTTCACAAGTTGAGCACCTACTGACAAAAATAGACCCAAGTATCCGTGAACAAATCATACAGTCATGGACACAACGCTCTCACACAGAACGGGCGACGACATGGTTGCTTCCCGCAGATGAGCAGATTCCAAAATGGATCAAAGGTCAACATACGCAAGTCGCTGTTCGAGTCACCAATCACCCATTATGTACCGCTTTATGCAATGCATTTAATGGCTTTATTGTTTCAACCAGTGCCAATCCTGCAAGTTTAACACCCGCTCGCTCATTACAAGAAGCCAGTCATTACTTTGGCTCGGAATTGAATTATTTAAATGGTGACTTGGGTTTAAGCCGAGAGCCAAGTAAAATTATTGATGCATTATCAGGACAGATCATTCGTGATTAATCATAGATGTCTGCATTAACAAACCATCTTTGTAAAAATTCACATTAAAAAAAAAGCAAAAAAAAACTCAGCCATATATAGGGTTGGCTGAGTATAAAAAAGGATGCGGTTAATCACATCCAGAGGGTATGATGAATTTGATAAATGCAGTGTAAGCCACTTTCATTAAGAAATTCTTAATTGGCTCCGATGAAAAATATTATCCTATAAATATTTTTCGAATACAAACACATTATTCAGCTTATTTTTTAATCATACTTTATAATCATCAGTCGGCCACAAACACTCAATATATTTAAGTAGTTAAATTTATTTTATTATTTGAGATTTTAAACGGTAAATTCTTAATTAAAAATAATTTTTGAGTGAAATTAATACTTAATCAGAACAAAAAACAGTTAATTAATCGTATAAATTTCACTCAGTATAAATTTAAGAGGCAGAAACAGATTTACTTTTTTTGACACTATGTGACTTTTTTTGTGCCAAAGCAATGCCGACTAAAATGATGATACCACCAATGGTATGATAAATCGTCCAATCTTCATGTAACCAGAAATAAGCTATAATGGCGGTAAATACTGGCATTAAGTTCATGAAGATACTGGTTCGATTTGGACCTAGATATTGAACAGCCATCATCCAGAGTAACGGTGCGATCAGAGAAGGAAATGCACCGGCATACAGCACACTGGCAGCATTACTCGCATTTATGACATCAATTCCCAAATAAAATACAAAAGGTAAGTGATAAATCAAAGTAAATGCGATTTGTACATATAGACTCAAGAGTAATGGCACTTTTAATTGCCATTTCTTTAAAAAGACTCCATAAAAGGCATAAAAGAACACGGCTAGGACCATGATCAAATCACCTGAATGACCCGCCAATTGGGTCAAATGAGTAAAATCTCCACGTCCGATCACATACACCAAACCCGCAAAAGACAATATACTTCCAACCACCGCATAGCGATTTGGAATTTCACGCAACAACATCATTGACACGAGAATGGTAAATACAGGTATAAAGGCATTGATAATGCCCATATTCGTTGCAGTGGTATAATGCGCCGCACTATATGCCAAACCTTGATACAAGAACATCCCAAAAGCACTCAGTACAGCTAATTGCATAAAGTGCTGACGGATTAAATCCCATTGCTGCCAAACCTTGGGCAACATCAAAGGCGTCAAAAGAATAAATGCCACCAACCAACGATAAAAACTAATACTGACAGGTGAAATATAATCAGTTACATAACGTGTCACCGCAATATTCAGTGACCAAATCAAAACAGCGATAATGGGTAAACTGACTGCCCACCACATGGGTTTAGTGTTGCTGTACATAACTTCGACTATTCATGAGAACTTGCAATGATTATCAATGAAGTCTGAATCAATTTAAATAAGGCATTCCAGACATCTATAGGGCTTTTCAGACAAATCATTTTGAGATATTGATCTTACTGAAAATTCTCAAGCCTAAAATAAGTCCCAAGTCTTTATTGCCAGTGCTACCACATTTTGCAGCTGTTTTAGGCCTACCCCATCGCGAGCCTGCATGGTTAAACCTTGAATCACTGTAGAATAATAATCTGCCATCGCTTGTAAATCAGCTTTTGAATTTAGATCACCATCTCTTATACCCTGCGCTAAACGTTGATAAATTTTTTCTTTAACTTGTTGTCTTTTGAGTAACAAATCATATTGAATTGGAGCATTTTCTTGAGAACAATTGATGGTCGCTGTGACCAACATACAACCCGTTGGTTTATTTTGTTGAACGAGCTTTTTAAGATTTTCATGCAGATAAAGCTCAATGGCAATTTTTGCAGTCTTGGCTTCTTGAAAAATAATATCTAGTGAACAAGCCTCGTGTTTTAAGTAATAGGCTAGACATGCATGAAAAAACTGTGATTTATCGCCAAAACTACTATAAATACTCGGTGCAGTCAGGTTCAGTGCTTTGGTTAAATCACTCATGGATGTTGCTTCATAACCAAACTCCCAAAACAACAGCATCGCTTTGTGTAATGCCTGTTGCTCATCAAAACATTTGGGGCGACCACGTCCGCGTTTAATCACCTGTTTTTCTGAGACTAAATCATGTTCTTCAGAATTCGCCATAACCTTCACACATATTTTTATAACAAACATTATTAAATTAATTGACAGCTAAGAATTAATCAAATATTTTATTTTTATAACGATCGCTAATGAATTAAAACTCTCCCTCACTTTCTCACGCTTTCATCAGGACTATATCCATGAACATGATGCAATCAGAAATCTCGCAACAACCTCCAACAGAGGTTGCCCCCAGTAATCAAGGCAGTTGGCTAGCATTGCTGACGGTTGCTGTCACTGCTTTTGCTTTGGTCACCAGCGAATTTCTTCCCATTGGTGTTCTGAATAGTATTTCTGCAGATTTGCATGTTTCTGTCGGTACAGCAGGATTGATGATTACATTACCAGGGATCATGGCAGCCTTAGCGGCTCCACTGTTACCTGTCCTGGTAAAAAACTTGGATCGTCGTTATTTGCTACTCGCTCTTGCCGCAACCATGGTCATTGCCAATGCCATTACTGCAATTGCACCGAATTTTGAAATTTTATTAATCAGTCGTTTTATTCTTGGTTTTGCGATTGGTGGCTTCTGGGCAACAGCAATTGCTTTAAGTGGTCGTTTAGCACCGAGTCAACTGCCTATTGCCAAAGCAACCGCGACAGTTATGGCTGGTGTAACGTTAGCGACTGTGCTTGGTGTGCCGATTGGCACATGGCTCAGTGATGCTTATGGTTGGCGCACATCATTTGCCATTACTGCAGTCATCGGATTTATAGTCTTGTTGCTGGGTGTCAAATTTATCCCGAGTCTAAAGCCAGAATCAGCCATCCATTTTAAAGACTTACCTGCTCTATTAAGAATCAATAAAGCCAGACAAGGTTTAATTATTATTTTATTAATTGGTTTAGCTCACTTTTCTTCATTTAGTTATCTCACACCATTTTTCAAAAATTCAGCAGGTTTTGATAATGCAACCATCAGTTCACTCTTGTTACTATTTGGTGTAGCTGGCGTATTTGGGAATGCGTTTGCTGGTTACAGTGGTAACTTAAATGTTCGCTATACTTTTGCCTTTGTCGCAATTTGTTTTGGGATTGTGTTCTTCGGCTTCCCACTCTTGGCAATTCAACCGATTGGTGCATTTATTCTGACTGCGCTGTGGGGTTTTGCATTTGGTGCGTTTCCAACAACAGCCAATATATGGATGTTTTTACATGCGCCCCATGCAGTTGAAAAAGGCATGCCTTTATTTGTTGGTTTTTTCCAAGTCATGATTGCAACAGGTGCTTTGATCGGCGGCTATGTTGTTGATCATTTTAATGCCAACATTTTGTTGTATAGTGTACTGAGTTTTATTGTTTTAGCCTTTATTTCAATTTTCACCTTGAGTCGAGGCTTAAATAATCCAAAAGCTGAAACCAATGCTATGCAATGTGAGAGTTCAAACTTTTAACCATGTATTCAAATATGATCTCTGTAGAAGAATTTTTCTATCAGAAACATGATGTCGTCACCCCCCATTGTAATCTATGGGGTGACTTCAATTTAAGCCTCAATGGTACTTTAGAACTGACGGTTGCAGATCAAATCTATTTATCCCCGCCCAGTTATGGTTTATGGATTCCCCCGCAAACTGAACACTGTTGTACAGCGATAGATGATTTACTCACACGTTATATCTGTATCCGTCTTCATCCCCTGCTTTGCCAACAGCTGTCAAGCAACACAAAAACTTTAAGTATTCGACCATTTTTACGGCATACCATTGAAGAGATTTTAGACCAGCAAAAGCAAGGAATTCCATCCCCTTCATATCATCAACACCTATTACAATTGTTGGTTGATCAAATTCAAAGTAGCCCCTGTTATGAACACTATTTACCGCAAACGGATCATCCGATTTTAAAACCTATTCTTGAACAGCTTTCAGACACCCGGCAATTTAACCGCGGTTTACAAGAAATCTTAGACAGCTTTCAGATTACTGAACGACACGCACTCCGGTTAAGCCAAGACTCCCTAAAACTGTCTCTGTCCGAATGGCGAAACCGTGCCAAGATCATTCATGCAATTTCACTGATTCAACAGGGATTTTCAGTTAAAAAAATCAGCCTAGAATTGGGATACCAACATACCTCTAGCTTTATTGAGTTTTTTAAACGCTATACCCATCAAACACCTGCTCAGATGCGTAATATTTAGATCAAGACCTTTTTTAAGTGATAATTTTCACTTTATTGCTAAGCTTATGTACAAAAATACTATAGAAAATTGCCTTAAAATTGTGCATTTTGCATCTTATGCTCAAAATTAAGCATATAACTTTATGAATATGTAGACTTAGGTCAGATTCTTAAGAATTTTAAATAATGAAGGGTTTTATAATGAAAAAATTACTACTTGCTACGCTATGTGCTTCAGCATTCGCTTTAACTGCGTGTGATAAAAAACCAGCAGATGCTGCGTCTGGTTCGGATAGCAAACCAGCTGCTGCAGCTGCTTCTCTCAGTACCAACAATACTGCGGATATCAAAAGCGATTTAACTGCACTGCAATCTATGTCTACAGCAAAAGCAAAAGAAGCATTAAACTTCCAAACTGAAGTGATGCAAGCTGCTCAAAAAGGGGATAAAGATGCACTGAAAGGTGTTGTTGATAAAATGAAAAACTATGTTGATGGCTTCAACAAAGACTTGGATGGTTTGGCTCTGAAGAGTACTGAGGTTGCGTCGGTACGCGACAAAATGAAGGAATCAAACAACCTTGGCGTTGAAATGGCTGAAGCTGGTTTAGCAAGTTCACCAGATCCACAAAAAATTATGGAGCTTCAAAAGAAAGGCACTGAGTTACAGCAAAGCCTGTTAACTGAAATGCAAGCACTTCAAACCAAAGCCAATGCTGCACCATAATTCATTCAATTTGATGTATGTTAAAAGCAGATCTCTTGATCTGCTTTTTTTATTTGCACTTAGATACAAATGCAACTTGCCGAAATCATTCAATATCGTTAAAACATTAAACATATTTTTCTACTCGAAGACTTAATGTTTAAGGATAAAACCATGCACAATTCTGTATACGATATTCCCGTCAACACCATAAAAGGTGATCCCGTTACCTTAAATCAATATCAAGGTAAAGTCCTGTTAATTGTCAATGTTGCTTCTAAATGCGGGCTGACACCACAATATGAAGGGCTTGAAAAACTATATACCGAAAAGAAAGATCAAGGATTTGAAGTATTAGGCTTTCCAGCAAACAACTTTCTTGCTCAAGAACCCGGTAGCAATGATGAGATCGAGCAATTTTGTTCATTGACCTACAATGTAGATTTCCCGCTATTTGCAAAAATTTCAGTGGCTGGAGATGACAAACACCCGCTCTATGACACTTTAATTCATGCAATCCCAGAGCGTATTGGTGAAGGTCCATGGTGGAAAGATTTAGTCGATTACGGTTTAACGCCAAATCCAAAACCAGAAGTGCTTTGGAACTTCGAGAAATTCTTAATTGGGAAAAATGGCGAAATTGTGGCACGTTTTGCGCCGGATATTACTGCTGATGACCCACGCATTACTTCAGCAATCGAAGCTGAATTAGCTAAATGACGATGCTGTTTGATGCTGAACATCGTGAATGGATGATCTAAAATAGTCTAGCGCGATTTTATAGATCATTGGATACCCAGGATTAAAGAGTATGGGTGCAACGATTGCACTCGTGCTCTCTCATTTTCAAAGAATTGAATGCTTCAGGTTACAGTCTGTATACCCTTTGCAACAATCCTCAATCTCTACATTTTTGCATCCTATATTATTTATTGCATAGCCAATCAGATGAATTGTGGATCTAAATGAAAAAGTTGCTACAAGGTGCTGTTTTACCTTTTATTATTTTTACTTCAGGCATTTTACTTTTGGGCTGTAATCAAGCAATTGAACAATCACGTCAACAGCAAGAGTTTGAATCGAATGAGACATCCGATCAAGTATTGAACTCAAAATCAGAAGTAACCCATAAAACTTCTGAGGATTTAAAATCGGGTAACCTGTTTTATATTGCTCGTGACGTTGCCGATGTACAATTAAAAACTGGCGATTATATTGAAAAACTGCAACAAACCCAATCGGATTTACAACAAGCTCTCCAATCTAAAGACAGTATCGTACTACAACAAACCGTAAAAGATCTGAGCCGTGAGCTACAGGGCTTTAACACTGCTTTAATTTCTCTAGACCTGAAGAGTCAGGAAATCGATGGCTTACGCCAGCAAGTTTTACAAAGTAATCAGCAACTTCTTAACGCTGCGTTGCTAAATGGTGAAGTAGATATTTCAAAAGTCGATTTTAAGAAAATTGAGCAGCAGATGAATAATATTCAAATGGATATGCTTAAGCTTGCAAGTATGATGATTCCCAACTCAAAAGACATGGCATCCTCCGAACAAAGTTGATCTGGTATCCCATTGATTCTTTTAGATAGGCTTGGCAGCATTACATGAGGGATCTTGTCCCAATGCTCGTTTTGCATCAAGTTTAAAACGAGCTTGAGCAGATTTATAACCTGTGGGTAAGAATAGGGTTAATCGGGTTTTATTTTTACCGATAGATTCCACCAAAGTTTTTGACAAATAGGCTCCGCCTTCTGTACGCGCAAATAAAGTGCCCATTTCCAAATCTTGTTCTAATTTATTGTCAGTAAACACAAAGTCATGTTCGCCAGTAAAAGCAACACATCGGCCATAAGCCATTTTTAGATTTTTAAAAGCAACAAGATAATCAATATTCAACTCCGTTTCCAAGCCATTATTGACTGAATTTGCCACTAAATTGGCTTCAGTGGGTAGATTCGGTGTCGTGACAAACTGACTTTGACATGCACTCAGACTGCCGACAATAAATACGCAAAATATAGAGCGAAATTGAATATATTTTTTCATTTTAGATTTATTAACGTTCTCCACATTGAATCGATTGTAGCAGAATTCATAAACATGCTTTAATACTGAATTCATCGTATTTTGTAGTGTTTCATGCAGCTGATTCTATTCACAGGTGTACAAGCTTCTGGTAAATCAACATTTTATCAACACTATTTTTACCATACTCATTTACGTATCAACTTAGATATGCTGAAGACAAGGCATCGTGAGAATATCATCTTTGAAGCAGCTTTGGCTTCAAAAACCAAAATTGTGATCGACAATACCAATATGCGCCAGGTCGATCGTACCCGTTATATACAACGTGCCAAAGCCGTAGGTTTTCAAATCATTTCTTATTATTTTGAAACAGACCTCGACAGCACTCTACAACGGAATGCGCAACGCTCAGGTAAAGCCAATATTCCAGAAAAGGGCGTAAAAGCCACATTTTATAAACTCGAAATTCCCAAAATTTCTGAGGGCTTTGATGCATTATTTAAAGTAAAACTCATTCCAAACGATGGCTTTGCAATTCAGTCTGTTGATCAATAAAAATTTAGTCTTGCGCTGTTTTCCATAGTTGAAATGCCATTTGCATCTGTTGTTGAATCTGTACCGACACTTTATTGCGTTCTAAATTTGAAAAGTCACCACGATAGGTTTCCGCCACAATCGAGTTTGCCAAATCTTCGATTGCAATTCGTCCTTTGTGCTGATACTGCACAATATCTGTTTCAGTGAGTGCAATATCCCAACAAGATACAACTGAGCTCATATCCACAGCAATGCTGAGATAATATTGGTCTTGAGCTTGGTAGAGTTCCCAAAAGTGCGCTTGCTGCTCAATAAGTTGCATCATTGAATAAAATTCCATTTTTATTGTTCAGATTATGCTAAAACTAGTTCATCTTGAAATATAACTTTAGCATGATGAATAATTCGTAGTATCGCCATGAGATTTGATGATTTAGATCGTACATTACGTGTTTTTGAAACAGCTTATGACTTTTGTGTTCCTCCTGAGCAATATATTGTGGTTCGACTGGATGGACGGGGCTTCACCAAGTTGACCAAAGAGATTTGGAAATTTGAAGCCCCCTTTGATCTGCGTTTTCGCGATTTGATGGTCGAAACAACGGCCCATCTCATGCAGTGTGGTTTCAATATCATTTATGGTTATACACAAAGTGATGAGATTTCCTTATTGTTTCATTTAGAAGATGACAGCTTTAATCGTAAAACACGAAAAATTATTTCTATCCTCGCTGCCGAAGCCAGCGCAAAATTCAGCATCTTACACGGTGAGATGGCAACTTTTGATGCTCGAATTTGCATACTGCCCAATGCAAAAATGACTGAAGATTATTTTCGTTGGCGCCATGAAGATGCTCATCGCAATGCACTCAATGCTCATTGCTATTGGATGTTGCGCAAAGAAGGTCAAACTGTAAACAATGCAACCTCACAAGTAAAAGGATTATCTCGCCAAGATAAACATAATTTACTTTTTAGCCGTGAAATTAACTTCAATACATTGCCATCATGGCAAAAGCGTGGCACAGGTTTATATTGGACAGAAATTGAAAAAAGTGGTTTTAATCCCAAAACCAAACAGCCGACAACCTCAATCCGTCGACAGATTTTTAAAGATTATGAATTACCTTTAGGGGATGAGTATAGTCAATTCATACAACAGCAATTTTTATTGAATCAAAAACAAGCCTTTTAAAATATATCTATTCGAGTAAACCCATATCGATCTTTGCTTATACCACTCACATGTAAATAAATTAGATATTATTAAACTCAATGCGTATTCATCTCTAAAGCCCAAGTTTTCGTGATAACCCAATTGTTTAGCAAGAGCATAAAAAAAACCACCCTCTCGGGTGGTTTTTCAATCGCCAACTGCGTTTTATTGAGCGCGGTTTTTGATTTTGCGGATGGTTTCCAACTGAGCAGCAGTTTCTGCAAGCGCAGCCAAAGCAGCAGCAGCATCCAAGTCGCTTTTTTGATTTGCGAGCAATTGTTCAGCATTTTTACGTGCTTCGATAATTGCAGCTTCATCTAAGTTGTCAGCACGAACTGCAGTATCTGCAAGAACGGTAACAACATGCGGTTGAACTTCTAGAACACCACCAGATACATAGATTAACTCTTCTGTACCGTTTTCAAGCAGAACACGAATCGCGCCCGGCTTGAGCAAAGTGACTAACGGCGCGTGACCAGGCATAATACCCAATTCACCGCCAGCACCTTTTGCGATAAGCATTGTCACAGTGCCTGAGTACAAAGACTCTTTAACACTTACAACATCACATTGCATAGTCGACATGTGAATCTCCTAAATGAGAGTTGCTAATTAAAGCTTCTCGGCTTTAGCGATCACTTCGTCAATACCACCAACCATATAGAACGCTTGTTCCGGGATGTGATCGTATTCACCAGCTAGAAGACCTTTAAAGCCACGAATTGTTTCTTTAAGTGGTACAAGTTTACCAGGAGCACCAGTAAACACTTCAGCTACGTGGAACGGTTGAGAGAAGAAACGTTGGATCTTACGTGCACGATACACAGTAAGTTTGTCTTCTTCAGCTAACTCGTCCATACCCAAGATCGCAATGATGTCTTTAAGCTCTTTATAACGTTGCAATACGTTCTGTACAGAACGTGCAATTTCATAATGCTCAGCACCAACAACCAATGGATCTAACTGGCGTGAAGTAGAGTCAAGTGGATCGATTGCTGGATAAATACCAGAAGATGCGATGTCACGGCTCAATACTACAGTTGCATCTAAGTGAGCAAATGTAGTTGCAGGCGATGGATCTGTTAAGTCATCGGCAGGTACATATACCGCTTGGATAGATGTAATCGAACCAGACTTAGTCGATGTAATACGTTCTTGAAGAACACCCATCTCTTCTGCAAGCGTCGGTTGGTAACCTACTGCAGATGGCATACGACCTAAAAGAGCAGATACTTCAGTACCAGCCAATGTGTAACGGTAAATGTTGTCAACGAACAACAATACGTCACGGCCTTTACCGTTTTCATCTTTCTCATCACGGAAGTATTCCGCCATCGTCAAACCAGTTAACGCTACGCGTAAACGGTTACCTGGTGGCTCGTTCATCTGACCGTAGACCATTGCTACTTTGTCAAGAACGTTAGAATCTTTCATTTCGTGATAGAAGTCATTACCTTCACGAGTACGCTCACCAACACCAGCAAACACAGATAAACCTGAGTGTGCTTTCGCGATGTTGTTGATCAATTCCATCATGTTTACAGTTTTACCAACACCGGCACCACCGAATAAACCAACTTTACCACCTTTTGCAAACGGGCAAAGTAAGTCAATGACTTTAATACCCGTTTCTAAAAGGTCAGTAGAAGCTGCTTGTTCAGCATAAGAAGGTGCTTGACGGTGAATCGGTAAACGCTCTTCAGTCGCTACAGGACCAGCTTCGTCGATTGGGCGACCAAGAACGTCCATGATACGACCTAAACATGCAGTACCTACTGGTACAGAAATTGGCGCACCAGTATTAGACACGTTTAGACCACGTTTAAGACCTTCAGTAGATCCCATTGCGATGGTACGAACTACACCATCACCAAGTTGTTGCTGAACTTCTAAAGTAGTTTCAGTACCGTCAACTTGGAGAGCGTCATAGATCTTAGGAACGCTGTTGCGTTCAAACTCGACGTCGATAACCGCGCCGATGATCTGAATGATACGACCGCTACTCATTGCTGTCTCCTCAATTCAAAATAATGTTAAACGGCAGCGGCACCACCAACGATCTCAGAAATTTCCTGAGTAATCGCGGCTTGACGCAGCTTGTTATAAATGAGTTGTAGGCTCTTGATAAGCTCACCTGCGTTATCAGTTGCAGCTTTCATTGCAACCATACGTGCAGATTGCTCACATGCGATGTTTTCAATCACGCCTTGATAAACCATAGACTCAATGTAACGAACCAATAAACCATTTAAAAGCTCTTCAGCTTCTGGTTCATATAGGTAATCCCAACCATATTGACGGTTAAGATTCTCTTCCGTATCAGCCGCAGCTAAAGGAACGAGTTGTTCGATTTTTTGGTTTTGAGTCATGGCATTGACAAAGCCGTTTGACACAAGATAAATACGATCTAATTCGCCTTTATCAAATGCGTCTAACATCACCTGTACAGAACCAGTTAACTGTTCAAGACTTGGTGCGTCACCTACGTTTGTAGTTGCTCCAAGTACTTTACCGCCGTAGTTTTTAAAAAACGAAACCGCTTTTTGACCAATCAAAGCAAATTGAACTTCAATTGACTGCTCTTGTTGCTGTTGAACGTGTTTAACCACTTTTTTGAACAAGTTAATGTTCAAACCACCAGCAAGGCCACGATCTGAAGAAACAATGATATAGCCAACGCGTTTTACTGGGCGTTCAACCATATAACGATGTTTATATTCAGGATTCGCTTGTACCAAATGAGCAATTACACGGTGCATATTTTCGGCATACGGACGGCCCTGAGCCATGCGCTCTTGCGCACGACGCATCTTAGAAGCTGCTACCATCTGCATCGCGCGAGTAATTTTCTGCGTGCTTTTGATACTAGCTACTTTGGCGCGAATTTCTTTTAAATTTGCCATACGCTTAACCTAGTATTCGAAAGCCCTTTCGAGCTTCCGAAGGTTGATCCGTGAACCAAACCATAACTAGATTCAACATCGTTGAATCTTAGTAAGTTTGAGTCGCTTTAAAGCTTTCAATACCTGCTTTAATTGCAGCTTCGATGTCTTTGTCGTAGTTACCAGTTGCATCGATATTTTGCATTAACGCAGCATGCTCTGAACGGAAGTAAGAGATCAACGCAGTATCAAAGTCTACGATTTTCTTCACTTCAACGTCAGCCATATAGCCTTCGTTAGATGCATAAATTGAAACTGCTTGGTCAGCAATTGAATATGGAGCATATTGTTTTTGCTTCATTAATTCAGTTACACGTTGACCATGTTCAAGTTGCTTACGTGTTGCTTCATCAAGGTCAGAAGCGAACTGAGCAAACGCAGCCAATTCACGGTATTGTGCAAGAGCGGTACGGATACCCCCTGACAATTTTTTGATGATCTTAGTTTGAGCAGAACCACCAACACGTGATACAGAGATACCCGCGTTCACAGCAGGACGGATACCTGCGTTGAATAATGATGTTTCTAAGAAGATCTGACCGTCAGTAATCGAAATTACGTTTGTTGGTACGAATGCAGATACGTCACCCGCTTGAGTTTCAATAATTGGCAATGCAGTTAATGAACCAGTTTGGCCTTTAACTTCACCATTCGTGAATTTCTCAACATAGTCAGCAGATACGCGAGAAGCACGCTCAAGTAGACGTGAATGAAGATAGAACACGTCACCTGGATATGCTTCACGACCTGGTGGACGACGAAGAAGCAATGAAATTTGACGGTAAGCAACAGCTTGTTTAGACAAATCATCATAAATGATAAGCGCGTCTTCACCGCGGTCACGGAAGTACTCACCCATTGTACAACCAGCATAAGGTGCTAGATACTGCATTGCTGCAGGATCAGCAGCAGCTGCTGCTACAACAGTGGTATACGCCATAGCGCCAGTTTCTTCAAGCTTACGTACAACGTTTGCAATTGTTGATTGTTTTTGACCAATCGCAACGTATACACATTTAATGCCTGACTGTTTTTGAGCAATGATCGCATCGATCGCCATTGCTGTTTTACCAGTTTGACGGTCACCGATGATCAACTCACGCTGACCACGACCAACAGGGATCATTGTATCTACTGATTTATAACCAGTTTGTACAGGTTGATCCACTGATTGACGCCAAATTACGCCTGGTGCTACTTTTTCAACAGCATCAGTAAGTTTTGCATCAATAGGGCCTTTACCATCAATTGGGTTACCCAAAGCATCTACTACACGGCCTAAAAGTTCTGGACCAACCGGAACTTCTAATACACGACCTGTACAACGAGCTTTTTGACCTTCTTGAAGGCTTAAGTAGTTACCTAAGACAACGGCACCCACTGAATCCTGTTCTAGGTTCAGTGCCATACCAAATAAGCCGCCGTCGAATTCGATCATTTCACCGTACATTGCATCAGCAAGGCCGTGAATACGCACAATACCGTCGGAAACCATAACAATGGTCCCTTCGTTCTTAGCGGTCGCGCTGGTGTCCAGATCGCCGATACGCTGTTTAATGAGCGCACTGATCTCGGATGGATTCAGTTGTTGCATTGCGCTATACCTCAATCTTTTTAAAGTTCAGTCTTCTGTTCGCAGTTATTTTTAACAATTACGCTAGAAGACGAGTCCGCATTTTTTCAAGCTTGCTAAGCGCAGAATCATCTATCACTTGGTCGCCTGCACGAATAACAACACCAGCAATCAATGCTGGGTTTACTTCAACTGTGATTTTCACAGCGCTGTTCAAGCGTTTTTCCAACGCATGAGCCAACTTCTGTTCTTGTACTGAGTCCAGCGGGAAAGCTGACTCAATCACAACATCTACAGTGTTGTTATTTTGCGATTTGAGTTGTTCAAATTCTGTGTCGATTTCAGGTAACAATGCTAAACGGCCATTGTCTGCAAGAAGTGTCAAAAAGTTTGACACAGCTTCAGTTTGTTCATTACCTAAAACTTTCGCAAAAAGACCAACCTGCTCAGCAGGTGTCAACTCAGGGCGATTTAAATAAGCGGAAAATGCTTCATCTTGCACCGCAGCACTGAGCAGTTGTAATGCATTTGACCAAGCGTCAGTTTCATTTTGCTCAGATGCATAAGCAAATGCTGCTTTAGCGTATGGGCGTGCCAACGTCAAGAGTTCAGCCATATTCGCCTCTCTTAAAGTTTAGCAGCCAGCTGATTCAGCATGGCATTATGAGCTTCTGCGTCAACTTGTTGGTTCAGAATTTTCTCTGCACCAGCAACTGCAAGAGCAGCAACTTGTTGACGTAATTCTTCACGAGCAGAATTGATGTCTTGGTCAACAGCATCTTTCGCTTGTTGACGAATACGCTCACCTTCAGCAGATGCTTGAGTACGCGCTTCTTCGATCAATTGTGCCGCACGACGGTTCGCTTGTTCGATCAATTGAGCCGCTTGTGCTTTCGCCGCATCAATTTCTTGCTTAACTTGTGCTTGTGCATCAGCAAGATCAGCTTTCGCTTTCTCCGCAGCGTTTAAGCCATCAGCGATTTTACGCTGACGCTCACTAATCGCATTGATTAGTGGTGGCCATACAAACTTCATGCAGAATGCGACAAATATCGCAAATGCAATCGCTTGGCCAAACAATGTGAGGTTGATATTCATTGCAAATTCCTCAAATAGTGAATTTCGGAATTAAGCTGATTAACCTACAAATGGATTAGCGAAGATGAAGAACAAGCCAATACCAACACCGATCATAGGCACAGCATCAAGAAGACCCGCGATTAAGAACATACGAGTTTGAAGTTGTGGAGCCAATTCTGGTTGACGAGCTACAGCTTCAAGGAAGCGACCGCCTAAAAGACCAAAACCAATCGCAGTACCTAAAGCACCAAAAGCGATCAAGATAGCAGATGCAATTGCAACTAGACCTAAAGTGAGTTCCATGATAATTCCTCAGAGGTTAGGTTTATACCAAATTAAATTAAAAAAATTATACCTAACCACCTGATGACAGTTAGGCAATACCATTAATGTTTTTCGCTTGCCATGCTCAAGTATACGATTGTTAGCATCATGAAAATGAAGGCTTGCAACGTAATAACAAGAATGTGGAAGATAGCCCAAGGCACAGACAACGCCCATTGGATCCAGAAAGGTAACAATGCGATCAAGATGAAGATCAACTCACCCGCATACATGTTACCGAATAATCGGAGTGCCAATGAAATTGGACGTGCAAGGAATGTTACCAATTCTAGAATCAAGTTCACTGGAATCAATAACGCTTTTGCAACTGGGTTACTTGGATTAAATGGGTTAAGTGCTAATTCACCAACGAAACCGCCGATGCCTTTTTCACGAATACTATAGAACAAGATCAAAGCAAATACAGACAATGACATACCAAGGGTAATGTTAGGATCTGTAGATGGAACAACCTTGAAGTAAACGTGGTGAGGATCCATACCAAATACGCTTGCACCAATTTGTTGCGCTAGATAAGGAATCCAGTCAACAGGAATTAAGTCCATCGCATTCATGAGGAAAATCCACACAAAAATGGTCAAGGCTAAAGGTGCAATTAAACGTGATTTACCATGAAAAGTATCACGAACACTTGAGTCAACAAACTCGATAATCATTTCGATTGCAGACTGGAACTTGGTAGGAACACCAGAGTTTGCAGCTTTCGCCACACACCAGAATATCAAACAGAAAATCAAACCAAGGCCAATTGACCAACCCATTGAATCCAAGTGAATAGCAGTGAACCCCATCTGTTGAGCTTCTGCACCATTCTCAGCCAATTTCCAAGTACCATCTGGCATTTTGCCATAGGTCATATTGGTCAAGTGATGCTTGATATACTCGGTCGAAGTCAGGGCATGTTCTTCAGCAGCCATAAATCACACCTGGTCAATGTCAAATAATAAATAGAGTTAACGAATATCGCGTGCTGCATGATATCTCGTTAATCCCCAAAAAAATTTTCAATTTCTGCTGCGCTTATACTCGTTTTTGTTGTCGTGCTACCCAAAATGGAGCAACCCACGACATCGCCTGAACGAGAATAAAACCACAAAACAATGCTACCGGGGATAACGGTTTGACATTGCTTAAAATTAAAATGAAACCAACGATCACAATTGCAAATTTGCCCATCAAGCCTCGATACATGTTCGAAAGAACCTGTTTTGAAGCACGTGCACCTGCGGCTCGAAACGACTGCCAAGAAAAATAACAACTGGCAAGCCAACATAACAGTGCACCTAATGCTGCACTTAAAGCCGCAGTCGAGTCTTTCAAGACCCACGCTACCAAGGCTGAAACAGGTATCATTAATGCTTGTAAATAGACCAAAGCTTTTGCTAATCGTCGGTCAATCAAGCGACTAGTTTGGCTCATTTTTTATCCATTCACAGCATAAATGCTTGACAAGTTTAGCTGATGATCGTTTTTAATCGCAGGCATTATAGAGTTACACCCCTGAACATGCAATCTTTTCCCGACCTTAGTCGTGTTTTTTTCGATATACAGGTTGCTTTTCATATGAGCAATTGTTGATTAATTTTTACATTATTTTCGTGCATTAAGTACGCAGGCTTGTGTCTGTTGTGCCAAAGCTTGCCATGCAACCACAAAATCTTGTTGTTTTGCTAAAGTCTCATCTACGGATTGAAAAGAAATTTCTCCCAATTTTCGATATTGACTCGGACTTGCACTGGCTTCTGCCAGTAAACACATTTTTTTGTAAGGACGCGTATCATTTAAAAACTTGATCTGTGTAACCGTCGGGGCCACATGAGGATCATCTGTCATTGCACCTGCAAATTTTAAATTGAGTGAACGTTCAAGATATTGGTATGCATCATGATATGCCCAATAGGGACGTGCAGCACCTGCCGTAGTAATTTTTTGTGAAGCAGACAACATTTCACTGGCAAACTTTTTCGCATTGTTCCAATAAACAGTTTTATTTTCAGGATGCTGTTGTGATCTCAATGCTGCAATAAAGAAGCCTATACGCACGGCATTGTTCGGGTCTAACCAAACGTGGGTATCTATAGTGTCTTTCAGTGCAACACCTTTGGGGTTTCTGAGTGGAAGTGCCTGAATGATGCCTGAGTCAAGAATGGAGATGGCTTTGGTATTGTCTCCAAGAACTTTTTCCAAAGGTGCTTCGTGTGCTTTCCCCAACCAAACCACCAATGAAGCCTCCATAATCGTCTTTCGGTTATCTGGTGTTAGCTGTACATCATGTCCTGTCTGATTTCCCAACAGTAAAATAGGTTCTTCTACCCCTTGGGTGATTTCTTTTGCGATCAGATAAATAGGATGAGTTGAGACCACCAAAGGCGCTTGAGCCCAAGTGACACTAGCAAATAATGCACATAAGCAAAAGGCGATAATGCGATTCATGGGAGTGTATTACCAAAAAAAATTTATGTTATAGTATAACAAAAGTTAAAAAATACCTACGCCATTCGTAAGTTGATAGAGCTTCATGTTAATATTTACGATTGTCTTCATTCAAATAAGAAGTTTTGAGGTCTGATATGAGCTTATGTTCACACGAACACCATGATACTTTGCATGGTGTACACGATCATCTCAATGTACAAGAGCGTTTATCAGAAGCAGAAAACCTTTGTGCCACCTCAGGCGCGCGTCTTACTCCCCTACGCAAAGAAGTACTGGAGTTGATTTTGAATGCATCAGGACCAGTGGGTGCATATGACCTTCTAGCCAAGATGAAAGGAGCCGCGGAACGTCCAGCAGCTCCTCCAACCGTATATAGAACACTCGACTTCCTCTTGGAAAAAGGCTTTATTCATCGCTTAACCTCTATTAATGCCTATATCCCTTGCTGTCATCCACGTGAAGGGCATCAAGCCGCTTTTCTGATCTGTACTGAATGTCATACAGTGAAAGAAGCTTCAGCAATAGGTTTGATTCAACAATTGAATCATTTAGCAGAGTCCGACCAGTTCAAAGCACATCATAGTATTATTGAGATTTCAGGAATATGTCAGCAGTGCTCAAGCAAAGCGTGAACACTCCCCTTGTTCAGCTAAAGCAGATCAATGTCCAGATTGATGATCGTGATATTTTAAAAAATGTAGATTTTTCACTGCAAGAAAAAGAAATTGTCACGCTCATTGGTCCCAATGGTGCAGGCAAATCCACATTGATCAAAGTTCTGTTGGGTATTTTAAAACCCAATTCAGGGAGTATTGTCAGCTCATCAAAACTGAAACTCGCCTATGTACCTCAGAAATTTAACCCCTCTCATAGTCTTCCATTAAGGGTTAAGGACCTGCTTGATCTGGAAAAATGCGATAAAGCCATTAAAGCCGAAATTATCCGCGATACGGGCATTGCAAAACTCGAAAACGCTAAAGTACAACAACTTTCTGGTGGTGAGCGTCAACGCGTTTTATTAGCACGGGCATTATTACGCCAACCTGATATTTTGGTCTTGGATGAGCCTATGCAAGGTTTAGACATCCAGTCTGAGGCAGAATTATATAGTTATGTTCGAAGCTTGCCTGAACGCTATGGCTGTGCCATCTTGATCGTCTCTCACGATTTACAATGGGTGATGCAAGGCACACAGCGTGTCATATGTTTAAACAAGCATATCTGTTGTAGTGGTTTACCAGACAGCATTCAGCAACATCCTGAGTATCGGGCTTTATTTGGTGATACCTTTGGTAAGCAACATGCCTTTTATCAACATCATCATGATCATTGTGCCCACGGTGATTCTGCCAAGACCTGTGAGCATGGTTCTCATCCTCACATTCACCCTGAACCGGAAGCTTAAACCATGATGGAATGGTTAGAATTACTCTTACCTGCATGGATCATGGGAACACTGTTGGTGTTTCTAACTGCGCCTTTAGGTTGTTTGATGCTTTGGCGGAGAATGTCCTTCTTTGCAGATACCATGGCGCATGGCACTTTGCTTGGCGTTGCCTTAGCTGCCGTTCTAAGTTTACCGCTCTGGGTTGGCGTTACCTTCACTGCGATTCTTTTAGTTGCTGTACTTTGGGTTTTACATGACCCTCGTCTGCCTAATGATGCCTTGCTTGCGTTATGTGCAGCTACCCTGCTCTGTTCTGGTCTATTACTGATTCAACACTTACCTGCTTTGCGTCCAGAGCTATTGAGCTACTTATTCGGTGATTTACTTACCATTGAATGGTCTGACTTGGCTGTTTTCGCTGCTGTGATTATAGGTGCTTTAGCAATTCTTTATTATCACTGGCAAGCACAAATACAAATTGCAATTGATCCTGACATTGCAGTGAGTGAAGGTGTCAATGCCAAATGGCAACGTTTGATTTTTATGTTGTTATTGGCATTATTTACAGTTCTTGCCTTACGTGCAGTTGGTTCATTGTTGATGGGTGCTCTTCTCGTCATCCCCGCCTTAGCCTCACGTTTGATTTCACATTCTCCTAAACAAATGGTGGTCGGTGCTTTTGTGATTGCACAAATTGGGGTGACTGTAGGCTTATGGTCGAGTGCTGCATTGAATATCTCAACAGGTTTAAGTATCGTTTTAACCATGTCCTTATTGTTTGCACTGATCTTCTGTACCATGAAAGTCAAAAAAGGGCGTTTCAACTGAATCAAGGTCATTTTACGATTCAGTTGAAATCTTATTTTTAAAGCAAGTTTTGGATAGAAACGTATAAGCCGTAAAATGCAATTGTGATTAAAATCAGCCCACAAAGTCCCAATATTTTGGGATAAATTCTACTTTTGGAGAGCTGATTAAAAGACAAGTAGACTACAGATAAAGTGAGAAAATCCAAGATAATCCATGTGATCACAAGAATAACCAAGCTCATATTCAGATCAGAGTGAACATGAATAAATTGCGGAAAGAATGATGAGAAAAAAATAATATCTTTTGGATTTGAAATACCGACCAAAAAGCCTCTCGCCAGCCCTCCGTCTACTGGTGAAAGTACAGCATTTAACGGTTGACCATGCTGAAACCAAACCTCTTTGAGTATGCCATAACCGAGATAAGCGATATAAAGGCATCCCAGAATTTTAATGATCAGGAAAAGTGTTTCATTTACACTCAGCATGCCTTTTAGAATTAAAATGGAAATTGCAATCAATACCAATGATGCAAGATTTGTTCCCACGATGGTTTGTAATGATTTGCGATAACCTCCTTTTAAACCTGCACTTGCCACCAAAATCATGACTGGTCCAGGTGTTGCAATCATAATAATTACGCTGATGGCATACAGATAAAATTCTAGATAATTCAAACGACCCTCGGCATATTAAATGTTTTATTGATTGTTATTGATTGGTAAACAGCTTAATTCATGAAATTTTATTGATGTACTAAACTTAATAAACCTGCGGCACAACTAAATAATACGGCAAAGGTGCGATTCATATACTTCTGCTGCTCGGGAGATTTAAGCAATCTCAAAACTTTTGCAGCCAATCCTGTATAGCCAGCCATCACCATTAAATCAATCGTAATCATCGTGATCGTCATAATCACATATTGAATCCATTGAGGTTTAGACAGATCTAAAAATTGAGGCAAGACAGCAAGTAAGAATACGATTGCTTTTGGATTACTGATATTGACCACAAAGCCGTAGAGAACCAACTTAGGAATGGATTTTGTCGGTTGTTCAGTTGGGATGTCTATAGATTGTGTTTTAGCTGTCCATTGCATATAGGCCAAGTAGAGTAAATAGAACACTCCAAACCATTTCACCGCAAGAAAAGCCATCGGTGTGGTGGCAAATAATACACCGACTCCAGCAGCAACAATTACAATTTGCACCAGCAATGCCAGCTGTAAGCCAATTGCATTCCAATAACCACGGCGAAAACCATAATTTAGACCACTCGACATTGACGCAATAGCGCCAGCACCAGGTGATATACTAATCACCCAACACGCCAACATATATGCAAACCAAACTTGATAGGACATAACAAAAAATAAAATATTTTGAACAAGGCATTATAGCGGTTTTAAAACGACACATTTCGATTAATTTAATTGGTAAAAAATATAAGACTTTACTATTCAGCTCTTGCCAGTTCATGCACAATAAGTAAATTGATAAATAAAAATTGAGGAGCCATCACGATATGACAGCCCAATCTGTAATTTTACCTTTACCTTCTGACCACGCGCGTTTTATCGTTTTAAATTTAAAAAATCTGTCTATTGATGGCTTAAAAAAGCGTCTCAATGCGCTATTAAGTACACGTGATCGCCTGATCACGCAACACCCCGAAGCTGAGATTAAAACCGCAATCGCTTTTGGTCCAAAACTTTGGTCAAGGCTTTATCATACTGCTCCTCTGGGATTTAAACAGTTAGAACCGATTCAAGGCGCATTTCAAATGCCCGTTGTTCCTGCTGATGTTCTGATTCACATTGCTTCTGCACGTACTGACATTTGTTTTGCACTGAGCCAATCCTTTTTTGATGGTATCCAAGATCAAGTTGAAGTTTTAGACGAACGTGTATGTTTCCGTTATCTCGATGGTCGTGACCTGACGGGATTTATTGATGGTACCGAAAACCCTCAATTTCCTGATGATCGTGCGGAGACGGCTTTATTGGGTGAAGATTCAGGTATTTTCCAAGATGGATCGTTTATTTTTGCACAGCGTTATGTCCATGAACTTGAAAAATGGAAACGTTTAAAAGTAGATGCGCAGGAAAATGTGATTGGTCGTTCTAAATTAGAAAGTATTGAGATGGACGATGAGCACAAACCTGAAAATGCCCATATTGCGCGTGTTGTTATCGAAGATGATGAAGGTGATGAATTGGAAATTCTGCGTCACTCTCTGCCTTATGGCGATGGTCAAGGTGAACAAGGCTTATTTTTTATTGCTTATACCAAAGATTTAACCCGTATTGATCGGATGTTAGTCAATATGTTTGGTACCCAAGGGGATGGAATTCATGACCGTTTATTGCACTTTGTAACCCCTGTCGATGGTGCGTACTTCTTTGCACCGAATGAAGAAGTGTTGGAAGAGATTTTGGAAGATTAAAATAGATAAGGAATAGTTCGTTATAACTATTCCTTAAACAAATTCAATGTTTTAAATCAAAAGAAAGATCTATTAATTTATGCAATTTAAATATCTTGTAAAGCTTAATTATTGAGCTGAATAAACTTGATCTAATCGTTTAAGTGCGCCTAGTCTAGCTTTATCAATATCGAGCAAACAAGACTTAAAAGTTGATTAAACAGAGTAATTTTGTCAATAATATTACTCCCTATCAACCCACAGATACCATGAAATATCTACAGCCAATGAAACACAATTTTAAAACTCATCATACCCAGGTCGATTAACATTTAATCTAAAATTCTTTTTTTCAATACTTGGTTCATTTCCCACACATTTCATTTCCTCATTTTTACTAAAATCATTATTAATAACAAAAGATTGGATACAATAGTTTTTCAATTTATTTTCATTTATATCATTAAATCTTTTGACTTGATGATCCAAGATTGGAAACTTACCTCCCATCGTAATAAATAATGTATTTTTATATTTATGCTGATTATTTTCACCACCAGATAAAAATAAAACTTGAGCGGGTCCTGAACCCTCATAATTATTAAAATTCACGGCAATTAAGCCTAGTAAATATTCTTTATTTCCTAGTTTCTTGACAGTTGTCATCAAAATTCGAGCTGGATCTTCTCCAGAATAAAATAGCTTTAAATCCTTCTGATTAACTGGGTATTTATCTAATTGAATGAATTTATCATTGATCAATAAAGTTTTGGAATCAAATGGCAATTTAATTTGCTTATATTCATTAATTAAAGGACTGGTATTCACCTGTGATTCACTCAAGTTTTGAGAATCACTGTTTAACATCTTATTTTCAGCCTTTTGACAGGCTGCAAGTGAAAATAAAATCAATAACGGGATAAACTTTTTGATGTACATAAGATGCCTTTATATATCCTGAATATTCGGTTGATAACCCTGTAAATGTAAATGGTTATCGTGATCACCATTTGTAAAAGTGACATGGGGCAAAGTTCTGTTTGGTTGACCTTTTCTCTTCATCACTTGCGATCCAAATGATTTATAACCGAAAAGATACAGTGCATTTACAAATCTTACATTCGCATCCCAGTCAAATCTATCAACGTGGCTGACAAGAACTGGACCATCTTTATGGCAACCATTAATTCCTAAATAGCGAAAATCCCCATTAATCCCGTTGAAGTGTGAATCACTACCTACCGATCGACCATCTCGAGCACTAAATCCAGAACCGTGATAATAACCATATCCTAAAGAACACATCGCACCAATAACTGCTGCAAACGCATCTCCCTTCAGATAATATCTTGATCGACCAGGTAAATAAATATCCCACAAATATCCGACTTTACCATCCGGACTCTTGTAGGATTTGAGCGTCCGTTGGTCTACCAAATAAACATTTCCACCTACGACCCCATTACCTTTTTTACGTTTAGGTGCGACTATAAATTCAGTTTTGCCAATATGATGTGATTGCCCATTTTTATCATAATAAATATATTCAGCAAAACCTGTTGCAGCTGCATTCTCTCTTTTGATTTTACCATCAGAGTAAATATGATAACGCGTCGTATCACTTGTTGCGGGTGTTTGATTAGAAACAGTTGTTAAAGGTTTACCCCCATTCTCTGTATGAGTATTTTGTTGAGACACTTTAGGTGGCTCTTGTTTAACTTCTGGTACTTTAGCAGGGGCTGGTGGATTAGGCTTACTTTGGGATGGCGCATTAGTAACAGGGTTTTGTTGTGGAACTTTTTGCCCTGATTCTAATCGTCTCGATTCCTTAATAAAACCTTCATTTATTCTAAATATCCTATATGGACTTCCATTAATTACCCGAGCTTTTACCAATGAATTTGAACCGACACCAAAACCATATACAAAACCAACTAACATTTTTAAGTTAATTACACCTGCAACATTGGTTTTTTTTGAAATTTGCCGACCTCGATAAAAGATAGTTACAGCGGTATTTGGAACAATTTGATCATCTTTTTTGACAATCATCTGAAAACTATGAACTGGTAGTCTCACTTTGATTGTCTGATTAGAGAGTGATTCTTCAACCTTGAAGTGATGAATCTTTTGGTATTTCCCATCCCCTGAAACAGAAACCTCTATATCTTGACCAACTTCTGCTGAAATATTATGTTTTATACCGCTCCCATCTGCAGAATGCTTTTTAATATTATTTTTATACGTAAGAAAAAAGCCCATATTTGAGATTGGTTTTCCAGTATCAGCTTCAACAATCTGTATATTGAAGTTCACATCTTTCGTTTCAACTGCTTTAGATTCTTCTGTAATACTTGGAGCTTGCTCATTTCTAACTTCTTGAGGCGTTTTATTCGCCTGTGGTTTTGGTTGAGGAGCACTATTCTGTTCTAAAACAACGGGTACTGATATTTGTTTGGTTAATTTGATTGTATAACTTTCCTTCTTATCTTTTTGCTGCGTAATCTCAAGTGCTTTTCCATCAACAATTATTTTTATTTTAGTACCAGGATGCCTAACAATTACAGGAATTTTTCCTTCTTCACTTGTTTTATAATCATTAGAAATCTTTCCAATTTTGCTATAATATTTTCCTTCTTTGTACTCAGACTCTACTATAATTTTTTTACCTGAAACAGCATTCCCTTGTTCGTCCACAACATTTATATAAATCTTACGATTACAACAGCTTTCTAAATCATAATGAGCAAATAATGATATATATTCACCCACTTTTGTTCCAAAAGCATCAGCTTGGTTGCCTAGACCCTGTACAAACTCTAAAACATATTTAGGACCTTTTAAGTGTGCTCCTGCAATGCATCCTGACTCTGTAATTTCAACCCCATTAATACGAACGCCATAAAATTCATTTACATTTCGATTATTCAGCCTAGTACAGAGTGTATTGATCCATTTATTAAATGCTTTTATTTGAACCGTTCGATCTTTGAGAAAAACACTTTTCGAAGTGACATCATCTAAACCCGTCCAACTTCCACTCCAGTCATTAACCGAAAATGATTTCTGAAAAAGGCTATTAGAATCATTACTAAAAGTATATGGTGGCTTAAAATACCCCAAATCATAAAGTGCACTTTCGCCAAATTGAAAATAACCAATAAATCCATAACCTGCAGTTTTACCATTATGTACTTTTCTAGCAGTCAAATTAGGATCGACAAGATCAGATAAACTCAAATCTGATGAAGACTCTCGACGAGATACTGCATATATATATGCTTGCCTATCCTCACCAAATGACTTTCCATTTACTGGAGAAACAAAACTCATAGTGCCCCCTTAGATTCTTGATCAATTTGTTTAAATAAAATTAGAACTTTATTTTTTGTTTTATCACTCATATTTGTAGAAAATTTCATTTTATTGTTATCAAAATTGAAACTCAGGTCTTCATTAAGATTGAGCATTACATCACCTAAACTCTTACCGTCATCAATAATATAAAATTTCTGAGGCTTATTTTTATTCGTTAATGAGATGAGTAAAATATTTTGATCTGAACTTTTGATATTCCAACATTCATCAGGAATATGTAACCAATGACCTGTATTGAGATCTATCTTATTTTGCTTTAAAAGCTTAGAGACAGGCTCTTTAATATCTTTACGCTGAAAGCTACATTTATCAGATTCTATATAATTAAAGCTTACGACTTCATTATCTATGTTCCGTTTTGGAAATTCCTTGATAACTTCTGCATTACACCAAGTCACAAATAATAAAATGAATAAGAAAGAAAATATTGTTTTCATGATCAAGCCTTACTTTCCAAAATTACAAAAATCTGCTTCTAAATCTTCATTACAAGATTCATTTTGATCTTCTATTGCATCATGATCATCTGCAGCGCCACAACAGCCCTCACCCTCACAACTACTATGATCTGTAGTGTCATCAATATCGTTCTTTATAACTATTAATTCTTTTAAATCTTCACTATCATGCCCAAGAATAATTGCTTCCACATTGTCAGCACTATCACTGAAAAACCGTTGTGTGCGTCCAAGGTCATCCAAAACACCAACAAATTCAGTTTTTCGTGAATGATTTACGAACTTAAATCTGACCTGCTGTTTTAATTCATCTTTACTAAAAATATTACCAAAATCAAAACGTCGGCTAAAAATTCCACTCTCAGGCATTTTCGGCAACTGCGCATTAACTGTTGCCCCACTGGTAAACAAATGTTGTCCTGACTTCACTTCAAACTTTCCACCAGTTTTAATAAAGACACCACTCCCATTCACCACCAACTGAGAACCACCCGCTTTTAGATCGATCTCTTTAGAACTGGTCAGCTCAATCTTGTCTTCAGTTGCAATCAGCTTAATCACTTTCTTTGCAATGATTTCAATCAAGTCATCCTGTGCCTGTACTTTTATCGGTCCTTTTGCAGCAAACGCACTTAACCCTTTCTGTGCAGCAAACAAACTAATTTTATCCTGTGCATGACCCACAATATTCTTCTGAGCGCTCAGGTTAATCGAACCATGTGCACTTTCAGCAATATCTTGAGAAGCTTGAAGAATAATGTCTTCTGGTGTGGTTAATGCAATCCCATTTGGCGAAGCCAATAACATCAATGCTTGACGGAAAATCTTACCTTGTTCTTGTTTGGCGTTGTCACTGCTATTTTCCAGACCTTGTGTATAGCCCTCCATAAAGCCCTGCAAACTACTCAAAGCCTCCAGCGGCTTAATTTCAAGCTTATTACCCTTGTTAAATGTTCCACAGGTGCTCATGATGTCAAAATCTTTGATTTCGACATTGGATAAGACTTTACCCACATTACTGATGGATTCAAAAGGATTAGATTTAATATTATCTTTTAGGCTCGCAAGCTTGCCTTTAATGATATCTGTACCGTGTTCTTCCACATTTTCAATAAATGCTTTTAAGTTTTCAACGGCTTCTTTCGCATCAGAAAAATATTCATTAAATTCATCCACAATACCTTTTGCATTACCACCTAAGGCACCAATATCTTTAATGAATCCACCACAATCTTTTAAAGCATTCAAGGGATCATGACTCACCCCTTCTTTAAATAGATTTAGAGTTGTATTTAATGCCTGTCCTGCACTTTTTAATTCAAGGGATTGAATGAATTTAGGCAAACGATTGATAACATTCAATGCATCGGTTTGTTGCTTAACAGCAATCTCACTTAGCACCTTCATGCTTTCAGCTCCTTGATTCAACAAAGACTGTGCTTGGGCTGCTTCTAAATGATCTGCAATCGCATTTTCTTGGGCATAGGTCGTGATAAGCATGCCTTTTCCTGCACGTACCGCACCATAAGCATCTGTTCTTAATTCAAAACCCTCGCCACGCCCATTGCTGGTTTCTTTATCTTTGGGATGACTTAAATTTCCCAAATTAAGTTGTGTGGCTGCGTGACTGCTTTGCAGTTGGGCACTGATTTGCCCAGTCGTGTCATCAAATCGGAGTTGGTTAAAGCCTGAACCACCGACTTCAGATGAGCGGATACCACTGAGTTTCTTGGTATCTGGAAGCTGACCTTTGACATCAAACATGGTTTGATGGCGTTCTGCTTCATGTAAACGCCCCATCACAAATGGACGATCTACATTGCCATCAAAGAAATCAATCACCACGATTTCACCAATCCGCGGATGAAAACGTGTCCCGTAACCTTCTCCTGCCCATGAGGTTAATACATCCACCCATGCTGAGTCGGTATCGTTATCATTGGAACCTGCACCACCGTCATGGCTATTATCGTCGCTACGGGTAAACAAGAAACGAACTTTAATACGTCCCCATTGGTCCACATAAATTGTTTCACCTTGTGGACCCACCACTTTAGCGCGTTGCGGGAATGCAGACGGTCTGTGTGTTAATGGATTGTATTCTGGAACGACTGGAATTCTGCGTCGTACCAATGATAGTTCATTGGCTTGACGCTGATCTTTAATCAAATGATTCCAATAGTTTAAATTAAGCAGTTTAGAAAGTTGATCTTGCAGTTCTTTCGGTAAATTATTCTGATTATAGAAGGTTTTACCGAGAATCAAGAACTCGCGATCTGAACCTTCATGCTGATCAATTTCCGGATGCTCTCTCAACTCAAACCAATAACCAACTTGTGCATCACGTACTGAACTGATTGCGGTAAAATATTTGGCTTGTAGTTCTTGGTATTGTGAAAGTTGAGTACTGAGTTTATCGACTTGAGTCGAACTTGAAGCAGTGGTTTGGTCTTCACCTTTGAGGTCACTGGTCCATGCTGGGCTAATGGTCCACGCCTGCTCTAAACTCAACGTTTCATTGTCTTGTTGTTCACTATGCTGATGATTGCTGAGTTGACTATCACCCTGATCTTGTGCGAGATTGTCAGCTTGCCAACGCTGCACTTGTACGGCTGTGGATTGGATTGATCGTTGTGCAATTAAGCTGGTAATGGTATCAAATCGTTCTGTTGCATGACTGCGATGGAAGCGTATACTGCGTCTAGGCATTGCTTCATATTGACTATTGTCATCAATCAATCTTAATTTCTGGGTTTGAATCTGTGCAGCGGAAACGGGAACTATACGTTCAGATTCATCAACTAACCAGTTAATGCCCTCACTACGCCACAATCTTGTTAAAAATTCGTAATCTGTTTCGTTTGATTGCATCACAAAAGGACGCACATCATATTGTTTTTTTAAACCACGGCTATCCAAACTCAAACTAGATGCAAATAATGCACTTTTGGTTTGCCATTCCTTGAATAAAACTTCAGATATTTCCAAAATACTTTTATTCATGAAAACGCGGCTATTGCGACGTTTATGCCAAAGGCTGGTCGCATCTTCAAGCGTGAGCTTGTAAATACTTAATGCACCGTCACTTTGTCCTTGACTTGCGCCAGTAATGATTCCTGTGGTTCGATAGAGTTCCCCAAAGTCAGTGACTTGGTCAACAGAAACCTGACAACCTATAAATTGTTTTAAAGCAATATGTGCATTGGTTGAAAGGCAAAGTAATTCTGCTTTCAATCCTTGATTAATATATTGTTGTCCCTGAATGCACTGTAGAAATACACTGCCATTTAAGGTTTGATTTGAGAATTGGACATGGACAGCCCTTGTCTGTAACCCTAACCCAAAACTTTCAAGTAAAGTATTAATATTTCTCAACATTTTAGTTATTGATATTCAATGACATGTTGGCTTATTGTAAATAAAAACTCAGAGAAAGACATACAGAAATTGTTAAAATTTTTATTTTTGTAACTGACAAACTCAAAATCCATCTCATTTTTATGAGAAAAATATAGATATTTAAATCAATACCAACCTTCAATTTTATCCGTTTATCCTATTACAAAAGGGGCAATTTGCCCCTTCTATAAAAATTGGAAATGCTTAGAAAGGAACACGCTTATAATCACGGTAAGCAGGTTTCCAAAAGTTTTGCTCAATGCTTTCGAGTAATTGTTCATCACTCATTACAGTGGCAACACCATCTTGCATTGCTGCTTTGGCCACTTTAAATGCAATAATTTTAGAAACTTTCTGCAACTCGTTTAAATCCGGTAGCAAGTCCGCATGAATATCTTGTAACTTTGGTGAACAATCTGCCAAAGCCGAACTTGATGCCATTAACATGTTATCTGTAACACGCGTAGCCTGAACTGCCACAACACCTAAACCGATACCTGGGAAAATATAAGAGTTATTACATTGGGAAATATTAAATGTTTCACCATGATAATTCACTGGTGCAAAAGGACTACCTGTTGCGATCAATGCTTTGCCTTCAGTCCATTGAATAATATCGGCAGGAACCGCTTCGACACGTGAAGTCGGATTGGATAGCGGCAATACAATTGGGTATTCACAATTTTCAGCCATGGTTTTAATGATTTCTTCTGTAAATAAGCCCGGTTGACCCGATACACCGATCAATACCGTTGGTTTGGCATTTTTAACGACATCCAGTAGAGAAATAATTTCTTCTGCATTGCCCCAATGCGCAACATCATCAGGCTTCTGTGCAAGTTTACGTTGGAAATCAAGTAAGTTTGGCTGATTTTCAGTGATCAGACCAAAACGATCAACCATAAAGACTTGCGCGCGTGCTTCTGCATCGGTTAAACCTTCAGCCACCATTTGCGCAATGATCTGTTCTGCAATCCCACAACCCGCTGAGCCTGCACCCAAGAAAGTTACTTTTTGATCTTTCAGCTGTTTGCCTGCCGCACGACTTGCCGCAATCAGTGTTCCTACACACACAGCTGCTGTACCTTGAATATCATCGTTAAAGCAGCAAATCTTATCACGATATTTTTCCAACAACGGCATCGCATTCTTTTGTGCAAAATCTTCAAATTGAATCAACGCTTTTGGCCATCGACGTTTCACTGCGGCAATTACTTCGTCTACAAACTCATAGTATTCGTCACCACTGACACGTGGTTGTGACCATCCCATATAGATTGGATCATTGAGCAATTGTTGATTATTGGTTCCCACATCTATTGTAATTGGCAATGTATATGCGGGACTAATACCGCCGCACGCGGTATAAAGTGATAATTTTCCGATTGGAATACCCATACCACCGATACCTTGGTCACCTAAACCAAGAATACGTTCACCATCTGTAATCACAATCACTTTAACGTTCTTACGATTGACGTTATGGATGATCTCATCAATATATTTACGATCAGGGTAAGAAATAAATACACCACGATGACGTCGATAAATATCCGAAAAACGCTGACATGCCTCACCCACTGTTGGTGTATAAATAATCGGCATCATTTCACTTAAATGATTTTCAATCAGATGGTAAAAAAGTGTTTCGTTGGTGTCTTGAATATTTCGTAAATAAATATGCTTATTGATTGCTTCACTAAAAGAACAATACTGCTGATAAGAACGTTGACTCTGTTCCTCGATACTTTCAATCACATGAGGAATCAAACCGTGTAAGTTGAACTGAGTTCTTTCTTGCTCTGTGAAGGCAGAGCCTTTGTTGAGTAATGGCAGTTCTAGTAAGGCATTGCCTGCGTAATGAATATATAGAGGATATTTTTTCAAGGTTTCCGTTGGCATTTCCATTCTCATTGAAGCAGTCATTCTGCTTCTATCTTTTGCTAAGCTACGACTTTGGTCGCATACAAGCTTAAGCCTATTTTCGACTAAATGGGTATTTAGATACGTGATAGTGATATTCAAAGTATTTTACAGAATGATAAATTATTCTCATTTTTGAAAAATCCGTTATACATTTGATACAAATTATAATTTTTTATATAAATAACAAGGCATTAAATAAATTATTCAAGTGACTTGCTTTCTAATCCGCTTGCATGATGATTGATTTTTTGCATATTTCAATTTATTTTGTTCTCAATCAAATGAAGCACATCCAATAACAATGAACACAAATATTTTTATCCTTCTGATTAGCACTGTGGTGCTCTGTACTGGTTGTCAAACAGCAAAAAAAGTATCTTCTGGTGTTTCCAAAACCACTGAAAAGGTCAAAAGCTTGGTCGGCCTCGGTGAAGCAAAAGTTCCTGAAGTTGATAAACAAGGTGTCGTTGATGTCAGTAAAGCGACCTTGGAAAAGCTTGAACAAATGAAACTCAATATGCCCACTGGGCAATGGGTCTATATTGAAAATGATTTACAGGGAATTTATACCCTACAAAACAAAGCTGCTGACGGCAATATTTTATATTTACGTTTAAACTGTAAAATTCCTTCGCAGAAATCTGGTTTCAGTATCGAAGACAAAGACGGCAAAGAATTACTGAAAGCGCATGATCCACAAGCAGGTCAAGTGCAGTTCCTGGTGGATAATAAGAACTATGGCAATCCTTTTGATTTGGTCAATGCGAAAAAAATGCCGACTTTCCAAGCTACTCTGAGTAAGGCAAAAGTCATTAAGATTTTTAACAATTCTAAGCTTTATACTTTTAACAATGGACATGCTGAATTACTCAGCAAACCCGTCAGTTGTATGTAAAATAGCACAACTTTATTTAGGCATATCTACAAACACAGCAGTCAGTCGACGAACGAGAGGTAAAACAACCAATACAACTGGATATGCCACTGCCCAAGAAACCATCCATGCTGAAAGCCATTTCGTCCAAAAACCCTCAACTAAGCCAACATTAATCCACATATTAATCAATGAGACCATTCCACTCATTAAACAAGATAAAAACAGAGGCATGATCCATGCAGCGAATTTTGCAGGGAGTTTCGGAATATTTCCAATAATCGTGGGAGGCATATTTGACATGAGGACTCAAAATTGAATAGGCAAGACAATTTTATGCTTTTCAAGTGAGTGAAACAATCAATCATTCCACATCACATCCGACACATTTTGCCACTTTGTTTCATTAGGTAAGCTCATTGGTTCATCGTAGAACATTGCTATGCAATTTAAAGCAATCTCCAATGAAATGATTGCATTTAAAGGCAGCCAAGTATCGTCTCCAATATCAAAAAGTTTCGAATTCATTTGTTCATTGCAAGTTAACCAAGATTCGCCTTGTTGTACGGTAGGGATATTTTTGTCATAGCGCAAGATCAAGCGTTTACTGTCAACAAACCAAAATAACAGAATGATTTGTCCTTGATTTGGAATATTCAGTGCAAAATAGCCTGAGTTTGAAAATTCAAGATCTTGCGCTTTAACCTGATTAAACAGTCGAATAATTTGTTCTTTTTTTATTTCCTGATCATCAAATTGATCCAAAAAACTCACCAACATCACCAGTTATCCTTTTTTGAAACAAGACCAATTTGCGCTGTCAGTTGACCTTTTCAATAACGAAAATAGATAAAAAGTCGAAGACTGCGATTTTTCCAATTGAATAAGTTTTATTCTATACAAATGCATTCCCCTAAAAGGCTTAAAATTTGCTATATTTAGCGTTTTTCTGCGACATTTATTTCTCTATAGATTATGAATACGGCCATACAAGCAGCTCTTGATCATGCAGTGCAATCCCTACAAGCTGAAGGGACTCTTCCATCTGACTGGAAAAACACAAGTGTTTTAACGCGAACCAAAGACCGAAGCCACGGTGATTTCGCATCAAACATTGCCATGATGGGTGCAAAAGTTGCGGGTATGAAACCACGTGATCTTGCTGAGAAAATTTTAGCAAATCTCCCAGAAGTGGTTGATATTGCAAAAGCTGAAATTGCCGGACCTGGTTTTATCAATTTCTTCCTCAATGCAGATCAACGCTTTGCTGTACTTGATCAAATTCAAGCACAAAAAGATGTGTTTGGTAAAACCCAAGCCAACGCTGCCAAAAAAATCCAAGTTGAATTCGTTTCTGCCAATCCAACATCCAGCCTACATGTAGGGCATGGTCGTGGTGCGGCGTATGGAATGACTGTTGCAACATTATTAGAAGCAACAGGTGCTAAAGTTGATCGTGAATATTATGTCAACGATGCAGGACGTCAAATGGACATCCTTGCGACCTCTACTTATTTACGTTATTTAGAATTGACTGGGCAAACTTTAGTTTTCCCAAAAAATGCCTATCAAGGTGACTATGTTAAAGAAATTGCTCAAAGCATTATCGATAAAGATGGTGATGCGTATGTGCGTCCTGTCGCTGAGATTTATAAAGATGTTCCTGAAGACGTTCAATATGCTGAAGAACTCGATGCTGATGGCAACAAAGTCGTGCTTTCAGGCGATAAAGAAAAGCATATTGATGGCTTGATTCATAACTCACAAACACTGATTGGTAAAGGCTATCGTGTATTCCATCAAGCGGCTCTACATGCCATTTTAGATGATATTAAAGATGACCTTGGGGAATTCGGCGTTACTTTTAACCAATGGTTCAGTGAAGCATCTTTGACTGATAAAATTGACGAAGCACTTCAAACTTTAGATCAACGTGGTTATCTGTATGAAAAAGATGGCAACATTTGGTTTAAATCGACTGAATTCGGCGATGAAAAAGACCGTGTTGTAAAACGTCGTAATGGACAAACCACATATTTCGCCTCTGATATTGCCTACCATTTGAATAAACTACAACGTGGCTATACGGACCTGATTGATATCTGGGGTTCAGACCACCACGGTTATATTTCACGCGTAAAGGCAGCCATTGATGCGATGGGGTATGACTCATCTAAACTTACCGTGTTACTGGTGCAGTTTGTAAGCTTATGGCGCGGTGGAGAGATGGTACAAATGTCATCTCGCTCTGGTCAATTTGTGACTTTACGTGATCTTCGTAAAGAAGTTGGCAATGATGCGGCACGTTTTTATTATGTCATGCGCAAATCTGAACAACATATCGACTTTGACCTAGATCTAGCGGTATCACAAAGCAAAGACAATGCAGTGTATTATATTCAATATGCCCACGCACGTATTTGCCGTATGTTAGAAAAAGCAGCAGCAACAAATATTCAATTTGATCCTGAAAATGCACGTCAATTTGCTGCAAAATTAGAACTTGAAGCAGAAGCTGAGATTTTGGCGAAACTTGCTGCTTATCCTGAAGTGATTATTCGGGCGGCAAACAATTATGAACCGCATCAAGTGGGTAACTATTTGAAAGAACTCGCGGCTTTATTCCATGGTTGGTACAACGAGAATAAGGTTTTAGGTGAAGATGCTGAATTGACACAAGCACGTTTACTGCTGTCTGCCAATGTTCAGCAAGTTCTTCGTAATGGTTTAGAACTGCTTGGTGTTTCTGCACCTGAAAGCATGTAAGTCAGTAATAAATCATTACTTTACATCGCGCTCAAGCGAAACTATGCTTGAATGCGATGTTAAACAATAAATAATAAGAGGATTTCTCGTGTTTGGAAAAACGCAACGCGGTGTGTCTGAAAGACCAACCAAACCTAAACAACCATTGATTCCTAAATGGTTAGGGATGCTTGTGGTCATTTTAATCGTGTTAAGTTTTGGTGTCGCACTGATGCTATGGAAACCATGGGCACCTGTTCAACCTCGAAATGAAATTACATCTGAACATTATCAAGAAGATACCAACAAAGACTACCGCTTTTATGATCTGTTGCCACAACAACAAGTCACACCGATTCCTGAACAAGCGGTTCCAGAAAATAGAAATCAGCAGCAACCTGTGATTGTTGAAGCACCTTCTCAAACTCAAACAGACAATGTAGATGTCGGTGTAAATGCTGAGCGAACAGCACCAGCCCAACCTGAATACATCCTGCAAGTTCGTAGTTATGATGATCCCGATGCCGCAGATGCTCGTCGTGCCGAAATTATTTTAAATGGTTTATCTGCTGATGTTGTACAAAGTACTGAAGGTGGCAAGACTTGGTATCGCGTGATTTCTGGTCCATACGAGTCACAAAATGCTGCGGTCATCGCACAGCAAACCCTACAGCATAGCGGAATAGATTCGATTGTGGTTAAACGTTAATTTCTCTTCCCCATTGAATTAAGCTATTTATTAAAAACAGAATGTCTTAGCATCCTGTTTTTAATTCAAATTTTAACTGTTCCATCTGTTCAAATTATCCGCCTATTTTTTACTCAAAAAAATATAATTCGACTAAATATTTACCCAAGCCGATCAAAATTAGAGTAATCTACGTCCCGCAATACATTACCCATGTATCCGCAGAGAGATCAAAAGTCACCAATACTCTTGATTTGCTGTCCTGTAGTTGGCGTGACGATCAAATCCGAACATTACAGGGCGCTCCGAACTTGGCATGGGTAAATCCGTATTTGCATCATCCGCTACTCTTCCTAAAATAATCCTTTCCTTTTCCTAGAAAATCTTCATTTAAACTTCACTTAAAATTCATTCGCCTAAAGATTTCAATTTCAGTACACTCAACACAAGATGATCAATATTTAATTGCAATGAGTCATAAAAAGCAGATTTTATGCGTTGAAGATGATGCAGCTATACTTATGCCATTACGCTACGCACTTGAGCGTGAAGAGTGGCAAGTCACATGGGCAAATTCAGGTCTCCAAGCCCTTAATTATATTCAACAACAGACTTTCGACTTTATCATTTTAGATATTGGTTTACCGGACTTAAATGGCTTTGATGTATGTAAAAAAATTCGCCATTTCAATCACACCCCACTACTCTTTCTGACTGCACGTGATGATGAAATTGATCGCATTGTTGGCTTAGAGATTGGTGCAGATGACTATTGCACTAAACCGTTTAGCTCAAGAGAAATTGTCTCTAGAATCAAAGCCATTTGGCGAAGAATGGAGATTCAAAATCAGCTTCAACAAAATACGCAAATCACGTCCCCTTCGATATCCAAACATTCTCAAACATGGCAATGCAATGATGAGTCTTTGCAGATTCAATACTTGGGTACTGTACTGCAATTAACACGTTATGAATATCGTTTACTTAAACTGCTGATTCAACATCCTGAGCAAGTATTTAGCCGTCAACAATTGATGGATCAGGTTTGGGAACATCCTGAACACAGTCTAGATCGAACGGTTGACACCCATATCAAGAGTATAAGGAATAAACTTAAACAAATTTCTGCTGAACAAGATCCCATTGAAACTCACCGTGGCTTTGGTTATAGCCTAAAAAGGTAAGGATAAAGCATGTCGATATTTATCCGTATTTGGTTCTTCTTCGGGTTAATTATCTTGCTCGGTTTATGGTTTATGTCCTATACCTTTAACCAGCAAGTAAAACCTAATGTACGACAGGTTGTTGAAGATACTCTTGCTGAAAATGCCAATATTATCGCCATGTTGGTGGCGGAAGATGTCTACGAAAATAAGGTTGGTACCCCCCAGTTTGATGAAAAAATCCAAAAAGCGCTCAATCGAAAAATCAATGCCAATATTTGGCAACACAATAAGAATGAAATCAATCAACAAATTTATATCACTGATCAAAAAGGCATAGTGATTTATGATTCACAAGGCATTGCAACAGGACAAGACTATTCAAAATGGAATGATGTCTATCTCACATTAAGAGGCAAATATGGTGTTCGTTCAACCCGAAGTTATGAAGAAGATAGTAATAGCAGCACCATGTTTATTGCCGCCCCCATCTACCATCAACTGGGTCAGCAACAAAAATTAATTGGAGTGGTCAGCATTGGGAAGCCTAATATATCCGTACAACCCTACATCCAACGTGCTGAAAATCAACTGATTCGCCAAGCTATATGGATCACTTTGTTGAGTTTATTTTTAGCCAGTCTTGTTGCCTATTGGCTTAAACACAGTATCGATCGCGTACGTAAATATGCTCAAGCACTGGCCCCTGTCAATCAGACACCACATTTTCGTTCCGCCAAAGAACTCAATCAAGTTGCTCAAGCCGTCGAAGATATGCGTGAAAAACTCGAAGACCGTGCTTATGTTGAACATTATGTCAACACGCTCACCCATGAACTTAAAAGCCCTTTAACCGCGATTCAAGCCAGTGCTGAGTTACTCAAAGAAGATTTGCCTTTAAGGGATCAACAAAACTTTGCCACGCATATCCATGAACAAAGTCAGCGTTTACAGAACCTGATTGACCGTATGTTGTTGCTGACGCGCTTAGAAAAATCAAGGCATCAAATTGAGATTCAAAATTTTAATTTATCCACTTTAATTCAGCAGACTTTAGATCAGCATGCCAGCCAAATGCAGACTAAAAGAATTCAGTGCCTGCTCGATATTGAAGCCGATTGTATGATCCATGCAGATCGTTTCTGGATTCAACAAACGCTCGCCAATATTTTAGACAATGCTTTGGATTTTTCTCAGGATTCAGCAAAAATTCTGATTCAACTGCATCGGCAATCCCCTCAACATATTGAGTTAAATATCTTTAACGAAGGCGTATGGATTCCTGATTATGCCCTTACACAAGTCTTCGATACATATTTTTCCCTTCCTCGTCCAATAAGCCAACAACGCAGCTCTGGTATTGGACTCAGTATTGTTCAGCAAGTCATTGAGCAACATCATGGTCAGATTAATATTCTAAATATTGAAGAAAATCAGATGCCAATTCTACAATCTCATCAACAAGGCGTATTGGTCAAGATTTTGCTTTAATTAAAACAGTTTGAATTGTTCACCTAAACTTCACATAAAACACAAAGTCAGCTCAAACAAAACACATTTCGGCTTTGCACACTGAGAGCAACAAAAATAACGGCTCAGGAACACCGTGATGCGATCCAATTTTCTTACCTTTAAAATTATTGCAATTGCTATTTTGATTGCACTGTTTTGGATAGGTTTACTATTCATTACTACACTTGTCTCAGAACGACAGGGATATCAGCAAGCTTTTCTTAGGGAAATTTCACAAAACAACATCAGCCCACAAACCATTATTTCACCGTATATTCGTATACCCTATAATGAAATTAAAACCTGTTTGGATGACAAAAAAGTCGCATATTCATGCACTGAAGAACATTGGGTATATATCAGCGCAGACAGTACCCAGTGGACATCTGATTTTCAGGTTTCCGACGATACTTATAAACGTACGATCTACAGAGCGATTAGCTATACTGCAAATTTAACTGCCAAAGGCGTCTTTCAAAAGCCGATACTGGAAGATAAAGACTATCAATGGAATCGAGCAGAAATCATGTTTCCTGTACATGACCCTCGAGGTTTAGATACTCAGCCAACATTAAAAATACTCAATAAAAATTACCTATTTGAAATGAGTCCCCAAGGCAGTGATGCTTCTGGTTTTGACTTTATGCGTGTTGCTATAAAAAATCATCCTGAATTGATCAATACCATTCAAAATGGTTTTGGTTTTGATTTAACCGCCAATCTTACTGGCCTTGGTAAATTTACATTGGTTCCAACCAGTCGAAGTGTCACATATCAAGCAAAAGGTAATTGGGCGGATACCAAGTATTCAGGACAAAATTTACCTTTTGCCAAAACCAGTAGTCATCAACAATTCAGCGCAGACTGGAAAAATATCGCGTTGGGACAGCAGAACATCAACAAACTGATTGAATGTGATAGCAGTGATTGCATTCGCCAGTTCAATCAGGGGTACTACACTCAAGAAAATACCTATGAGGCTGAACAAAATCCACGTATTGGCTTATCAACCGAATTCTTAGAATCTGTCAATGTTTACACTCAAACGGACCGTGCAATCAAATATGGAATTGTGATTATCATCATTACTTTCGGTTGTTTCTTTTTATTTGAAATCCTAAAAAGCTTGCGTATTCATCCAATCCAATATTCTTTGGTGGCGATGGCTCAAGGCATTTTCTTTGTTCTGCTTCTTTCCATCAGTGAATATTATGCCTTTGCATGGGCATATCTTGTTGCAGGTATTGCCTGTGTTGGGCTGATGACATGGTATTTATTCTATGTAATGAAAGGATTTAAGGCTGCTGCTCTATTTAGTGTGATTTTAAGTTCACTTTATGCCGTGATGTATATGTTATTACAGTCATCCGGCAAAACTTTCTTAATCGGTTCCGTTATTTCATTTGTATTACTTGCAGTCGTTATGTTCATTACACGTCATATTGACTGGTACCAAATCAACCATAAGCCAGAACGGATACTCAAATCCTACACCCCTCCTCAACCTTAATTGCTATGCAGTGAATGTTCCACCATTCACTGCTTTATCATATTTTTAAGTTCATTGAGATAGTCATGAATATTTTCATCAAACAAAAAGCGCCAGCACAACTGCAGCAACTTTGCCCTTTACAATCTTCATTTGCATATTGCTTAAATCAATTACGCATTGCAAAAATTCAGTTTTTGAATTTAGGTAGTCTGATCATTTGCCCTGAATACGATTGTTTGATTATTTTTAAACACAAAACTTTAATTCGCATCGATACTTTTACTCACGCATAACAAAGTTGGTTTGCAGATGCATCTTGATCACGTAAAATTTAAACCATAAACAAGATTTGAGAGTAATCATGACTGTACAACGTTTGCATGTAGAAAAGCGTTTTTCTGAAATTGCGATTTCAGGCAATTTAGTCCATTTGGCAGGTCAATTGGCAACGGATTTAAATTTGGATATCAAAGGGCAAACCCAGCAAACTCTAGATATGATTGATCGTTTTCTTGCAGATGCAGGAACAGACAAAAGCCACATCATGTCTGTGATGATCTTTTTAAAAGATATTGAAAATGATTATGCGGCAATGAATGAAGTTTGGGACGCCTGGTGTTCAGATATTGAAGCGCTTCCAAGAACTTGCGTTGAAGCTAAACTTTATCGACCCGATGTTTTGGTTGAAATGACAGTAGTTGCAGTAAAACCAGAATAATTGTAAAAATTAATTCAAACAGTTAAAAATGCATGTCTCAACATGCATTTTTCATCAGCCATATACACGATTAGAATAAAGATCAAACTTCCCCAACAGTTGTTCCTCTAATACATGAGATTGGCTCATTTCAGCGAATTCTGTTAAAAAATCTTCACGCAAATCCTGATATTCAGGAATACCCAAATAACGAATGACGCGATAGCCGGCAGATTGTAACAAGGCATCTTTATAAGTATTTTGGTTGTTACGTTTAATTGCATTGATATCTTCCAAAGCAATCACAGCCAAAACTTTACAGTCTTTATCCAGTACAACAAAATCTGCAAACATTTGCTGGTATTTACGACGCGTATGTAGATATTTAGTTGTGAGTAATGCATCAAAAGAGACATGTGCCAAAATATTGGCTTCAGGTAAAATTTCTTTTAATCGAGTAAAAGTAATCTGTTCATGTGAATTGAATACTGCTCGTCTACGCAGAGCACTGTCAACTTGCTGCTTATTTTTCAATCCTTTATAAGCAATTACGATCAAGACGGCAAATAGTATCAAACTCGCAACAATCAATATGTCCATGTTTCATCTTCCTAATTCTTTATTATAATTTGGTCAAACAAGACCAGTTGTTGTGTATCTTAAGATACTTTTTTACTATCAGCTCAACGTCACATATGAGATATAAATTTGATTATTTAAAAAAATAACAACTCATATCACGGTTTTTAAATATTTGTTGAACTATTATTTATTTTCCTCATTTATTCTTACAAATAAATGAATTGATTTATGGCTTTTATACCTTGTATCTATTACGAATACAACTAAATCCGATAAAACTTTAGTTTGATTGTAGGACAATTAAAAGAATGAATTGTGTACTTTTAGTACACATTTTTTTTCAACAGTTTAAGCATGGTTATCCACAGATTTGTATTTTAAATGGTCAAATCGAATTTATATAGAGCACTCTCTAATCTTTGCTTCTATTAAGCAACTTTTTCAGTAAATATTTCATGACCTGATAGTTGTTTTAATTTTGATTTTAAGTCATCAATGATAAATTCTTGAAATTCATTTGAGGTAGAACTCTGAAAAGCAATTTCAATTCGATTATAACCTTCAAAACAATGATAGACTTGGCCATTCAAGATACAAGCATAGGAAGGATATAGATCGTTATAACCTGTAGCTTCAGAAACATACATTTGTTTTTCTGGCCGATATAAATTTGGATATATTCCATAATCAGGCAGATACCCATAATTTTTGAAAATATGTTGCTTATATTCTTCAATAAATTCAAATGGATAAAAATTTTCGTTTTCCATTTTTAAAATTTCTCTAGAAATATCTAAAAATAATTGATTATTATCAGATGATGTAATTAACCAATGTTGGTATGTTTCATGTTTTTGTTTTAACCATGTCTTTGTTTTTAGATTGAAATACCAAACATATAAGTTTTTAATCGCTCTACCATTTTTGAGAATATTTCCACCTCTCATTTCAATTAAATCATAATTCCACATTTTTGCATGATGTTTATGCAAGCAGAGTGGAGATTCGCCCAAAGCGTCTACATGTTCAATATCTTTAGTTTCTAAGTTTAGCTGATAAATTTCAGTGATATTTTTTTTCTGTCGCTCTCCTGAACCAAGACCACCAGTGATGTATACCAAATTCGTGTTTTTATCATAGACTGTATCGTGATCATATACAGGTGGGAATTGCTCTTCCGGATAGTTCCAAAGTTCTATCTTTTTTAAACCATCAGCATTAATACAAACATCATTATAAATTTTAAAATTAGGATTGTAATAATCATTATAATCATACCACTTCCAATCAGGAGCAGCTGTATTTCCACCTATATCAATGCTATCTATATATTTATTAAAAATAGAAACATGGGAGCTGCCCAATCTATTGTGTGTCGCAACCCAAAATGGTTCCTTAAGATCAAATTCTTGATTCTGTAAATACTCTTGTAACTCATCTACCCATATTATTTTACTTTTTGTTAGCCAATGAAAAACTTCATGTGAATTCAATTCTTTCACTATAAGTTTTTTATGATTTACTGAATTTAAAGCATCTATATCTGTTTGACAAAATTTCCATTCAATAATCCTTTGTTGAATTTTTGCCTTATATGCTTTAAGTTGAATTACGTATTCATCACATGTAAATCTTTTATCTACTTTACTTTGAATCATTTTTAAGTGTAAAGGTATATACAACCTTGAAATCAATCTTCAATATATATTTTGTCTAAATTAAAATCAATAAAGAGGATACTCATGCATCCTCTCTTATGATTATCTAAAACAGAATCTAAACTCTATTTTTCGGCTTAGATTTTCCTTTGCTGTTTCCACCCAAAGGCTTTTTACGATCCCCTGTTTCCCGCGGTGGTAAGCCTGTATGCTGGGTCAAGACTTGTCCTTTTTGAGGACGCTTTGACTGAGTGGCATGACGTGACTGAGATCGTACAGTATTTTCACCCGTGCGTTTTTGTGAGTCACCTGCAAATGTCGAATTTTTCTTGCGTGCAGATTGATACTGACCTTCAGTACCTTGTGGTTGATAGGTCGGTATTAAATGCTGTTTAGAGTTACCAATCAAATCAGCACGTCCCATTTCTCGTAAGGCATCGCGTAATAAAGGCCAGTTATTTGGATCATGGTAACGTAAGAATGCTTTGTGTAAACGACGACGCTTTTCACCTTTAACAATATCGACATTTTCAGTATAACGCGCCACTTTCGCCAACGGATTCTTGTTGGTGTGGTACATCGTTGTCGCAGTTGCCATCGGTGATGGATAGAAAGTTTGAACCTGATCGGCACGGAAACCATTTTTCTTGAGCCAGATCGCCAGATTCATCATATCATAATCTGTAGTTCCTGGATGCGCAGCGATAAAGTAAGGTATCAGATACTGTTCTTTACCTGCTTCCTTACTAAAACGGTCAAACATCTGTTTAAAACGATCATAGGTCCCGATTCCAGGTTTCATCATCTTTGACAATGGACCTTTTTCGGTATGTTCAGGGGCAATTTTCAAATAGCCACCCACATGATGCTGAACCAGCTCTTTGACATACTCAGGGTTCAGTACCGCAAGATCATAACGTAAGCCAGAACCGATCAGAATTTTTTTAATACCTTTGATTGCACGGGCTTTACGGTATAACTGGGTGAGAGGTGCATGATCCGTATGCAAGTTTTGACAAACGCCTGGATAAACACATGAAGGTTTACGGCAATTTTTTTCAATTTCTGGGTCTTTACAGTGTAAACGGTACATATTTGCCGTTGGACCACCAAGATCAGAAATAATGCCTGTGAAGCCCGGTGCTGTATCACGAATCTTTTCTACTTCACGCAAAATGGATTCTTCTGAACGGTTTTGAATAATTCGTCCTTCATGCTCTGTAATCGAGCAGAACGTACACCCGCCAAAACAGCCACGCATGATATTCACTGAGAATTTAATCATGTCGAAGGCAGGGAAACGTGCATTACCGTAAGCAGGATGTGGTAGACGTGCATAAGGCAGATCAAACACATAGTCCATTTCTTCGGTAGTCAATGGAATTGGCGGAGCATTGAGCCACACATCACGCTCACCATGTTTCTGCACCAAGGCACGCGCATTTCCCGGATTGGTTTCCAAATGTAGAATGCGATTTGCATGTGCATACAACACTGGATCTTCAGCCACTTCTTCAAAAGCAGGTAAACGAATTACAGCCAACTCACGAGGTGGTAACTTATGTTTAATCGCCTTAGATGCAGGTTGTAAACGTACAATCTGGGTATTTTCATCCAGATGATCGCCTTCACGTACCACAGGATTGGCCACCAATTCTTTTTGGAAGTTTTGATATTGGCTTAAAGAATTTCCTTTATTTTGCTCAATTTCACAGCCATCCAAATCTTCAGTCATCACATACGGGTTGATGATCGGATCAACTCGACCGATTGAATCCACATCATTGGATGCAATTTCAACAAATTTGGCTTTTGAAGCACGATTGCTCTTATTAACGATAAATGCTGTACCGCGGACATCAGTAATTTCGTGAATTTTTTGACCTTTGGCAAGGCGATGCATCACTTCAACTATCGACCGCTCACCATTGCCATACATCAATAAATCCGCTTTCGAATCCATCAAAACTGAACGGCGAACTTTATCTGACCAATAATCGTAATGAGCAATACGACGTAAAGAAGCTTCAATGCCACCCAATAACACGGGTACGTCTGGAAATGCTTCACGGCAACGTTGGCAATAAACCGTTGCAGCACGATCTGGACGTTTATTCGGTACATTGTCTGGAGAATAAGCGTCATCTGAACGAATCTTGCGATCTGCAGTATAGCGGTTAATCATCGAGTCCATATTACCCGCTGTAACACCCCAAGCAATGTTTGGTTTACCTAAAACCTTAAAGGCTTCAGCAGATGTCCAGTCTGGTTGAGCGATTATGCCGACACGGAAGCCTTGCGCTTCAAGTGTTCGACCAATAATCCCTGAACAGAATGAAGGATGGTCAATATATGCATCCCCACACACCAAAATAAAGTCACAACTGTCCCAACCGAGTTGATCCATTTCTTCGCGAGACATAGGCAAAAACGGTGCTGGTTCAAAGCACGATGCCCAATATTTGTCATAATCAAACAACGCAACAGGCGCTGTCTGAGCAGTATAAGCGGTCGACATGGTGAGTTTTCTCGATTGGCAGTTGGCGATCGGGAGAGATCTAAGATGAAAGCCAATCATTTTACCATGAATTTTGCTCATGTTGCTTGATTAAAAAGTAAACATTTTATTTTTTTAGCTGCAACTTATCCATTTTCAGTTCATTCAAATGGCTAAACCAGACCAATAAGCTGTTTTTACATGAGGTGAGTGAATCAATCCATAAAACCTGGAGACGGATTAATTCGATTCAAGCTTTGTTGAATCTGACTCGGAATGCTTCTGCATTTGATTCAGTTTTAAAGCGACCACCATCCCCATCCCCAACACAACAGTTATGCTCAGGGTTAAACCCGACCAACCATATTTTTCCCAAACCAAGCCACTACCACTTCCCAAAAGGCTTGAACCCAGATAGTAGCAGAACAAATACAGTGAAGAACCAACTGCAAGATATTGTAAAGACTGTATAGACACCCAACTGCTGGAAGTAGAATGTGCCGCAAAAAAAGAAAAAGTGAAAATAAATAGTCCGATAAGCACTGTCCACAAAGATGGAATGAACATCACCCACAACCCGATCGCCATACTAAAAAACATGGCGATTAAGACCTTGGCACGTCCAAAACGACGACTCCAGCCAGCTGCACGTGGTGAGCTGTAAATGCCGGATAAATAGGCAATCGAAATTAAACCAATCCAAGTCTGAGACAGCTCAAAAGGTTTTTCTAAAAGATGGTAGCTCATGTAGTTAAATACAGTGACAAAGCATCCCATCAAAATAAAACCTTCGATAAATAACAATCTTAATTTTGCATCAGAGAGATTTTTCTTGAACGATTCGATAAATCGAGAAAATTGGATGGGATAAGATTTAAAGTGCTTGGAGGCAGGTAGTGCAATATAGAATGTTATTGCGATCAATAAGTTAAGCAGACCAATAATCATGGTGGCTGTTTGCCATGAAATATAATCCAATAAAACACCCGCAATTAAGCGCCCGCCCATACCACCAATCGCAGTACCTGAAATATACAGCCCCATCGCAAAGCCAACATCTTTTTGTGCGATTTCCTCACCTATATAGGTCATCGCAACAGAAGCAACACCACTCACGGCTAAACCAATCATCATTCTTGTTGCTAGAAAGATTTCCCAATAGGGTAGCAATGCGCTTATTAACAACAAGGTTGCGGTCGAAAATAAAGACATTGCCATGATCTGTTTACGACCATAGCGATCAGAGATTAGACCGGCAAATAAAAGCCCTAAAGCCAATGCAATGGTGGAGAATGAAAGTGGGAAACTGCTATGTGTAGGGGTAACGTGAAAGAATTTTGCTAAAAAAGGCATCATCGGTTGTACACAATACAATGATGAAAATACCGCAAATCCTGCAAGAAATAATGATAGTAAAATCGCTTGAAAAGGGCGAGTACCATACTCAATATAGGGTGTAGATTCAGCTGCATCAGACATAGTTATTCCTCATGTCTGTCCAGTATACGCTTATTTTAAAGGATTGATAAAAATGAAAAGTATCGTAAAGAATAGGCTACTGTGGCAGGTTCGATACAATCCAGATAAGCATATATTTTTAATTAAATAAGTTTTTAATAGGATGTATGGATTAAAAAGAGCATATTTTTAATACACTCTTCTTGTAATTTTTAGGAATTTTTCCAGGGTTCATAAATCATCAGAAAAACTTAAACTTTCTTCTCTTCGATATTCAGAGCATTGATTGCCAAAACAGCTTGAGTACGGTTTTGTACGCCCAACTTACGGAAAATTGCGGTTACATGGGCTTTAATGGTCGCTTCAGAAACATCCAACTCATACGCAATCTGTTTATTTAACAAACCTTCGGCAACCATCATTAAGACACGGAATTGCTGCGGTGTTAACGATTGGATACGTTCTGCTAAAGCTGTCTCATCTGCAGCACGAGGATCAAAATTCATATTCGCAGTCGGTAAATTTGGCGGCAACCAAATTTCGCCTTCTAATACCTGACGAATCGCCTCCCCAATGTGACTTGGATGTGCAGACTTCGGAATATAACCCATTGCACCGTGTGCAATCGCACGTTGAATAATCGAGGCTTCTTCGTGGGCTGAAACCACAATAATTGGAATCGCAGGATATTGTGCACGAACATGAACCAATGCAGAGAAACCCGATGCTCCAGGTAAATTTAAATCCAATAAGACTAAATCTGGTTCTGGACCATTTTCCAAACGCTCATAAAACTCATTAACAGCCGCAGTTTCACTGATTTGAGCCTGTGGCAAACTATAACGAACCGCCTGAATTAACGCATGGCGAAACAGTGGATGATCATCAACGATTAAAATATTCATAAGCGAAGTGAGAGATCTCTAGCACAGTTCTTTTATTCTAACCGCACTATTGCTATTTAAGATACGTTAATATTAACGAATTTTTGAATTATTTGTGTGCTTTAATTAGAATTCCCTACTATTTTTCGGTTATTTATCGAAATACAGATTTAAATATCACTTTTAAATATAAAATAAACACATAAAAAAGAATTGCTTATTCTCATAGGTAATATCATTTAACTTCATATGCTTAATCATCAAATCCAAGAAATATCTGCGGTTTTTTGTGTTTATCTCAAAAATTGATAACCAATCTGTTTTTCATTATTTTACCAACTTCACTGAAATATAGATTAATGAATGGCATTCCGAGATCCAATTTATTAGGTTGCCAACATGTCTATTTATACTCAACAAAAACCCTTGAATATTGTTGCTGTATCAGGGGGCTTAAATAACCCTTCCAAAACAGAAAGTTTAGTTCAAGCCATTTTAGATGAGCTCGGTCAAGCAACGCCGATCAATGTGCACTTTATTAAATTCAGTGAAATTGGTCATTTACTTGGTGGTGCAATTTATCGTAACCAGCTTCCACAACGTGTACAAGCTGATTTGGCAGCAGTCGAAGCAGCAGATGCCTTGATTGTCGGCACACCAGTCTATCGTGCGTCTTTCACAGGTTTATTCAAACATTTCTTTGACTTTGTTGAACAAACAGCATTGGTCGATGTGCCTGTATTACTGGCCGCTTCAGGTGGAAGCGATCGTCACGCTTTGGTATTGGAACATCAACTCCGTCCATTATTCAGCTTTTTCCAGGCACAAACATTGCCTATTGGTGTCTATGCAACCGATCGTGATTTCACGCCTGAATACACCATTAAGAGCGAACATATTCAAGATCGTATTACTTTGGCTGTAGCACGTGCATTGCCAATTTTGGAATGGGCACCTGCAAAAGGGCAACGCGCTGAGGTTGTCAAAGCAAAGACTGAACAGGCCACTCAAAACTTAGGGATTAACAAACAAATCGAGCAAGATGAGGTTCTGCCTTCAGCAGCAGTCCCAGACTTGGATGCAGCAGAATCTCGTCTGCATGCAAAGTCCAAATCACCACAATCACAGGTTGCTTAATTGCAACCTCGTATCCGCAGACAATAAAAATAGAGGGTCATGTTATGTCACAGTTTTCATCACACCATCATCCAGCCATTAAGTTTGCATATTGGGTTCCCAATGTCAGTGGTGGTTTAGTGGTCAGTAATATTGAACAGCGTACCGACTGGAGCTATGACTATAATGTCCGCTTGGCTCAAGCTGCTGAAAAAAATGGCTTTGAATATGCCCTCACCCAAATCCGTTTCACCGCTGGCTATGGCGCTGAAAATCAGCATGAGTCTGTGAGTTTTAGTCATGCTTTATTGGCTAAAACAGACCAATTAAAAGTCATTGCTGCGATCCTTCCTGGACCTTGGAAGCCTGTTTTGGCTGCCAAACAATTGGCAACAATCGACTATCTGACCAATGGTCGTATCGCTATTAATGTAGTGAGTGGTTGGTTTCGTGGTGAATTTGATGCGATCGGTGAACCTTGGCCTGAACATGATGAGCGCTATGTACGTTCTGAAGAATTTATTCGAACATTAAAAGGCATCTGGACCACGGACAACTATAGTTTTGATGGTAAATATTATCAGTTTAAAGATTACACTTTAAAACCGAAACCTTTGCAAAAACCTCATATTGAAGTATTTCAGGGAGGAAGTTCTCGTGCAGCACGTGATATGGCATCTCGTGTATCTGATTGGTATTTTACCAATGGCAATACTCCTGAAGAATTAAAGAAGCAAATTGATGACATTCGAGAAAAAGCCAAGCTCAATGGTCATTCAGTAAAAATTGGGGTCAATGCTTTCATTATTGCCCGTGATACAGAAGAAGAAGCCCAAGCAGTGTTGCAAGAAATTATTGATCAAGCCAATGTTGAAGCAGTCAATGCTTTTGGTGATGCCACCCGTGAAGCAGGCGCCGCCTCTAAAGAAGGTGAAGGCAACTGGGCAAAATCAACATTTGAAGACTTGGTCCAATACAATGACGGTTTTAAAACCAATTTGATCGGTACACCTCAACAAATTGCTGAACGTATCGTTGAGTTAAAAAGTATTGGTGTTGATTTGGTCCTATCCGGCTTCTTACATTTTATTGAAGAAGTCGAATATTTTGGTGAAAAAGTACTGCCTTTGGTGCGTCAGCTAGAAGAAGCACAAAAAGCACTCATTACTGCGAAATCAGCCTGATTATTTAGAGTCACCGTTTGTGCGGTAGAAAACAACAATAAACAACTAAAACAAAATTTGCAGCTTATCCCTCATGACTCGGCTTGAGGGATTTTTTTTACAGCGGTAAATATGATGATCATTCAGTGCCAACATTCAAATCAGCTATAAAACATCGTTGTTTACCTGTTGATTTGTTTTAATCATCTATTTTGATCTCAATATTTATATTCGCATACATATACTCAACAAGCTTGATCTTGGAAAATAGCTGATCAACATTAAAATAATCTCTTTTTTACCTATAGATTGGATGAAGTGGTTATGGCTCTTTTAAAGAAAACAAAAACGATCTTTTACGTCTTGATCAGTAGTATGGGATGGACGACTTATGCAAATGCCAATCAGCAGCCAACCACAGCTAAGGTTGAAAATGCAATAACTCAAGCATTTCAGCCATTAATGCAAAAATACGCGGTACCAGGTATGGCAATTGGAGTGCTGTACCAAGGCAAAAGTTATGAAAAATACTACGGCATGCAATCACTTGCCGATAAGAAATCAGTCAATAAAAATACCCTTTTTGAGTTAGGTTCGGTCAGCAAGCTCTTTACTGCAACAGCAGGAAGTTATGCCCAAAGTTTATCCAAACTATCCCTTCAAGATCATCCAGGAAAATATTTACCCGCTTTAAAAAATTCACAAATCAATAACGTCACTCTTTTACAGTTGGCGACCTACACGACTGGCAATCTGCCATTACAATTTCCTGATCAAATCAAAACGGATGCACAAACACTTAAATACTTTCAAGACTGGAAGATCAATCGACCCATCGGCCAATTTAGACAATATTCCAATCCCAGTATCGGGTTATTTGGCGAAGTTACTGCAAAAGCCATGAACATGCCATTTAGTACTTTATTAGAGCAGGTTATCTTTCCCCAACTTCAACTCCAACATAGCTATGTCAATGTCCCGAAATCACAACAGACCAACTATGCTTTTGGCTATGATCAAAACAATCACCCAATTCGAGTTAGTCCAGGACCTTTCGATGCTCAGGCCTATGGGGTTAAATCAAGCCTTCCTGATCTGCTACAGTTCTTAAATTTAAACTTAAATCCAGAACAAGCGAAAGCATCCGTTCGGCCTGCAATTCAGGGAACACATGTCGGCTACTTTAAAATGGGGGAAATGACCCAGGCACTTGGATGGGAAACTTTCAACGATCCGGCAAGCTTAGACACTTTATTAGAAAGCAACTCTGACCGTGTGGTGCTGCAATCAAATCCAGTTGAAAAAACATTGGTTCAATCAGGAGCCAGGGTGTTCCATAAAACAGGTTCTACAAATGGTTTTGGAACCTATTTAGTTTATATTCCATCGGAAAAATTTGGCTTGGTTATGCTGATGAATAAAAGAATTGCAAATGCCGAACGTATTCGAGCCGCCTATGATGTGCTCAATACATTGAAACAGATATCCAATCCCTAATTGCTCCTGTTTATCGAACTGAGGTACGTCATGTGCCTCTCACTGATTCAGCGCTTGCGCGCTATCTACGCTTTTCACCTAGCGGAGTTTGGGCGCATGGGAAAATGAAATGACTGCGCCGGCTCAAGAGTAGAAACTAGGAGCTGGTACTTTTCCAGTCAGCACCCACTCTCCAACCTCCTGATATTTATAGTCAATGGGATCATGTAAAGTTTGTGTACGTACATTCCGCCAAAAACGGTCTAAATTTAATTGTGCTGTAGTTGCACGTGCACCCAAAACTTGGAAAATATTTTGAGTCACCAATAAAGAAGTATGGGTTGCAGCAATTTTTGCAGTAGCAATTGCGATGGACACCTGACCACGTTGTTCTGCTGTTAAATTTTCACCGATATTCCAGGCCGCTTGCAAAGCATCAACGGCTTGAGCAGTGAGTAGGCGTACACTTTGAATTTGGACATAAAACTCGGCAAAATGCTTTTGGATATACGGGTCATGTGTCGCTTGTTCCACCAAAGATTTTGACCATGCTTTTTGTTTCTGTATGGTCTGCTGGGCAATTTCAAATGCACCTTCTGCCACGCCCAAGAAAAGATGTACAAAAATCAATTGTGCTATCAGTGGACGTAAGCTGGAATACGGCGTACTCAATGGTCCAGGATTTAAGAGCAACTCATTTTTATAGACTTTAACTTGCTCAAAATGACTGGTTCCACTGTCAGTTTGGCGTTGCCCCATGTTATTCCAATCACCTAAAAAGCTTACCCCTTCTCGTTGAGTTGGAATCACAGCAATGAGCAACTTATCTGCCTCATTAAAACCAGAACACAGTAAAATGTCTGAATCTATAGAACCTGAACAAAAACTTTTATCGCCATGAAAAATAAATTCATTTTCAGACACTTGTTGAACAATGGTTCGTTTATCCAAAGGATTGAGCGTGTTACCCCAAAATAAATGATGTTGTGCAGTCCGCTCGAACCACTGCTGATATTGTTCAGGTTGAGCAAAGAGCTGAACCGTAGCAATCAATAAATGATGAAAAGCATAGACATGTGCTAAGGAACTATCTACTTGTGCAATGGTTTGAACGGTCTGAAAAATCGTCTTCCAATCTGCGCCTTGTCCACCATATTGCTGTGGGATCGACAAGTTCAACAACCCACTTTTCCGGATCAAATCACGCTCGAACTTCGGATTGCCGCCTGCTTTATCTCGCTCAGCTGCAGTGCGTGCAAATTGTCTTGCCAGTTCTTGTGCAATATCCAAAGCTGAAGAATTTAAAGCAGGTTGTGGTGTATTCATCGTTTTAACTCTTGTATCTGATCCATTGAGCTTAGCAGATCAAACAAGATGCCCTTATCACAATGCTTGCGTTACTTATTCTGTTCATTGCAAATAATATTTAAAAACGCCAGCTTTTCAGCCGGCGCTAGTCAACTTTCATCAAACCCAATCATCAGTATTGAGATTATTGGGTGTTTGCCTTCACTTCAGTAATCAATTGATCCACTACGCTTGGATCAGCCAAAGTCGAGGTATCCCCTAAACTATCCAACTCATTGGCAGCAATTTTTCTGAGGATCCGACGCATAATTTTACCTGAACGAGTTTTTGGTAAAGCAGGTGCCCAATAAATGGCATCTGGTGTTGCGACGGGTCCCAATACTTTACGAACCCAATTCACCAATTCTTTGCGCAACGCTTCAGTTTCAGCCTCGCCTGCCTGTAGGGTTACATAGGCCGCAATGCCCTGACCTTTAATTTCATGAGGCATACCCACAACAGCAGATTCAGCGACTTTTTCATGTGCCACCAATGCACTTTCAATTTCAGCCGTACCTAAACGGTGCCCTGAAACATTTAATACGTCATCCACACGCCCCGTAATCCAGTAATAACCATCTTTATCTCGGCGTGCACCATCACCCGTGAAATAACTGCCAGGATAGGTCGAAAAATAAGCTTCAATAAAACGCTCAGGGTCTCCCCATATGGTACGCATTTGCCCCGGCCAAGAATCTTTGATAATCAAGTTCCCTTCAGCTTCGCCTTGCAGCTCCTGACCTTCCGCATCAACCAGAGCAGGCTGTATGCCAAATAAAGGACGTGTCGCAGAACCAGGTTTCAACGCAGTGGCACCAGGCAATGGTGAAATTAAAATCCCTCCTGTTTCGGTTTGCCACCATGTATCGACAATCGGACAACGGCTTTCTCCCACCACCGTATAGTACCAATTCCATGCTTCTGGATTGATCGGTTCGCCTACTGAACCCAATAAACGTAAACTACTGCGGTCGCTCTCGCGAACAAATGCATCGCCCTCACGCATCATGGCGCGGATTGCTGTCGGTGCTGTATAGAGAATCGTAATATTATGCTTATCGACAATATGTCCAGTACGTGCCCACGTTGGGTATTGCGGAATCCCTTCAGACATCACCGTGGTGGTGCCGTTAGAGAGTGGTCCATAAAGCACATAAGAATGTCCTGTAATCCATCCCACATCAGCAGTACACCAAAATACATCATCCTGTTTGATGTCAAATACTTCTCTAAAAGTTGAATTGACATACGTGAGGTAGCCACCTGTAGTATGTAAAACACCTTTGGGCTTTCCTGTTGAACCTGAGGTATATAGGATAAATAAAGGATCTTCGGCATTCATGGCTTCTGGCGGGCAGATATCTGTCACCGTCATAATTTCCATGTGATACCACAAATCACGTCCCTCTTTCATCTGAATCGGGTGACCTGTGCGATGAACGACAATCATTTTTTCAACAGAACTGGTTCCTGCAAACGTTAATGCAGCATCCACATTTTCTTTCAATGGAATCGTTTTCCCGCCACGCATCCCCTGATCAGCAGTAATGACGAGTTTGGCCTGACTGTCATCAATCCGACTGGCTAAAGAATCAGGAGAGAATCCTCCAAAAACGACACAGTGCACTGCCCCTATACGCGCGCATGCCAACATCGCGATTGCAGCTTCAGGAATCATCGGCATATACAAAATGACTCGATCGCCTTTGGTTATTCCATTTTTTTTCAATACATTGGCAAAACGACAGACTTCATCATGCAGCTCTTCAAAAGAAATAATTTTATGTCGTGATGGATGATCACCTTCCCAGATGATTGCAGGTTTAAGTGGATGTTCTTTGAGGTGACGATCTAAACAGTTTGCACTGACATTCAATTCACCATCCGCAAACCATTCAATCTTAAAATGATCTTTGTCAAAACTGGTATTTTTAACTTGGGTAAATGGTTTTATCCAATCCAGTTTTTTTGCTGCTTCTGCCCAAAACTCGTCTGGATGCTCTATTGACTGTTGATAACGGTCAAAATACTCTTGTTCATTGGTTCTTGCTGTTTTTACAAATTGTTCTGGAACTGGATATATTTCGTTCATATTCTGCTTCCTTGATCTGCCACCTCATCACGAGATGTATGCCTACGTTATTGATTTTATTTGCTGCATGTGTTCAGTATTACGATAGCGCATTTTGATTAACAATTGTGCTTTGGTCGTAGACACGGGGGTCACTTTAACCATCGGAAAATGTTAAGTCATTTGCCAAAACATTCGAATTTTCAATATCTATGTCGTTTTTTTGATCTTATAATTTGTGGTGATAAGTGCATATGGATTTTTTCAGAAAAAAACATTTCCTTACTGAACTTCTTCAACTGGACACAATCACCATGCAAACCCAAGAATCCTCTCCATTTTTCTCAAAACAGGTCATATCACCAACTGATCATCCACTAACGATGCACGGTCGTTTCACTCGTTTAAGTTATATTGCTTGGTTCGGGATCTTACAGCTGTTCTTTAGTTTTGCACTGTTAAGTTTAAGTGTAATGCTGGGAATCCTGAATTTAAATTCAATGCATTTTAGCCAACATGCAATCCACTCACTTTCCGGATTAGGTCAAACCAGTTATATCTTGTTAAGTTTTATATATTTATATTTCATCTTCGTGGTGATGACTCGCCGGCTCCATGATCGAAATAAATCAGGTTGGTGGATGGTGTTATTTTTGATTCCAATCGTGCAGTTTTTTATGGCATTTTATTTGCTCTTTGCTCGTGGTTGCAGCAAAGCCAATCGTTTCGGGCACCCACGCCCATCTACATTTATTGAAAAATTACTCGCTTGGCTAATCGTGATTACTTTTGTGATTGGTTTATTTGCATCTACCAGTATCGTGTCTTTTATGCTGGGAACAGGAGAGATTGACAATCCCACGGTGATTATTCAAAAGGGAACTGAATATTTTTAAAGCGCCTTGATTTTGCAACGAACCTTGTGAATGCTGATAAAATTCTCATAAATATTATTTTATTTTTAGGTTGTACGAAAAACTGTAATCAACGCTTAACTTCTTGAAAATTTCAGGCAAAATATGCCAATTATTTTATTGGACATCATTGTGGCTGAAGAAGCAAATGCATTGAGTACCGTTGCGCAAGACACGACTCAATTGATTAGTTCTGCAGGCGAAAAAACTGCACAAACAGTAATTCAACATACCGAAAAGTATAAAGATGCCTACTCAACCATCGACAAATTCGTCGATGGTTTTTGGGAACGTATGCCTTATTTATGTATTGCACTGATTGTCATTACCATTTTCTGGTTACTGTCTAAGCTGTTTAAATTTTTTGTCCGTAGAACACTCGAAAATCGCACCTATACACGCCAAAATTTAGTTTTAGTATTGAACCGTGTAGGCAGTACGGCGATTATCTTTTTTGGTTTTTTAATTGCCATGGTCATTGCAATTCCTGGTTTCACCCCAGGTCAATTGATGAGTGCATTGGGAATTGGTTCGGTTGCGATTGGTTTTGCCTTTAAAGATATTTTCCAGAATCTACTGTCAGGGATTTTAATTCTGTTAGGTGAACCATTCAAAATTGGTGATGACATCATCGTGAATAACATGGAAGGGACGGTTGAAGATATTCAGATTCGTGCCACCTTCCTACGTTCACCCGATGGTCGCCGTATTGTGATCCCGAATGCTACAGTTTATACCAGCGCAGTTACCGTCAATACTGCTTATCAGCGTCGTCGCTGTGAATTTGTGGTCGGTATTGGCTATGAAGATGATGTACAGAAAGCCAAGGATATTATTCTCAAATTACTGGATAAAGATCAACGTATCCTGAGCCAACCGGGCTTTACTGTTAACGTATCGGCTTTAGCAGATTTCTCAGTTAATTTAACAGTCCGTTGGTGGGTAGATACCACTCAAGTTGTTACCGCTGCATCAATTAGCCAAATCCAAGAAAATGTATTAGAAGCCTTTGCAGAAAACAATATTTCTATCCCTTATCCCGTTCAGGAAGTAAAAGTATATCGTGGTGATCCATCTAGCGATGATCTCGAATCAGCACGTGCTAAATAAGCGTCCCAATACATAAGGAATCGCAGTTTCAGTACGCAGAATACGGTTGCCTAAACTAACAGCTTGGCAGCCGTTTTTGATGAGCAAATCAATTTCATAAGGAATAAAACCACCTTCTGGACCAATAATCACGGTACACGCATGCTCAATCGCAAAAGGCATCTTCTGTTCAGTATAGGGATGTGCCACATAAGCTGGGCAGTGTTCATCAATCAACTGTGGTAAAACATCTTCTACAAAGGGTTTAAAGCGTTTATGTAGTTCTATTTTTGGTGCAATCGTATCTCCTGCTTGCTCCAATCCCAACGTCATATAGTGTTCAAGCTGCTGTAAAAAAGGCGTTTGCCAGTAACTTTTATCGACGCGATAACTATGTATAAGCCTAATATGCTGCACCCCCATGGTCACTGCGTCCATAATTATACGTCGCAATACTTTCGGACGGGGGAGAGCAACAATTAAAGTCACGGGTAATTTGGCAGGAACAGCTTCTTTTTGAATCGGTCTCAATAAAACCTCTCGTTCAGAAACTGCAATAATCTCAGTTAAATAACGATCGCCATCTCGAATTCCCACTTTCAATGTATCACCAACTTTGACAGCAAGATGACTGTTCAAATGTGCAATTTGTCGATCTGAACTGATTTTCCAAATATCGGACTGTGTTTGACGGGAGTCGAGAAGAACAATGTTCATAATAAAGTCTGGTTCATTTTGGCTTGATATATTACATCTTGGACAACAACGGATTTCACAATAACAGCGAATTATAGATACCGATCAATTACTGCAAGATGCTTCTGTAAAGAGCCCTTATTACGATTCAGTACTTCAACTGCATGCAGACTCAATTGCCGGGCAAAATTCTGATCTTCCAAGCAACGGACCAAGAGTTCAACAACTTCATCGACCGTTTGTCCAACTTTTACAGCATCTGCCTGTAAAAACTCATCCACAATCGCCTGAAAATTAAAATAACGCGGTCCAATCACAGTGGGAACATCTAAAACCATGGGTTCCAAAATATTATGACCTCCACCTGGCTCACTTAATGATCCACCAACAAAACACGCTTGGCTCAAGGCATACCACAGCCACATTTCACCCATGCTATCTGCCAAATAAACTTGCGTATCCGTTTGGATTTTCTGTTCTAAACTACGGCGATGGGTGATTAGATTTAAGCTTTGTGCTGTCGAAAAAACATCATCAAAGCGTTCGGGATGGCGTGGTACAATAATCAATAACCAGTTTCGGTAACGTTCTAAATACGGCTTAAATGCCATCAGCAGTTTTTCTTCTTCAGGTGCATGCGTACTGGCGACGGTTATAATTTTTCGATCACTCAATTGCCAATCATGTTTAAGCTGTTCAGCGTGATGAATAAATTGCACGGGTGCAGAAATATCAAATTTAATACTGCCGACCACTTCTGTTTTGACTTGCTGAATGCCCAAATCAACAAAACGCTGCTGTGTTGCCCGGTCCTGTGCCAATAGATAATCCAGTTTTTTCAGCATTGGCAAAGTCAGACCCGGTGCTTTGGCATAACCTTTGGCTGACTTTTCTGAAAGTCTGGCATTGACCAAAATACACGGCACTTTAAATTGCTGGCTTTGATCGATCAAGTTTGGCCAAAGCTCTGTTTCTACTAAAATCAGCAGCTTTGGTTGATATTTTTGATAAAAATCAACGATCAGATGCTTCTGATCTGCAGGCAAATAAACCGCTTGAAAAAGTGGCTCATACGCTGCTTTTAAAAATAATGACTTTGAGCGCGCTTGTCCTGTTTTTGTTGTATTGGTCACTAAAACCGTACGACCTGCTTGTAAATAATGCTCAATTAAAGGTTGTGCCGCATTGGTTTCTCCCACTGAAACACAGTGGAACCAAATCGCATGTTGATTTTTGACTGCCTGAAATGGACCAAAACGTTCAAGACTTTCTTGTTGGTATTCTGCCATGTTTTGCGCACGCTTTTTGATCCGCCACCGATACAAAGGTTTGACGATTGCGAGTGCTGCGTTATACCAGAAAGGAGTAGCCAAACAGAATGCCTCTATATAGATCAATGGGCAAATATAACAGAGCATTATTCAGTTGTTAATGAATAATATTTAACGATTTGTTGTTAAGGCACTGGAAAACTCAAAGATCAAGCCAAAGTGATGAATCTATCATCATAAAAGCGCGTTTTACTCAGCTGATCAGAAGTAAAATCTATTCAAAGTTTAAGGGTTGAAGCATAGAGATTTATACTTCAACCCAATCTGATCTTTAGCGCTTGCGATATATTCGATATGCACGAGATCCTATGCTGCAAAGCTTTGCATATTTCAACTACGTCAACTTATTTCAATATGATCAAGCAAAAAATAATTGATATCTCAAGACAACAATGTAATTAAACTAAGCTTGGATAATCAATATAGCCTTCTGCTGTTTGCGAACCGATCATGTTTTCAAATACCAATTCATTTAACGGTGCATCTTGAACAAGACGCTCAAACAAATCTGGATTGGCAATATACGCCTTACCGAACGATACCGCATCTGCCTGACCCGTTGCCAATAAGTGAATCGCATCTTCACGGCTTAGACGCATATTGGCAATATATGGTACACCGCCTGAACGCTGCTTCATATGTTGACTGATACTGTCTTCAGCCAAATACTCACGAGTAAAGAAAAACGCAATTTTACGTTTGCCAAGTTGCTCAAGTGCATAACCAAAAGTTTCACGTGGATCAGCATCGCCCATATCATGCTCATCGCCACGTGGTGCGAGATGTACACCAACACGACCTGCACCCCATACTTCGATTAAAGCATCTACCACTTCAAGTAAAAAACGGGCTCGATTTTCCACAGAACCACCATATTCATCCTCACGGTGATTGGTTGAACTCTGTAAGAATTGATCGATCAGATAACCATTGGCTGCATGTAATTCCACACCATCAAAACCTGCTTGTTTGGCTTTGATTGCAGCTTGTTTATATTGTTGCGTAATGCTGTGAATTTCAGAAATTTCCAAGGCACGTGGAATCACATAGTCACGTTTAGGACGCAGTAGACTGACCTGACCGGCTTGCTGAATCGAACTTGCAGATACAGGAGTTTCGCCATTGAGTAAATCTGGATGCGAAACACGACCCACATGCCACAGCTGTGCAACAATTAATCCGCCTCGATCGTGTACCGCTTGAGTCACAGGTTTCCACCCGTCTACCTGCGCTTCAGTAAATAATCCAGGCGTGTTGAGATAGCCATTGGCTTCTTCTGAAATGACGGTAGCTTCAGAAATGATCAACCCTGCACTGGCACGTTGTGCATAGTATTCGACCATCATTGGAGTAGGTACACGGTCAGCGGTGGCACGGCTACGTGTTAATGGTGCCATCACCACACGATTTTTGAGATGTATATCGCCAAGTACCAGGGGAGAATTGAGTTCAGCCATATTTGCCTCATCACTCGCTGTCCCAAATTTGGGACCTTAAAGCGAGTTTTGTAGATAATCGATATATTGCTGAATTAAAGCTTCATTGCGTGAAAAGTATGACCACTGACCATATTTTTCTGCCTGAATTAATCCTGACTGCTGTAAAACAGACAAATGATTTGACATGGTTGATTGAGAGACATTACCGAGTCTTTCGATATTCCCTGCACACACACCACGCCCAAAGCCACCGCACTGCTCTTCAGACAAATATTGTTGTGGATTTTTAAGCCACTCCAAAATCTGACGTCGAGTTGGATTCGCCAATGCTTTAGAAATTAAATCAATATCCATCTTAGACACATTCAATTCAGAGCAAAGCTCCATTCAGCATCTTTCACATAATATATCGCATTTTTTCGATTTTAATATCGATTTTTTTAGATATATTGCAAAAACACAGATAAAGCTTTGCTTTTGTTAAAAATTTAAATTAAAGACCTTGTTTTAAACTGGCTTCAATAAATTTATCCAGATCACCGTCCAATACCGCACCGGTATTCGAGTTTTCTACGCCTGTACGTAAGTCTTTAATACGAGAATCGTCCAGTACATATGAACGAATCTGGCTTCCCCAACCGATATCCGATTTCGAATCTTCAAGCGCTTGAGCTGCTTCATTACGTTTACTCATTTCCAATTCGTATAATTTAGCACGTAATTGTTTCCAAGCATGATCACGGTTGGCATGTTGTGAACGTTGGTTCTGACAAGCCACCACAATCCCCGTTGGAGCATGGGTTAAACGAACTGCTGAGTCTGTTTTGTTAATGTGCTGTCCACCTGCACCCGAAGCACGATAGGTATCGGTACGTACATCAGCAGGATTAATATCAATTTCAATATTATCATCGACTTCAGGTGAAACAAATACCGCAGAGAATGAGGTATGTCGACGGTTACCAGAGTCAAATGGTGACTTACGCACTAAACGGTGTACACCTGATTCGGTACGCAACCAACCATAGGCATACTCACCTTCTACACGAATGGTGGCAGATTTGATTCCGGCAACATCTCCATCTGATTCTTCCATCAATTCTGCTTTAAAGCCATGACGTTCGATCCAACGCATATACATACGTAACAGCATCGAAGCCCAGTCTTGTGCTTCTGTGCCACCAGAACCTGCTTGGATTTCAACATAACATGGATTTGGATCCATCGGATTACTGAACATGCGACGGAATTCAAGTTTTGCCAACTCTTCTTCAGCCGAACTCAATTCTGCTTGGACATCCGCCAATAAGCTTTCATCATCTGCTTCAACTGCAAGATCAAGCATGGCTTGGGCATCATCTAACTGGGTTGCCAAACCTTCTAAAACATTGATGACGTTCTCAAGCTCACCTTTTTCTTTTGCCATTGCTTGTGCACGGCTTTGATCATTCCAGATTGCGGGATCTTCTAACTCGCGGAGAACCTCTTCTAAACGCTCTTTCTTCAGATCGTAGTCAAAGATACCCCCGTAGTGTTAGACCACGGTCATTTAAGTCTTTTAGCTGAACTAGATAAGGATTAATTTCCACGAGTTTTAATCTCACATTTGACGTCTTTTAATTCGCAGGCATTCTACCACAGAGTAGAAAAAGTTGAGATATGGCTTTTTTATAGATCAACATAAAGTAGAAAGTACCACAATAATCTCTTTAAAAAATAAGTCGGTCTTCCAATCGAAATCATCACCTTTAAGAGTTAAAAGATCATGTTTAGATTTTATACAGCAGCTCAATAAATTAAGAGTATTTTAATTTTTAGGTACTTTTTTATTACAAACTATGTCCCCGGCTTACCCAAAGTCTACTAATATCCACATTATCTACACAGTTTTAATAAAACAAAACACAATATTTAAATTATATTTATCATATATTTAATATTAAACATTTACATATACTCACTATTGTTACAGTACCGTTACCATAGCATGGTTGACGATTTTTGAATTTCACCTAGACTCAAAATTGTAACTAAACATGTATAAATCAATTCTTCTTCATAGGGGGCAAATTCCATGAAAAAATTAGCAATTGCATCTGCAATCTTTTCCGTAGCCGCTTTAACTGGCACTGCACATGCTTACCAAGCAGAAGTAGGTGGTTCTTATACTTATAATGATTGGGACAACTCTGATGCTACTCATAACTTCGGTGTAGATGGTACTTATTATTTTAAACCAGTACAAACTCGTAACTCACCGTTGAATGAAGCTGCATTCTTAGATCGTGCAAGTAATGTAAAAGCCAATGTGGAATATGCAAAAAATAGCGGTGTAAAAGACAGCCAATATGGCGCTGGTCTTGAATACTTCGTACCAAACTCTGATTTCTATGTCAGTGGTCGTATTGGTCGTGATGAGCATGAAGTTGATCGCACCAACATCGACAATAAAGTAACAACTTACGGTGCTGAAGTGGGTTATTTACCTGCACCAGGTTTATTACTTGCCTTGGGTGTAACCGGTTATGACGTTAAAAACGGTGATGACGGTGCAGACCCAACTGTACGTGCTAAATATGTGACTAAAGTGGGTCAATATGATGCTAACTTTGAAGCATTTGGTGCATTCGGTGATTTAGATGAATACAAAGTACGTGGTGACTTGTATCTAGATAAAACTTTAAGTGTTGGTGCTGATTACTACAACAATGATCTGACCAATCGTGATGAATTTGGTATTTCTGCGAAGAAATTCTTTAATCAAAACGTAAGCTTAGAAGGTCGTGTTGGTTTCGGTGATGACTACAACACTTATGGTGTTCGTGCAGGATACCGTTTCTAAGTTTAAAGCCATTTAGCAATCGTTCTTTCGAAGCAACAGAAGCCAGTCAATTGACTGGCTTTTTTATCGGTTTTTTAAACATCAAACTTAATATTATTTTTTGGTAATTAATAACTTGGAAGTTATTTACTGATTCTATTTTGGATCCCTAAAGTATCTTTAGATGTTGTTACTTTTGATAATCTTTTTCTACCATTAACTACTGATAAAAATCCATAACCATTTCTAATTATTCTATTTTTTGACTTTGCATGAAAAAAGGATGCTTATGCATCCTTTCATCTTTTTCTAACATTTTTTCTAAAAAACTATCGCAAGCAAAGCCCTTACATCAAGTTTGGCTTATTAAAAGCCCTGCTGCCGCGAGCATAGCCCTTAGCGTAATTCAGGCAAGAAGCGTTTCGCTTCTTAAAACCCTGCTGCCGTGAGCGCAGCTCTTGGCGTAAATTTGGCTAAAAGCTATCGCTTTTAGAAAGCCCAAATTTACTCCCATTCAATGGTTGCTGGTGGTTTAGAAGAGACGTCGTACACTACACGAGAAACGTCTTTAATTTCATTCATGATACGTGTCGAAATTTTGTCCACCAACTCATACGGCAAGTGAGCAAAACGGGCAGTCATAAAGTCAACTGTTTCAACAGCACGTAGTGCAATGACCCATGCATAACGACGACCATCACCCACCACACCCACTGATTTTACAGGTTGGAATACCGCGAAAGCTTGAGCAGTTTTGTCATACCAACCACTTGCACGAAGCTCTTGCATAAAAATGTCATCTGCAAGGCGAAGAATATCAGCATATTCTTTCTTCACTTCACCCAGAATACGAACACCTAAACCTGGACCTGGGAATGGATGACGATACAGCATTTCATGTGGTAAGCCTAAAGTTGTGCCTAAACGACGCACTTCATCTTTAAACAAATCACGGATTGGCTCCACCAACTCAAATGCCAAATCTTCTGGTAAACCACCCACGTTATGGTGTGATTTAATCACATGTGCCTTACCATTTTTAGTTGCAGCAGATTCAATCACGTCTGGATAAATCGTGCCTTGCGCAAGGAAGTTTACGCCATCAAGCTTACGTGCTTCTTCAGCAAAAACTTCGATGAATTCACGACCAATAATTTTACGTTTTTTCTCTGGATCCACTTCGCCTGCAAGTGCAGATAAGAAGCGATTTTCAGCGTCAGCACGAATCACACGGATCCCCATGTTTTTCGCAAACATGTCCATCACTTGCTGACCTTCATTCAAACGAAGTAAACCGTTGTCAACAAATACACATGTCAATTGATCACCAATTGCTTTGTGAAGCAATGCAGCAACAACTGAAGAATCCACACCACCAGAAAGACCTAAAAGAACTTTTTGATCACCAATTTGCTCACGTAATTGTTCAACACGTAAGTCGATGATATTTTCAGAGTTCCAAAGATTACGGCAACCACAAATACCATGTACGAAGTTAGACAGTAACTCAGCACCTTTGGCAGTGTGCGTCACTTCTGGGTGGAATTGCACACCATAAAAACGACGCGTTTCATCACTCACCGCTGCAAATGGACAACTTGGTGTACTTGCAGTCACTTTAAAGCCTTCAGGTATTGCTGAAACTTTATCGCCATGGCTCATCCAAACGTTGAGTTTATCTTCGCCATCGTTTAAATCGCCAAGTAGCTGGTCACGAACCAAAACATCAACGGCAGCATAACCAAACTCATGTACTGTACCTGGCTCTACTTTTCCACCAAGCTGTTCAGACATGGTTTGTAAACCATAGCAAATACCCAATACAGGTACGCCTAACTCGAATACACATTTTGGCGCACGTGGACTACCTTCCTCATGCACACTCTCAGGACCACCCGACAAGATGATGCCGTTAGGATTAAACGCACGAATGTCTTCTTCAGACATATCAAAAGCATACATTTCAGAATATACACCAGCTTCACGTACACGGCGTGCAATAAGCTGGCTATATTGAGAACCGAAATCCAAGATAAGGATACGATCTTCAGTAATTTGAGTATTGGTAGTCATGAGTCAACAACTATGCAGGCAAACGAATATAAGCGCCGTATTCTATCATTTTTATAAGCTGTACGCACTCCATTCAAGCAAGTTCGCAATCTTTCAAAAAAATCATTTTAAATAATCAACTTATAGATTGATTTTCTGTTTAATGATCTCGATTAATTCTGTGGGTGTGATACACCGATTTAAAAAATCTTCCAAATAACCTTCATGCGTCACTTCTTTAAAAAAAACCTCATGATCTGTGCCGAACAAGGTAGGATTTTCAGGACAGGGATCTGACGCACAAATATATAAATGATCAGGAAAACCGTATCGGTAAAACAACTGTAAAAAATCAGGTTCTGGATTATCGGTCAATTGAATGATTGCTTTAAGATCAATCTCATCATCTAAAAAGTCATCATTCCATTCATTAAAATCAGCCGTACCTTCTTTATAGGGGGTAAAAAGTGTCGGTTGCCAGAAGCTTTGCCCTCGTCCTTCTTCAGTCAGTTGATAATATTCTTGGATCAATTGAGTGAAAAATACCTCAGGATTTTTATCGAGTTCGGCTTGATGTTGATCGATATATTCACCTAGACCATAAATAGGTTCTTGATCATCTGATGTTGCCCACGGCGCATCTTGAGGTCGCTCATATAAAGCGGTATTAAAACGAATAGTGCATCAGTCATCTATCCACGATATACCTTTGACACGATCAATATTGCCACCAAGTGCCTGTATTCTTTCCAAGATTTGTTTTTTCATTGTGCAAGCTTGAATAATATCTTTGAGATAGCATAAACCAATTCATCTATTTGATTAATCCAAAGCAAAACGCGCAAAAAGCCAGAGATTGATCTGGCTTAATTGCAAGTTCCGTTTTTATTTTTCAATGGCATGATCAATACTGAAACGACCTGCACCATGAAGCATTAAGAAAAATAGACCGCCCGCCATTGCAAAGTTTTTCATAAAGTTAATTGCATCTGTTTCACCGCCGTGGAACAAGAAAGCCGTAATCAAGCTAAAAACACCTAAACCGAATGCAGCAAATCGTGCTTGGAAACCAAACAACAACGCTAAACCGCCACCAAACTCAACCAAAATCGTTAAAGGCAACATTGCTCCTGGTACACCCATAGATTCCATATAACCGACTGTTGCACTATATGCTGTGATTTTTCCCCAGCCTGCCACAAGGAAGATATAAGCCATTAAAATTCGAGCAAGCAATGCAATGAATGCATTCATACTCGGTTGATTTACAATATTTTTAACCACGACATTTGGATTAAACATGAGAACACCTAAATTTGTATTTCGTTTTGAAGATGGATATATATTAGTCAGTAAAAAATTTCAGATCGATACCTAAAATTTAAACTTATCGTTGCAGATTAAGAACAATGATAAATTCAAATATTTACTTTTTAATACTGACTTTCATAACTCACACTGCTAGGATTTGTGCACCAATTCGCATAGTTTTTGCCTTATGGATCTGATTGATTTTATTTTGCATGTTGATGAGCACCTTTTTGAATTTATTAAAAATTACGGTGTTTGGGTATATGCAATCTTATTCCTGATTATTTTCGTTGAAACAGGTTTAGTGGTCATGCCATTTTTACCTGGAGATAGTTTGCTTTTTGCAGCAGGCGCGTTAGCTGCTTCTACAGGTGCAATGGATCCAACCGTTTTAATTTTACTGTTATTTATTGCCGCCGTTCTTGGTGATACTTTAAATTACCATATTGGCAAATATATTGGTCCACGTGTTTTCGAAATTGATTCAAAATTTATCAATAAAGAACATTTGCTTAAAACATCACAGTTTTTTGAAAAGCATGGTGGAAAAACCATTATCTTTTCACGCTTTATCCCATTCGCTCGTACTTTTGCACCCTTTGTTGCAGGGGCAGGAAGTATGAATTACAAATACTTCTTAACTTATAACGCGATTGGCGGAATTTGCTGGGTCGGTTCTTTTATTATTTTGGGCTATTTATTTGGCAATATGCCAATCGTGAAAGATAATTTTACCCATTTAATTTTTGGTATTATTATTTTAAGTGTGCTCCCTGGTATTATAGGTTATATACGGCATAAGTTTTTTGATAAAAATAAAGCAACCAAGGAACAATAATTGCTTCAAATTTA
>NZ_JAPKMY010000014.1:0-64118 GCF_026344175.1 Acinetobacter nematophilus
ACCTTCTAAAACCTAACTTAATCAATTCAACCAAGTCATTGTTTTATCAGAAGTTTTAATCTTCATCACCGCCGATGGATGTGCATTCTACAGCATTCCCTATCCAACACAACCCCTTTTTTTAATCTTTCTGTTCGGATGGATGTTTTTTCCTCAAATCCACCCTTTTTTTGGCTTCTTTATCTATTTTTTAAGCATTTTCATCTATTTTTTTCATATTAAATCTATTTGGTTGCTGTGTTTTCCATACGAAAGCTAAAAAAACTCGGCTTATTTCTTGTTATCGCACTTTAAAAAGAAAAACCGCATCAAGTTGATGCGGTAAATCCTATACTTTGTGTGTTTTTATATTTGGCCGCCATTTCATCGGCAAGATGTTGCACAATTGCATCCACATTTTCAAAAGGATGAAAACAAGACTGTCGTACAATCACCGCAAAGTCACCGGCACTTAAACGGTCTAGCGCATTTAACTTCGCCTTGATCACGGATTCATTAACAACGAGCTTCAGTTGCGCACAGACACTTTCCAGTAAAGCCAAGCGTTGAGCATAATTTAAGAAATCAAAATGCATCTTAAAATCAAAACGGCGCATGGCTGCTTGATCCAATTGATCAAAGCGATTGGTTGTTGCAACCATAATGCCATTGAAGCTTTCCATCTGTACCAAAAACTCGTTGACTTGTGATACTTCCCAAGAACGTGTTGCTTGACGACGGTCTTGTAGCAAGGCATCGACTTCATCCAACAGCAAAACAGCCTGCATCTCTTCCGCTTCCTGAAAAGTTTTCGCAAGATTTTGTTCTGTTTCACCTACCCAGGCTGAAATTAAATCCGAGCCACGCTTAATCAGCAATGGTCGATTGATGCTTTCGGAAAGCCATCTTGCAAATGCCGTCTTGCCTGTTCCTGATGCACCATATAAGCATAAACGTCCAAAACCATGTTGCTGTATCCCTGTTGTGATTTCAGCAAGATTTGACTTACAGTTGATATAGGTCAAATCATAGAATTTCGGTAATGCATTGCAATCCTGCAACTTAATACGTTGATGTCCTTGCGCTCCCAGTGTATTGGAAATCAGTTTAGCCATACTTTCCTGTACCACTAAATTTTCATTTTCCACCTGTGCAGCTTTTGCAACACGATAACTTCGACGCAAAATTGCAGGCGATAGCTGTTCCACATTGGCGAAAGCTTGTTGATACATCATGTTGAGATCATTACCGCAATGCTGTTGTATAAAGCTACTCCGTTGCTGTTTAGGGGGCACTTTAATTTCTAGTACCATATCAAAACGACGTATAAACGCAGGATCAAGTTGTTCAGAGTTTGAAACCCAAATCGTGGGTGTGCGATTTTGTTCTAATATCCGATTGACCCAAGCCTTACGACTTTGTGCTGTGCTTTTCATGCCGACGCCATTTTCAGTGTCATTGAAAACATCTTCCACTTCATCAAACATCAATAAAGCAGATTGGCTGTCAAAAATGCATTGTGCTGCACGATAAGCACATAAACGCCCTGTCGCTGAAATCGCATCGCCATCTTCATCTTCACAAGAGATTTCAAAAAGTTGCACGCCCATTTCTTGTGCCAAAGTTTTACATAGCTGTGTTTTTCCTGTACCAGAACTCCCATACAGAAAAATATTCACACCCTGTTGTTTACTCAATTTCACTTGCTTTAGATATGCCATCAGCAAGGTCAATTCAGAGGCTAAATGCGGATAGTCCTGAAGCGTTAATTCAGCAACTTGGCTTTTATTAATGGTGCCAACAAAAAGATCCATCACATCATTGGTTTTAACCAATAATTTATCGGCCAATTGGTTAGAGACCAGATTCAATTTTCCACGTAAGTAATTGCGATAGTGCTGCTGCACACTGATCAAGCCACTACGATGTAAACGCCCTTGTACTGACAGCGCTTGACGGATCTCATCATAAGGCAAATCCAAAACGACGGCTAAAGCACGAATCGTTTTAGATGCAGTGAGTTCACCAATCGTATCGGCAATATCATCTAAAAGCTGCTCACTGTTGAGCATTACCACAAAACCTAAAATCGTACTTTCAACATCATTTAAATCCAGTAATTGCTGGATTAATTTCAGGTTATATTGCAGCTCATCACTAAATTGAAAAGCCTTCGATAAGTTTTGCTGCTGAGTGCTTTTATGCAATTGATTGAGTTCTTGATATGCTGCTTGCTCATTAAATTGATCTGCCAGTAATGTCTCTGAAAAACCCAGTTTTTTGGCAATCCATTGATGACTGAAACAATGATCAGAAATAAATTCTTTTGCACCGCCCAACTCTAGCAAAAATCGAAAAGCCCAAAGTTTTACAATCGGGGAAATTTCAGCAAAATCTGCGACCTCAACCTGTTGCTTGGTTTGCGCAAAAGGTTGATTGATATATTCGTTCATATATTCACTTTTTTCTTTTCATGTCCGGGTTTGGCTTTGTGCAATCTGCATTTTTATAAGCAAAGCGAACCCGAAGAACATGTATATTCTTTAAAATAAGGTATTCTTTTCGTTTAATTTAAACGATTAAAATGTATGGGGTCTATTGAAAGCCCAAAATGAGAAATACGTTAAACAGCATGATTGTTCTCCCGAATATTGAATTTAAATGTAGATTCAAATTACATTTCAAACGCATGTTTAAAATGTACTGGGTTTAATCAAGATATTATGGTTATCCTGCAACCAGTCAGTGGTTGGCTACAATCTTGTCAAATGGCAACGTTACAAGATCAAATAAAGTCAGTGAAAGAAAAAATTAATGTCATCATTGTGGTTATTTAAGCCATCATGGCTAAATTTTGGCTCATTTTAATGTTAAGCAGATATTTTTGCAATTATTTATTCACGCTTTTGTTCATCATTTGATTTTGGAGTAATCTATTTTTTACATGAGATGATTTAAAAATTTTCAATATTCATTTTCTATCTCCGCTTTATCAAGATACAACATATAAAAAATCCCGCCTAAGCAGGATTTTTTATTTTCTTTAAACTTACTTGGCTTTATCGATAAATAGCTGAGTACTGTATTCAGTGGTTGCTAATTTATTAATTTTCTTTTGACCCTCTTGACCAGCCAAAGCTTGGGCATATTTGAGGAAAGCTTCTGCATAATCCAAGCCAACATCTAAACGACGTTCCCCAGTAATGGTTTTTAAAGTCGTATAGTAATCTCCGCCATTGGCAAGAAAATCTATGGTGATTACTTTATAAGTTTTGTTCAGATCAAGATTTTCATATTGTCCAGATGCATTTCGCACCTGTATTTGGCTAAGACGTTGGCCTTTGTCTTTTGTAAAATCAACATTCCAACGTAAACCACCTGTATACGGATAACTTCCCGTATTATTCTGAGCAATCACACCATCTATTGCATCTTCCAATGTTGCTTTAACTTCAGCACCCGACAAATCTAAACGCAACAATGTATTTTTAAACGGCAAGACGTTGTAAATTTTACCCACGGTTACATCGCCTAAAGCCACATCTTCACGTACACCGCCGCCATTTTGGAATGAAATATCTGCACCAAAAAACGTTTTGCCTTGTTGTAAAAATGCTTCGGCAATAATTTGTTGAATATCCCCACCATGTTGATCCACATGGGTATTTTTATTACACACGTCTCCTAATGTTGAGCGATTTACATCCCGTTGTGTACCTGGTACACGGCGCGAGCACAAGTTATCTGTTGCCTGTCCTACAATTTTCTGAGCAAAGCTTTTCTTTTGCTCCTGATAAGGTTTTAAAACATCTAGCGTTTTTTGTAATGGTGTGACTACAGTAAACGGTGCATTGTCTGCTTTGAATTGAGCGAGTATTGCTTGTTTTTCAGTTTCAGTGACTGCTTTTGCATCTTTCGCTGTACGGGTAAAGTTATTACCAATTAAAACATGTGGTGTACCATTACAACTTTCCAGATTGCCATTCTTGTCGAACTTAACATTGAGATCCCCAACTATATAACTATATTGCCAAGCTTGAGCGACACAGACCAATTGACCATCTTTATTGCGTAGCTGAGTCGGATAAGCGCCTTCAGGCGTCATTCCATATTTTTTAAGACCGTCTGGACCCAGTAAAGTATGTGAGTCCCCACCAATAATCACATCAACATCTGTCAGTGATTTTGCCAATTGTTGATCGAGGTCATATCCCACATGGGTCTGTAGGATAATATTTTTGATACCTTGCGCCTTATATTGATTAATTTCTTTCTGTGCTGTTTCAATTTCATCAGCAAACAGTGTATCTGCATTCGGTTGAGAAGAGTTTTTGGTTTTCTTGGCCACGGTTAAACCAATGACCGCAAATTTAACACCCTCTTTTTCAAAGACCTGTGATTTCAAAATACGATTGGTCTTATACAAAGGAGACGATGCACCAAAACTCACATTGGCCGTCAGGACTCGGGTCTTTTCTTTACAAGTACCTTGATCAAGAAAACCTATAAATTTCTTTAAGCCATCATCTTTAGAGTCAAATTCATGATTTCCAGGAGTAAATGTATCAAAACAAACGGTATTCATTGCATCCGCATCTGCTTTACCGTCAGTGAGGTTATAGTACAAATCTCCTGTGATCGCATCCCCTGCATGGATTTTAAAAGCGTTTTTCTTTTCTGCTGCCAGTTGATTTATTAAGCTGGCGACACGTGCAAAACCACCGCTTGTAACACTAAATTCTTCTTCTCCAGTCCCCACGTTAGTTTTAAATTTAATGCTTTCTTCATCTAAATGTGAATGGTGATCATTAATATGTAGGATGTTTAACTCTAATGGTTTTGCTTCTACAGGTTGGTCAACATTTGAATGATCATTGTCATCATTACACGCCACCAGTAACGTAGAAAGCATACTCAGCAAAAATATTTGCTTTTTCTTATTAATCAACATGATATTTCCAACAAGCAATAAATTATTCTTGCCTAGTATGTTGATCATTTATTTAATTTTGATGAATAACTAAACATTTTTATTATAAAAAACCTACATTGAAATCTTGAATTTTCAAATGATTTAATAACTTTAATCACAAAATCCTGCATAAATCTCAATGTATCTTCTCAAGTTTTAAAACAGCTTTCTTATATTTATCGGGAAAACACTTATGTAAGCTTTTAAGTTTTATTGATTTTAAATTTACCAAGTTCAAATGCTAAAAAACCAATCAAATTTGATTGGTTTTTTAGAAAAATTGAAAAGATTAATCTGCTTGATAAAAAGGTCGATCACCCATCAATGTTGCCCGATTCATGACACGATGCTGTGGGCGGTAATCATCCACTGCATAGTGGAATGTACAACGGTTATCCCAAAATGCAACATCATTGGCTTGCCAAGACCAACGCACTACAAACTCAGGTTTTTGAATATGTTCAAATAACATTTTCAAAACTGCATCACTTTCTTTAGCTTCTAACTCATTGATTCGTGTGGTAAACCCTTCACTCACAAATAAGGCTTGACGACCTGTAACGGGATGGGTACGAATCACAGGATGACTGATGGGCGGATGCTTTTTCTTGGCAGCTTCCAACTTTTCCAACTCGACTGGATCACCCCCAAAGCGATCAATTGGAAATGAACGTGCTATATCATGTGTTGCGGTTAAACCCGATAGCATGTTTTGCATTGGTCGAGACAAGGCTTCAAAAGCTGCTGTACCACTTGACCAGAGTGTATCGCCACCCCATGCTGGAACTTTCTTCGCACTCAAAATTGCACCCATTGCAGGTTCTTCAAGGAAAGTGACATCGGTATGCCACAGTGCATTGTCACGCAAATCATTTAATTCAGTATCCAAAACCATAATTTCTGGTTGTTCTGGAATATTTGGATAAATGGGATGAATATGCAACTGGCCAAACTGTCGGGCAAAAGCAGCATGTTGCTGAGCCGTCATCGGCTGATTTCTAAAGAAAATAACCTGATGTTTTAACAAAGCTGTTTCAATCAATGTCTTTTCTTCAGGCGTCAAAGGTTGATTAAAATTAATCCCTTCAATCAAAGCACCAATGGTCGGATTCAATGGTGTAATTTTAAAAGTATTTGATACAACAGCGTTCATTTCTTCCTCGATCATCTCACGATGTTTTAAAGGCAATTCATCATTATTAAAACTTAAAAAATGCTATAACTAATTTGAGTGCGACTGCCGTTTTATCAATAGCGTCAAAATTCCCCAAAATTTAAGTCAAAGCATTTATTGCACTTGCTTATCCCACGGAACCAGTTTCTTTTGTAAACGACGCAATCCTATTTCCAAAGCAAAAGCAATCACAGCAATAATCAAAATCCCCACAATCACCACATCTGTTGCCAAAAGTTGTGATGACGATTGCACCATAAAACCTAAACCTTCAGAAGCACCGACCAACTCCGCAGCAACCAAGGTGGACCATCCCACACCCAGTCCGATACGAATACCAGTTAATATGCTGGGTAAAGCGCTCGGTAAAACCACGTGTTTAATTATTTGCAATGGTGTTGCACCCAAAGACTGTGCTGCACGAATTTTTGCTTGATCAACGGAGCGAACCCCTGTCGATGTTGCGATGACAATCGGTGCAAAAATCGCAAGATAAATCAGTAAAACTTTGGACAGTTCGCCAATCCCACACCAAATCACGATCAAAGGCAAATAAGCCAAAGGGGGAATGGGGCGATAAAACTCAATAATTGGATCGACAACACCACGTATCACTTTATTTCGACCGATCGCAATGCCTACAGGAATAGCCGTAATTACTGCCGCAATTAAAGCTGTACCGATACGGCCTAAACTTGCGCCAATATGACTCCATAAACTGATGCTCATGTAGCCGTTGGCAATCAAATCCTGTAAACGGTCCAATACTGCAACTGGTGATGGCAAAAATAAAGCATCAATCCAACCTAAGGCAGTGACTAACCACCAACTTGCAAGCAATGCAACAATTGTGATGCTACTGATCAAGGTAATATTCACTTCACGTGGAACACTACCTTTCTTGGGCTGAGGTTGAGTCGAGGTCATTAATTTAGGGTCTAATTGTGCTGTCATAATTACACCTTTTCCCCTTGAACGGGCGCACGTTGAACTGTACCCCTTGAGTCTTGATGATTTTGAATAAATACCCGGCTCAACACATGTTCTCGCGTTTCAATAAATTTTGGATCAGATTTGATGCTTCGTGCTGACTCACCGCCGGCATATCTTTTTGCAAAATCCAGCGTTAAACGCTCGACTATTCGTCCCGGATTGGGCGCCAAAATAATCAGATCTGTAGCAAGAAAAACAGCTTCTTCAATATCGTGGGTAATTAAGAAAGTTGGCTTTGCGGTACTTTTCCAGACATCCAACAATAGACACTGCATTTGTTCACGTATGAAAGCATCCAAAGCACCGAAGGGTTCATCCATCAATAAAATTTTAGGATCTGAGGCCAAAGCACGTGCTAAGCCTACCCTTTGTCGCTGACCACCTGAAAGCTCCCAAATATGCCGTTGCCCAAATCCTTCTAAATTAACCAGTTTAAGTAATTCTTGTGCACGTTTTTGGCGCGTTCGTTTATCAATACCCGCCAACTCCAAACCGAAAGCAATATTGTCCTCGACATTCTGCCAAGGGAGCAAAACATCATCTTGAAATACCACACCACGATCACGACTCGGTGCAAGGATGGCTTCACCATCAAGCTTGATACTTCCCATCTGTGGACGTGTAAAACCTGCAATCAGGTTCAATAAGGTGGTTTTACCACTTCCTGAGGCACCTAAAGCAACCATAAGCTGCTCTGAGCCCAATTGAAATGACACATCTTGCAGTACCGGTTGCTCAGCACCTGGGTACTGTGCTTGGACATGTTCTACAGTCAATACAGCCATGATGATTACTTCCGATTTCTATTTCGACGCGTTGATAAAACGTGTATTTATAAATTGTTGATAATTTGGTGAAACTTTCTTAACCAAGCCCTGTGCCTTCAAAAAGTTGACTGCATTGGCAATATTTTGTGTGGTTCGCCCACCTAAATACTGTGGGCTTAATTGCGCTTGGCGATCAGGATAGTCTGCGCCTGCTAGAAGCATGGGAACATCTTGTGCATCAACACCCGTGATTTTGGCAATTTTTTGTACTTCAGCTGAGCTTGCAGTCCAATGGCGCTTATTTCGGTTATAGGCATCATAATAATTCAGGGTCACCGAGGAGAATTTACTGAGTACTTCAGGGTGCTTCTGTGCAAAATCCTTGCGTGCCACCCAAACTTCAAAGGTAGGCGAGCCCCATTGTCCAACCTGCCCTGCATTGGTCATCACCTTGCCGGTTTTTTTAATATTGGCAAGTGCTGGAGACCAAACAAAAGCGGCATCAATATCTCCTCGACGCCATGCTGCATTAATTTCAGCAGGCTTTAGGTTCAACAACCGTATTTGATTGGTTTTAATATGCCAGTGTTGCAATGCACCCAACAAACTGTAATGCGAAGTGGAAGCAAATGGTGTCGCCACTTTTTTTCCGATTAAATCTTGCGGGCGATGGATACCTGAACCATTTCTGACCACCAAGGCTTCTGCACTTTTTAAATCTGTTGAAATCAAAAACACATCGATTGGCAAATTATTGGCAACAGCAGCACCTAAAGGGCTAGATCCAATCAATGCAATGTCTACTGAGCCTGAAGCTAATGCAGTTAAAACTTCAGCACCACTGTTAAATAAGCGCCAATCCAGTTTTTCCCCAATTACCTTGTCATATACGCCATCTGCCTGAGCAACTTTGGCAGGCTCTATATTGGTTTGATAGCCAATCACGATTGGACGTGCATTCACCCAACCACTAGAGCTGAACACAGCTAAAGATGAGCAAAGTAAAACAAGTTGCTGAAATTTCATGATCAAAATAGGCAGACAATTCAAGGAAAAAGAAGGAAAGCGAGTTCATGTTACGATTTTTGTATATTATTAAAAAATATGTTTTTTAGATTTGCTTATTCACTTTCTTCATTAAGAAGTTGATCCATTTTTATACTCATTGGTATCTCGATCAAAATTAAGCATATTTTATGAATCTAATTTCAACTATTAAAATACGATAAAAATCTCAATAAAAAAATTAAATGAATATTTAGTCACATTAATTAGCACATTCAAGGGTTTACTCATCGGAAATAGAGTAAAAACTCTATTATCATTCAAATAAAATTACTATATTGATTATAAATAAAGCACTTTTGAGTATAAGGATATAACATGAAAAAGGGATTTATTGCTTTTACAACACTCGCATTACTTGGATTATCAAGTATTTCTCAAGCAAAACAGGATGTTTGTGTATTTGATTTATTAGGAAAAGCGGGTGAATCCTATAAGATGATGGAAGAATGGGCACTCGCTGCAAAAGCATGGAATACCGATATCCAGCTGATTGCTTATCAAAATGAAGAACTGGCTGAACGAGATTTCCAAAGTGGTAAATGTGATGCAGTCTTCTTAACCGCAATGCGAGCGCGTCAATTTAATAAATTTGCGGGTTCTATTGATGCACTTGGTGGGGTCCCGAACAATGCTATTGCTTTAAAAGCGATTAATTTCGTTCTAGATAAAAGAAATACCCAAAGACTGAAATCAACAATCAATGGTGTGGAATATGAAGTGGGTGGTATCGCACAAATAGGACCAGCTTATATCTTTGTGAATGATAGATCGATAAATACCATTGAAAAAGGAAAAGGTAAAAAATTCGCTGTATTATCCTATGATAAAGCCCAGATTGCAGCAGTAAAACGTGTGGGTGCAATTCCTGTCTTGTCTGATATTTCAGATTTTATTCTTAAATTTAATCAAGGCAAAGTGGATATGGTTGGTGCACCTGCTTATGCCTTCAAACCTTTAGAACTTTCAAAAGGTTTGGGTTCAAATGGCGCGATGTTTAACTTTCCAGTACTCAATGTCACAGCCGATTTGATTTTCAATACCAGTAAATTTTCTCCAGGTTTCGGGAATCTATCCAGAGAATGGTTCCTTAAAAAAATGCCAAAACAATTTGAGATGGTCAAAAAACAAGAGGAAACGATTCCAAATAAATATCGTCTCAATTTAAGCAAAGAGGATAAAGAGCGCTATCAAAAACTACTTCGCGATACACGCTTAGAATTGACCAAACAAGGGGTTTATGACCCAACCATGATGTCTGTGCTTAAACGAGCACGTTGTACTGTAGATCGGACCAACTTTGAATGTTCACTCGCAGGTGAATAAATATTGATCCGATCTTGTTAAGTATCAAAATCAGGCGCTGGAGGCATCCAAAAGATCGCCTGATTTTTTTATTTCAGCAGTTATTGAGCTGAAGGTTGTTCACCCAAAGTTGGATCTTGGGTTGCTTGAGCAGGTTGTGATTGCTGAATTGTTGCATCGCCCTCTACGGCAGTGCCCTGTTGAGCAGGATCAACCGTTGACGTTTGTGCAGATTGCTGCTGATCTGCTGACGCCATTGGTGCTGATTGTGTAGTTTCAGGAGTTTGTGTGCTTTCATTTGAAGTACATGCTGTACTCATCACCGCAACACCTGCCAACAACATAAAAATGAGACCTGATTTTTTCATCACTAATTCCTTTATCATCACTCGATTAAAAAACGACAATACAGTCCGCATCGTCGTGCTGACTATGATTGCTATTTTTTCAACAAACTTCGTTGCAGCTTGGTAAGACTTTTAACGTGTTGCCGTATAAGTTCTGCAAAGTTTATTAAATCAATGATTTATTTTGAATCCGATTTATTTTTAAGTTAAGCCTTTCATTTATCTCATTTTTTATATATGAATCCTACTCGTAAGATAAAAAGCTTAAGTCAAGAAAAAATATTTTTACCGTAAAAGTCTCGCACTGGTTACATTGTTAATGCTTTTAAAAAACAAAAAAAAGCTTATCCAAGAAGATTGGATAAGCTATGAAAAACAGATTCAAATAATAAAAAGAAACTACAGCCATAGAATCTAAGGTGCATAATAAAGAAACTGAATAGTTTTCGCAAAGCCTTATTTTCAATAACTTTAATCGGTTTTATATATTAATTTATAATTTTTATCTATTCATTCAATTTTAATTTTTGAATTTAATGGTCATTTTTCACAATTTCAAAATAGAGAAAAAACAAAGGCTCAATTTTTTCTGTGTAAAAAAACTGTGTATTTGCTGAATATTCACACAATAAATTAAGATTTATATGTCGTTCAGTTAAGCTTTTGAGTTTTTTTGCTGAATTTTATTAAATAATATCCAATCTTGCTTGAATTTTATTAGCTCGCCCACATTTCATATTCATTGACGAATTAAACGACCATGGCAGTTCAAAAATGAACACAGTGCAAAACTGCTGCCGATAAGGACTGTACATGTTTAAGAACCCATTTAAACGGAGTAAATCAATGGCAACTGAGCAAAATCAAGAAGCCCAAGATCTTCAAAACGAGCAAGCAGAACAGCAAACTCAGACTGAAAATGAACAGGTTGAAGTTACCGTTGAAGCTTTACAAGCTCAAATCAGCAATTTAGAAGAGAGTTTAAAACTGGAAAAAGCCCGTACGGCAAATGCAGTATATGAAGCACAAAAAAGTGTCGAACGTATTCAGCGCGATGCTGAAAAACATAAAGAGACTGCTTTAGAAAAGTTCGCAAAAGAGTTATTGGACTCTGTCGACAATCTTGAACGTGCCATACAAGCAGGTGGTGATGAAGAAACACCTGTACTTGAAGGTGTAAAACTCACCTTAAAGTCTCTTTTGACCACTTTGGAAAAGTTTGGTGTGGTCGAAGCAGATACTCGCAATGGCTTTAATGCAGATTTACACCAAGCCGTAGGGATCGATCCAAATGCAGCTGCGAACCAAATTGGTACAGTATTGCAAAAAGGTTATACCTTAAATGGACGACTACTTCGCCCTGCAATGGTTATGGTAGGTCAATAAGCTGAATAAAACAGGGCTTTTTGAAAATATTTTCATGAATTTTCTCAAATAATGACTTGAAAATTTTTGAATGGCTCTCATATCGGATAACAAGAAAATCCTTTTAATGCTCCCTTTTCTAAAGGGGAAATAAAAGGGATTCAAAAGAATTTAGAGGAATAGATTTATGGCTAAAATTATTGGTATTGACTTAGGTACAACTAACTCATGCGTTGCTGTACTTGAAGGCGATAAAGTTAAAGTAATTGAAAATGCTGAAGGCGCGCGTACAACACCTTCTATCGTTGCATATAAAGATGGCGAAATTCTTGTGGGTCAATCTGCTAAACGTCAAGCAGTCACCAACCCTAAAAACACATTATTCGCGATCAAACGTTTGATTGGTCGTAAATACGAAGATCAAGCTGTACAAAAAGATATCGGGATTGCACCATTCAAAATCATCAAAGCAGACAATGGCGATGCTTGGGTAGAAGTGAATGATAAAAAACTTGCACCTCAACAAATCTCAGCAGAAATTTTGAAAAAAATGAAAAAAACTGCTGAAGATTATTTAGGTGAAACAGTAACTGAAGCAGTAATTACTGTCCCTGCTTACTTCAATGACGCTCAACGTCAAGCAACTAAAGATGCGGGTCGTATTGCAGGTCTAGAAGTTAAACGTATCATTAACGAACCAACTGCTGCTGCACTTGCGTTCGGTATGGATAAAAAAGAAGGCGACCGTAAAGTTGCAGTATATGACTTAGGTGGTGGTACATTTGACGTATCAATCATTGAAATCGCTGACTTAGATGGCGACCAACAAATTGAAGTATTGTCTACTAATGGTGATACATTCCTTGGTGGTGAAGACTTTGATAATGCATTGATCGACTATTTGGTTGAAGAGTTCAAAAAAGAACAAAATTTCAACTTGAAGCAAGATCCTCTTGCATTGCAACGTTTAAAAGAAGCCGCTGAAAAAGCCAAAATTGAGCTTTCTTCATCAAATTCTACTGAAATTAACTTGCCATACATCACTGCGGATGCAACAGGTCCTAAACACTTAGTGATGAATGTAACACGTGCGAAATTAGAAGGCCTAGTTGCTGACTTAGTTGCTCGTACGATTGAGCCTTGTAAAATTGCGCTTAAAGATGCAGGTCTTTCGACTTCTGATATCTCTGACGTGATTTTGGTTGGTGGTCAATCCCGTATGCCAATGGTTCAACAGAAAGTACAAGAGTTCTTCGGTAAAGAACCTCGTAAAGATGTGAACCCTGATGAAGCTGTTGCAATTGGTGCTGCAATTCAAGGTGCAGTATTGTCGGGTGACAAAACTGACGTACTTTTACTTGACGTAACACCATTAACACTGGGTATCGAAACCATGGGTGGCGTGTTAACTGCAATTATTGAGAAAAACACCACGATTCCTGCGAAGAAATCTCAAGTGTTCTCTACAGCAGCAGACAACCAACCCGCAGTAGACATTTCAGTGTACCAAGGTGAACGTAAAATGGCTCAACAAAACAAATTGTTGGGTAACTTCCAATTAGGCGACATCCCACCTGCTCCACGTGGTGTGCCACAAATTGAAGTATCGTTCGATATCAACGCTGATGGTATCTTAAAAGTATCTGCAAAAGATAAGAGCACTGGTAAAGAGCAATCGATCCAGATTAAAGCAAACTCAGGTTTGTCTGATGCTGAAATCGAAGCAATGATCAAAGATGCTGAAGCAAATGCTGAAGAAGATCGTAAGTTTGAAGAGCTTGCAAAAGCACGTAACGAAGCTGATGCTTTAGTTGCTTCTGCAAACAAAGCGGTTAAAGATCTTGGTGAGCAAGTCACTGCTGATGAAAAAACTGCAGTTGAAACAGCGGTTTCTGAATTAGAAGTCACTGCGAAAGAAAATGATGTTGATGCAATCAAAGCAAAAACTGAAGCTTTGCAAAACATCATTATGCCGATCACTCAGCGTGCTTATGAAGCAGCTCAAGGTCAAGGTGGAGCTCAAGGCTTTGACCCGAACCAGTTCGGTGGTGAAGCTGGTCAACAACAGCAAAAAGCTGATGATGGCGTAGTCGATGCTGAATTTACTGAAGTGAAAGATGACAAAAAATAATTTGTCACTTTAATCTAAAAAACCGCTCAAGGTCTTGAGCGGTTTTTTTATGATCCTACATTTACTTTTAAAGCATTGAGGTCTTTTTGCTAATCTCTGATATTTCAAAAAAAATCGGTTTATCCATCCATACCCTTCGTTACTATGAGCAAATTGGATTACTGAAAAATATTCGCCGTAATTCATCTGGACAACGTGTCTACACATCGCTTGATCTGGAATGGCTTGAATGGATCAAACGATTAAAATCAACAGGTATGCCTCTAGAAAAAATTCAAGATTTTGCCCAATTTCGCCTACAAGGAGAACACACATTAAAACAAAGACGGCAGCTTCTGATTGAGCATTCAGTTCAATTAAAACAAGAAATTCAAAGACTTCAACAAGAGCAAGATATTGTTGACTATAAAATTAAACTTTATGCAAAAAAAATGCTTGAGCTAGAGTGAACTCAAGCAATTAACATTTTTACTCCCCCATTTAAATCGGAGTAAATATATGTTTAGCTCAGGCTTTTACATCACCGCAGAATTAAAAATTATTGATAAAAATAAAATCTCAGAAACCTGTGAAGCTTTACAATCGTTATGCAGAATGACGCTTCAACAAGAATCAGGATGTACCATATTCCAACTGCATCAATGCCAACAAGAGCCAACACGTTTACTGCTCTGGGAACGCTTTGATTCAGAACAAGCGTATCACGCGCATTTTACACAGACTTATACGCAACAATACCTTGCACGAAATCTAACGGAAGTCGTGCAGCATTTCGTTAGCGATTGCGTGTTATAAAACCTCATCCATAGACAGGCTCATTGTGATTTTTTAAGATGATGAATTGCCAATTATCGCTAAATCTTTTATCTTAATAATCACAATAATAATGGATCAAACAATGAAAAACTCCCCTGCTGTTTCACCCACTGTTTATTATAGTTTGATCCTTGCCCAGTTTATTTTGCCCATTATCGCCGCAATCATAGACGTATACAGTACCGAAGCTGAGTTAGTACTGCTGGATAGAACACTGTATCAAGACCCACAGACTTGGGAGCTGGCTGTGTTGTCAATCGCGGGCCTTATTATACTGATCATTACCTTTGGCTTATGTTTGAAAAAAGAATGGGCAAGAAAAGCGTATCTCTACAGTTTTTTTCCAACATTTCTGCTTTATTTCATGCCTTATATGCACTGGATTTACATGACCAGTTATGCCGCGATTTTTAATGATCTTGCCTTTGTTTGTTCGGGGATCTTATTGATGATTCTAGTAACGCCTGCTTTATATCGACCCATTTTTGAACACGATTAGTTATGTATAAAATCCTCGGTATCAGCATTGCTTTATATATTTTTTTAGAAATTCTATGTCATGGTTTTGCACTTTTTGCGCGCAAGATTGTAAGCCATTCAGATACGCAAAAGCTAAACAGCCCTGTGCAACTACAATTTATTCAGCAGAGCTTTTATCGCACCATGCTACTGGTCAGCATTGTACTGATGAGCCATTTTTATACTGATATGACCTTTTTTGAGCAGAACGATTGGATTCGCTTGGCATTGAGTATCTTGATTATTTTAATGATTCTGTTGGTGTTTTGGTGGATAAATGCTTTTATTGTGCGGCAAATTGTTTTAAAACAACAATACACTGTCACCGCCGTGTTTAAACAGAAAATCAGCTATATCATGTTGCATCCCTTACAATTCAAATCCCTGTATATCACTGCTGACTATTTAAGAATTTCTGTTTGGATAAATCGATTTCTCAGTATTTTGGCTTTTATCCTGTTATTTATCGATATTCACCTCTTGTTTAGCCCATAAATAAAAAAGATTAACCCATTGAACCTTCCATAGGCGTGCCTAGACTGAGGGATATGATCGTAAACAGGCCTTTCATCAATAAAAATAATCCTGCAAATATACATAGCAACATGAAGATTCTTTGCTTTTTAGTCAGACTTTCACGTATCTGTATATTGTATAGACTATCAGATTGTTTCTTAATGGATAAATGATCAGTGATAGCCTGAGAAATTTTATCTTCAATTGGATTGAGTGACGAACCATTGAGCACTTCTAAACAGTAGTTTCCAACCTGCAATTCACAATAAAACATCAAATTTGAACCACGTGTAAAACCATTTTTATGTGGCCGCCCGATGCTGGAGGTTAATTTAACCATTTGTTGAGAATCAATATTCATAATTTCTGGATGAATGAATGCCATAGGCGCAAGTTTAAATAACGGCCCTTCTTGCCAAATTGCATAACCGCCATTCTTCACAACTTTAAAATTTTTAGATTGCTGCGTTAATGGCATCTCTATCAATAATCTTGCTTTGAACAGTTTCACCAAGCAATACATAACATTCATCCAGCAACAAATGCCCGCAATTAAAAAAATCCAGCCTAAAATCAACATTCCATTCATCAGTGTTTGCGATTGTGTAATTTTCAGATAGATTATCTATAACAAAAATTATTTTTTAATCAAGCATGCGTTTTTGGATTCTTATCAGCATCATTATATTTACGGCATATTTTGCGATTCAACGCATGATGTATCCGCAACTCAACCATAATTCAGTGATTGATCGTATTACACACCCTTTAGATACTCGTTTACGTTATCGTGTTGGCGAAGTTGATCCTCGCTTTCATCTGAGTAAAGCACAGATAAAAAATTTAGCACAAGAAGCTGCTGATATATGGCACTTGGGTACGATGCAGCGTTTATTTGTTTATGATGATCAGGCAAAGCTGACGATTAATTTGATTTATGATGAGCGCCAAGCTGAGTCCATTGCCAGAACTCAAGCCTTACGTATTTTAGAAAATACTCAACAATATTCTCAAACTGAAAAGCAAAAAATTCAGCAACTCCATCTTGAATTAAATCAAGTCAATCAACAACTAGACTTTCAAAAAAACAGTTATCAGCACAAAGTTGAACAATATAATCAACTGATCAATGCGCTTAATCAATCTCGGCAAAATTTAAATGCTTCTGCAAGGTTTGAATTAGACCAACAAAAAAATCAGCTGATTATTGAACAGCATCAATTGAAGCAACAATTAGACATTTATAATCAAAAAGTTGATAGCTTAAACCGTCAAATTGAACAGCTTAACTCATTGAATCATCAGTATAATCAATCCGTTGATCAATTTAATACACGTTTCCAGCCTCGCCAGTTCGATAAAGGCGTTTTTGATGGTAAAAGCATTAATATTTATGAATTTGAATCAGATGCCGATCTGACAGTAACGATTGCACATGAGCTGGGTCATACTTTAGGACTTGCACATAACAATGATCCTAAAGCACTGATGTATCCGATGATGAAAGAACAAGATTTGAAAAATTTTAGATTAACTCAGACGGATTTAGCCATGCTAAACTCAAGACAACGATAAACAATTTTTAATGATGAACTATCAGCATTTAAATCCATAATTTCCTTATGTATTTAAATTATTTTTTTCAAATTCATGTTATTGTGAAGTTATGACGCAATGAATTGAGGAGATGACTGTGAGCTATTATCATATTATGTTGGAAGTAAATGATCATATCAGCACGATTGAGCAAACTCGTGATATTGAAATTTATGATATTACTGAACTTCAGCCATATCTTCATTCCATTTTATTGCCTTACTTCAATGAGCAAATTATTGAACTGGAAGATGAAAATATTGAGTTTGCAGATATTTTGCATCTTGAAATCAAACAAACCTTACTTCCAATCCAGCATTTGATTGAAGAAGAACAGAAACAATTGCCCAGTGATACAGATGTGACCATAACAGCCCATGAAATCTTTAATGATCGAGATCTCACTCAGGACGTTACTGCGGTCATTTTAGATGTACTGGAAGCTGTGAAAATCGATCAATCTGCGATTGAATAAAACCAATCAATAAAAAGGTCTGCAATCGCAGACCTTTTTATTATATTCACTGTCCTGAATATTCCATATTTTACTGCATCATACTCTTTGCAGCCTCGTTTCTAAACGCTTTTAAGATCTGCTGTCCTGCTCGACCTGATGGGCTCAGGCCCAACTTGACCTGTTCTTGTTGAATGGCCTGGCGAGTTTTATCCCCAATCAAACCATCTGCATCTCCAATCGCATAGCCTTTCTTCAATAAATAGTTTTGAATTTCACGGCGTTCGGCACGAGATGTTCCAGCATCTTCTGTTGGCCAAGCTGTTTGGAAACCGCCTTTACCCTGTAAACGATCGGATAAATGGGCAATTGCAAGTGCATAACTTTCAGCAGCATTATAGGAGTAAATTGCATCAAAGTTCTTAAACACCAAGAATGCGGGCCCATTTGCACCCGCAGGCATCATTAGACCAGCCTGAGCGCCTTCCGATAAATTGCCTTGAATGATTGGAGTACCATCAACACGAGTAAAACCACGATTGACCCAAGAACTGAGTGATTTTTTATTGCGACGACTTTCCCCAGATACCGATACTCCCGCAGGAATTTTTACCTCAAAGCCCCAAGGCATGCCTGTTTGCCATCCACGTTTTTTCAAAAAATTGGCTGTTGAAGCTAAGGCATCAGAAGTACTTGAAACCAGATCACGGCGTCCATCACCATCAAAATCTACAGCCAACTCTTCATAGGTTGAAGGCATGAATTGAGTATGACCGAATGCACCGGCCCATGAACCTTTCAGTTGATCTTCGCGTAAATCTCCACGTTGTAAAATACGCATCGTGGCAAAGAACTCGCCTCTAAAATAGCTTTGTCGACGCCCTTCACAACTCAATGTTCCTAAGGCTTGCAATAATGGATATTTCCCAGAAATATCTCCAAAATTACTTTCTACACCCCAAACAGCTACGACTGTTTCTGCGGGAACGCCATAAGCAGCCGCAACACGATTAAGAACATCTTGATGCTGACTTAGCATTTGACGCCCTTTTTCAACACGTTCTTCATCGACTAAACCTGAAAGATAGTCCCAAATCGGGGTCGAAAACTCAGGTTGATAGTCTAATTTACTGATGACTGAATAATCAGGTGTTAAATTTTGTGTATAGCGATCATAGGTTGAACCACTAACACCAGAGCTCACGGCTTGTGAACGTAAATTTGCAATACAGCTTTGAAAATTAGAATTAGGCGTATAGTCGGTATTCTGAGTTGTTGTCACTGGTGAGCTAGACACCGTCTGACCATTCATAATTAATTCAGCATTGGCATGTGATGCCGCGATTAAAACAGATCCACAAATCAAAGTTAAATGGCGCATAATATCCACAAAAATAGTTTTAAATTTAAATTATCTGAATACCATAACAGCCTGTGAATAAAATGACAGATGTAAAAACGTAAATTTTGAATTCATTTTCCAATTTTAAATTCAAAACTACTGACATCGTGACTTTAAATTTAAATAAACTTATCCACACCAGATTATCACCATGCTTTTTAAATTCAAATAATTCTATTTTTTATCCACAATATATTTCTCAATTCTAGCCAAACAAGTTATCCACATGGTTTATTTTAAATTCAAATCCCCATAAACTTTAAATTTAAAGTTTTAAATTCAAAATTTTTTAACACCGTGTCTTCGACTTTTTCTGTGGATAAGTCCTGAATCATACAATTGCGTATAGAATAATAAATTGCTTTGAATTCAAAAAATATCCTTTTTTATAAGATTAAAAATGCTTTTTTAACTCACTTATTGTTTTATACACAGTTTTTCGATCTGAATTGAAATCAGAATATCCAACAAATAAAGCAATGTCGTCATACAAAACATCGCCAAACAAAAAAGCAGCCAATACTTTGACTGCTTTTTTATATACAGTACGGAACTTAGATGCTCATATCTTCAGTTAAAGACAGCGGGTTTGGTAGAATTTTTGCTAACTGACGGCATAGTGTCGTTAATTCAGCAGAATCATTTGGCATCAACGTGATATGTCCAATTTTACGACCTTCACGCTCAGACTTGTTATAAAGGTGCACATGAGCACCTTTCAGTGCCAAAACCTCTTCCAAGGGTGGATATCGACCTATGATATTGACCATCACCGTTGGACGTACAACTTCTGTTGAGCCTAATGGCAAACCTGCAACAGCTCGAATATGATTTTCAAATTGCGAGCATACTGCACCTTCAATCGACCAATGCCCAGAGTTGTGCACACGTGGTGCCATCTCATTGGCGTACAGGCCTTTTTCAGTGACAAAAAGCTCCAAGGTCAAAACACCCACATAATTCAAATGATTCAAAAGGCGAGTGATATAATCTTGTGCAACAGGTTGTAAATCTGAACTATTTGGCGCAGGGACGATCGAATGTGAAAGAATGCCATTGTGATGATGATTTTCAGCCAATGGCCATGTTTTTACATCTCCATCAATACCGCGTACTGCGATAATTGAAACTTCACGAGAGAAAGTGACAAAGCTTTCAGCAATTAAACAACCCGCTGGGCCAAGTTCCGTCCAAGCTTGGTTGATTTGATCTTCTGCGCGTAATACAAACTGTCCTTTGCCATCATAACCGCCTGTCGCCGTTTTCAAGACGATCGGAAGCCCTAATTCAGCAACTGCAAGTTTGAGGCTATCCAGAGAATCTACCGCTTTATACGGCGCAACGGGAATCTCTAACTCATCAAATAACGCTTTTTCTGAAAGACGATGTTGAGCAATGGCTAAAGCTTGACGTGGTGGATGCAAGTCTTTTTGTTTGGTCAATACATCCACATCGATCAAAGGCGTATTTTCAAACTCAAGACTAAATACCTCAGCACTTGCAATAAAGTCCTGCAAGCCATTTTTAGCTTTTGATGAAAAAACTTGCCCCAATACCGCAGATGGACAATCTGTATTGGCTTCAAGAAAAGTACATTGAATATTTAACGGTAGCGCGGCTTGCGCCATCATACGGCCGAGTTGACCACCACCAAAAATACCGATGGTTTTATTCATAACCTGTGTCCCGTTTTAAGCTTGACCCGGAATGTTTTTGCTAGCCACTTTATCAGTTTGTGCCGCACGAAAATCTGCAACATTTTTTGCAATTTCCGGGCGTGTTAAACCTAGAATCTGCGCTGCCATAATTGCGGCATTGGTTGCGCCAGCAGGACCAATCGCCAGCGTGCCTACGGCAATCCCTGCAGGCATTTGTACAATAGACAGCAATGAATCTACACCGTTTAAAATCGAAGATTTTACGGGCACACCCAATACCGGCAGATCTGTTTTGGCTGCACACATACCTGGTAAATGTGCAGCACCGCCTGCACCCGCAATAATCACTTGAATACCGCGTTCACGTGCTGTTTCAGCATATTCAAATAAGCGGTCTGGCGTACGGTGCGCAGAAACAACTTCGGCTTCAAAAGGAACACCAAGCTGTTTGAGCATATTGGCAGTGTTTTCGAGAGTTGCCCAATCTGATTGAGAACCCATGATAATTCCAACTAGAGGAGCGTCTTGTACAGCGGCCGCATTCATTGCATATATTCCGTAAACGAATGTAAGGAAGTTTAAATACTGGTGACCAGTCTTTAAATGAATATCAAGAAGCTCGCTATTATAGACTGATTTTTCATCTCACGAAAATTTAACAGACGTCGTAGGCAATATTTTTTTAATTTAACCATCCTCACAGCTTGGATTTAAGTGCAATATCGGACTTGACCTCCTAAACAGCGCAAAAATCAAATATGACAGTCCACTTGTCTGATCAAAAATAATGATGAATTCTTTGATCGAATCACCACTATTTTTGATTAGTGTTGGTTTAATTTTACTGACTTCTAAAGACAAAGAATACACATCCCAACAGACATAGTCCTGCCCAGAGATAGTCCAATTTAAAAGGCTGTTTAAATAAAAAAATCATAAATGGAACAAAAACGAGGAGTGTGACGACTTCTTGGGTAATTTTCATTTGTCCCAATGACCAACCATGTTGAGCCAAAAGACGAGTTGCAGGAATCATAAAACTGTATTCAAGTAATGCGATGACCCAGCCCAATAAGATGGCTTGCCATAAAGGTGCTTCATGGAGGAACTTTAAATGACCATACCATGCCAAGGTCATAAAACAATTGGAAATAATCAGCAATAAGAAGGGAAATGATAAAGCCATTTTCAGCTCAAAGTTTGTGTATGCGTCGATAGATTACACTGCATTTTTTAAAAATAAAAAACATCAATTTTTATACTGATGGTGAGTGTACCAGTAAACATTATTCGCATAGTGCCTATACTTTCTTCGAATGGGAGAAAACTTAAGTTCATTTTGAGCAGTTTTTAAAAATTTTAGTAATAATAGACGCTTATCTTCATCAACAATGTTTCTATAACTCGAATCATTGAAGTATATTTTTTTACCATTCGTCAGATAGAAATGAATGGATATTTTTGAATTAAATAATAAAGGTGATTGAGTTGAATAATCATAACTGTAAAAACCCAAAATTTCTTGCTTGTCATATCTGTGAGGCTTTTGTTGATTAAGCTGAACATACATGTACTGACTGTCAAACCAGATCGTGACATCTTTTGAAAACAAACGTAGGATGCCTACAGTGGTAGCAAAATAAAACAGAAATGTTAAGCTTACTGGGCCTAAGTAAAAACCATCACCCAGCACAGAATAATAAGCCACTGCATAAATCAACATCACAGGTAAGGCAATCAATAAACTACTGATCGAAGAATAGGGATAAACCTGATTTAAGATGAATTTTTTTGCTGTTCCTTTTCGAGATTTTGACATGTCTGACAACAATGAATTTTATTTTACGGTCTATATTCAACTGCAAATATGCAGGATTTTATCCTCAAAAGCTATCCTTTAAAATCGTAACAAGAAAAACTATCTTTTCGCTTTAACCCTTGCTATCGTTGCTTTCAAATCAAATGAATCGGCTACACCACAACTACAAAGTGATGGGTCTATAAAAGCACTGGAGTTAAAACGAATGCATCTGCATATTTTGGGTATTTGCGGCACCTTTATGGGCTCATTGGCGTTATTGGCACGTGATTTAGGTCATAAGGTTACGGGTTCAGATGCAAATGTTTATCCGCCGATGTCTACTCAGCTTGAAAATGCAGGAATCACCTTAATGCAAGGCTATGACCGTAGCCATTTACAGCCACACCCCGATCTTGTGATTGTAGGAAATGCCATGAAACGCGGTATTGATGCTGTCGAATATATGCTGAATGAAGGTTTGGCATATATTTCAGGACCACAATTCCTTGCTGACCATGTATTACAGGGTAAACACGTGCTAGGCGTTGCAGGTACACATGGTAAAACCACAACCACAACCATGTTGGCATGGGTACTGGATCAAGCAGGATTAAATCCAGGCTTTTTAATTGGTGGTGTGCCTTTGGGTTTTAGTGAAAGTGCACGTTTAGGTGGTGGAAAATACTTCTGCGTCGAAGCCGATGAATACGATTCCGCGTTCTTCGATAAACGCTCTAAATTCGTACACTACCATCCCAAAACTGCGGTTTTAAATAATCTTGAATTTGACCATGCCGATATTTTCGATGATCTGGCTGCAATTCAAAAACAATTCCATCATTTAGTAAGAACCATTCCAAGTGAAGGACGTATTATTGCACCGATCACTGAAACCAATATTGACGATGTTTTGCAAATGGGTTGCTGGACACCTGTGGTGCGAACATCCTTGGACGCCAACGACAGTGCTGAAGTCTATGCTGAACAACTCTCTGCAGATGGTTCACATTTTAAAGTCCTTCAACATGGCGTGGTCAAAGGCGAAGTTAAATGGAATATGACAGGACAGCATAGTGTTGCCAATGCCTTAGCCACCATAGCGGCTGCGGAGCATGTAGGTGTAGACATTGCAACAGCTTGTGAAGCCCTGTCAAATTTTGGTGGAGTGAAACGACGAATGGAATTGCTCGATACTGTAAACGGTATTGAGGTATACGATGATTTTGCCCATCACCCAACAGCCATTGATACGACCTTAGAAGGTGCACGCAAACGCTTAGGCGAGCGTAAACTATGGGCAGTGATTGAACCACGTTCCAATACCATGCGTATGGGCAGCCATAAAGATGGTTTGGCACATTCTGCACGTTTGGCAGATGAAGTTATTTGGTACCAACCAGAGGGCTTGGATTGGGATTTACAGCCTGTGATTGACGCAGCCACAAATCAAGCGGTTGTGGCGCGTACATTGGATGAGATTATCAATACCATTTGCACTGAAGCAGGTGAGGGTGATGCCGTAGTGATCATGTCAAACGGTGGTTTTGGTGGATTACATCAAAAATTAATTGCTGCGTTAAAAGCAAAATAAGCCTTCTTGAAATGAAAAAACCACACAATGTGGTTTTTTTCAGTTAATCTGTGATTGCTGTTTTCTGTAAAGATTTAAAATCTTTAAGTTTGACCCATCCTTCAACCAAATCATCTTCGATATGTTGATTTGGATCATTAAATACTACATACACCCATTTTTGTTTTGCTTGATCTATGTAGACTGAATATGCTGTGACATGATCATTTTGAATAACAAAAGTATCGTCCATTTTACAGAGCTTTTTAGGCGCTGAATGAAAATAAATACGATGTTTCGATTGAGCCACTAATTGCCAACGTGAGTTGATCTCTTGCTCTTTTTGATAAGCGCGTAAGTTTAATTCAAAACAGCTTGCTGCATACGTGAATATAGGGCTGATCAATAATGATAAAACAATCAGAATTTTTTTTAACATATTGAAATATCTAACTCAATTTTTACAGCCCAATCAAGTCAGGCATTTAATCCATCTATGCTTTCACGTCTGCAAAGCTTTTTTCACGTTTAAACATCACATCAACATAAGAACACGTTGGCACAATTTTTAGTTGTTTTTCTCGCGCAAATTCAACCAAAGTATCTAATAATTGGCGTGCCATACCCTGACCACGTAGGGAATCATCAACCCAAGTGTGGTTGGCAATAATTTGCTGCTCGCCACTCCAAACGTAGCTGATTTCAGCAATACGTTGTCCTTGTGAATTATCTAAGAAAAACTCACCCTTATGTTGATTATCGATATGTTGGAATTGCATCTATTATTTCTCGTTGATGATTTATGACACAATTCCACTTTAACAAAGCCAACTTAAGATTTCAAAACATCATGTATCGATTGATCTTTATCAAATACAGATTTTGAAAAAGGGCACAGAGGGATAATTTTCAAATTTTTTGAACGTGCCATATCCACCACTTGATCCAATAACTTACGTCCCACACTTTGACCACGCAACTCATCTTCTACAAGTGTGTGATCAATAATCAACATATTTTCACCTGCCCATGTATAGGCCATTTCAGCCAAATGGTGACCATCTTCACCAATATAAAACTCGCCTTTTTTTCCATCATCTTTGTGTCTAATTTCTAACATTTTATTGACTCTTTATATACATACAAACTTAAAAGCACATTCAAAATGCCATAAGTTTATGGGGTTTATTGTTAAGTTTTGTCCGACAATCCTAATTTTTATGTATCAAAACTTAAGCTTAACTTTATGCAAAAATCAGCCTAAAATTTAGTGCTAATCTTTGAAAATATGATCATGTCCAGTTCTTCTCCCCAAACGCCTACACCCCAATCTGCCCCCAGTGAAACGCAGCAATGGGTCAGTGTAATCAGTCTTGCCTTTGCTGCTTTCATTTTTAATACCACAGAATTTGTACCTGTAGCTTTACTCAGCGATATTGGTAAAAGTTTTAGTATGCAGGCAACGGATGTCGGCATCATGATTACCCTATATGCATGGGTAGTCGCGCCAATTTCTTTACCTATTATGTTACTCACCAAAAATATCGAAAGACGTTTTTTGCTGATTGGCTTATTTATGGTTTTCGTTGCCAGCCATGCTTTGTCTTATTTTGCATGGAGTTTTGATGTACTGCTTGCCAGCCGAATTGGTATCGCATTTTCGCATGCGCTATTTTGGTCGATCACTGCCTCGCTAGCCGTTCGTGTCGCACCCAAAGGTAAGGAGTTTCAAGCTTTAGGTCTATTGGCAACAGGTACAGCATTGGCGATGGTCTTAGGTATTCCTTTTGGTAGAATGGTGGGGGAATCTTATGGTTGGCGTAATACTTTTGGCTTGATCGCCATTGGCGCAACTGTTGTCTGTTTAATTTTAGCCAAAACATTACCACGCTTACCGAGCGTTAATTCTGGCTCTTTAAGCAGCTTAAAAGTATTTCTAAAACGCCCTAGTTTGATGATGGTCTTTGCACTCACTGTGATTGTGATTACAGCACAGTTTACGGCTTATAGTTATATCGAGCCGTTTGCCTTAAATGTTGCACATTTTAGCTCAACACAAACCACAACCTTATTACTCATCTATGGCGCAGCAGGCTTTTTCGGCTCTTATTTATTTGGAAAATTTGCTAAAAAATATCCCAAATTGCCGATCCCGCTCAGTAGTCTCATACTGGCAATGTCTATGTTGTTACTTACGACATTAAGCATCGATTTTATCAGTTTTAGCGTATTGAGTTTGTTCTGGGGAATGGCAATTATTTGTTTTAGTCTAGCTCAACAGGCCAAAGCATTAAATTTAGCCGCTGATGCAACAGATGTGGCGATGGCGATTTATTCTGGGCTTTACAATGTCGGTATCGGTGGCGGGGCACTACTCGGAGGTCTAGTTACTGCCAGTTATGGACTCAACCATATTGGTGTGGTTGGCGGTATCATTGCTGTATTGGGTACGCTGCTTGCGTTAGTGCTGGTACAACGTAAAGATTTTATTCAAAAAGCGTAAATTTACAAATTTTAAAGTGACATTTCAACTTAATAATTTTAATTTAATCAAAGTTATCTAGTCATTATATGATGATCCATGCAAAAGTTCTTTTTCGTTAGTTTATTCACCACCACACTGCATCGGCAGTGTGGTTTTTTGCATTTAAAATAAACTGTAAAAACCAACCCTGCCAAATGTGCGGGGTTATTTTTTGACTCCGTGATTTGACACATCGTTACGGAGAAACCCATGTCAGCCCCTCAAAACAACCAAGCTTTAATTGTTGTTGATATGCAAAATGGTTTGTTTCATGCTTCACAGCCTCCATTTGAAGCTGGTCAATTATTGCAAAATATCAATCAACTGATTGATTATGCTCATCTAAAGCAGATTCCTGTATTTGCAATTCGTCATGTTGGAAGCGACCACACTGCTTTGGCATCCACTAGCCTCCTGACTCAATTGATTGCAGAATTAAATATCGATCATGATCTTGATCATGTGTTGGAAAAAACTCGCCCAAATTGTTTTTTTCAAACTGATTTAGAACAACAACTGAAGTCATTGAATATACAAGAGGTGATTGTTTGCGGTTTAAAAACTGAATTTTGTATAGACAGCACTTGTCGTGCTGCAAAAGATCTAGGATTAAATGTGCTATTGATTTCAGATGCCCACAGTACTGTGGATTCAGCGGTACTCCCAGCCCAGAAAATAATTCAACACCATGCTCAAACACTCAATCAGGCTTTTGTGCAGTTAAAAACCTGTGCTGAATTTTGTACATAATTTAAGCTACATAAAAACACATTCAAAATTTGCACATTTCAAATAAATATGCGATTCTCTGCGCATATAGGAATTTTTTATTTCTTACACAGTTTATTGAACAAGGGGAGTAGCCTCCTCCAATCAGAATATCGTCATTACGCTTTGACAAGCCGGTATCTGAGCATTTTAGCCCACGTTATAAACGCTAAAATGTAGGCAAGACCTTGATCATGTTGATACAGATGTTTAATCATCTGGCAACAGGTCAAGGTTTTTTTATGCCTGATTGCCAGATTCGGAGGAATTGATGGAATCTATAGGCAACCCATGGCTGTATTTAGCGTTCTTCGCTATTGTCATCGTGATGTTACTGATTGACTTTTTAGGCTTTAAGCAAAAAGAAGGTCAAGAAGTTAAAATTAAAACTGCTGCCTACTGGAGTATGGCGTGGGTCAGTGTCGCTGCTTTATTTGGTGGTGGTCTATGGCTGTATTTACAGCAAACTGCGGGTGTTACTGTTGCCAATACTAAAACCATGGAATACTTTGCAGGTTATCTCTTAGAAAAATCTTTGGCGATCGACAATGTTTTTGTTTGGTTGATGATTTTTGCGGCATTTGCGATTCCGCAAGGCTTACAGCGTAAAATTTTACTCTATGGTGTATTAGGCGCGATTATTTTAAGGACTATATTTATCTTCATTGGCGCTTGGTTCGTTCAAGAGTTTTCTTGGGTACTGTATATCTTTGGTGCTTTCCTGGTTTATACAGGGTTTAAATTCCTGAAAGGTCAAGATGAAGAAGAAACCAATATCGAAGATATGGCGATTCTTAAATGGTTGCGTAAACACATGCGAATTACGCCTAAGCTGGAAGGCGCTAAATTCTTTGTCCGTCAAAATGGTGTACTGTGGGCAACACCGTTATTTCTCGTACTCATCTTAGTTGAAGCATCTGATGTCATCTTTGCTGTGGATTCAATCCCCGCAATTTTTGCGGTCACCAGTGATCCATTTATTGTACTCACAGCGAATTTAATGGCTATTTTAGGCTTGCGTGCCATGTTCTTCCTATTGTCTGGCGCTGCATCTAAGATGCATTATCTACCTTATGGTTTAGGGATTATCTTATTGTTCATTGGCTTTAAAATGTTAATGTTGGATGTATTCCATATGCCAATTTGGATTTCTTTGGGATTCATTGTTATTGTCTTGGCCATTACTGCTTGGCTATCGATTCGCCATAACAAAAAGCATCAGGAAATGAGTTTATAAACGAATAAAGCTAAGCCTTCCTCTCGGGAGGCTTTGTTATTTTATAGCAGCGCATAATGAGCAAGGATTGTATTTTTACTACAGCAGGATCATTGGATTTCATGGACTGAAATACATTCTAGATGGTTCTCTCTTTGATCTTTAAGTGGTTCATCTACAATCACGAGTTTATGCCATCGTTGTAGAAAGCGTTTAGACTGGATTCGTTGTAAAAAGGTGGCATAACTGACTAAACGAGCATTCCATCTTAACTTTAACTCAAACAAATCATTGAGCCCAAAAGGTGCAATCAGTTCTAATTGATCATGTTCTTTGAGACGAACAGCAATGGCTGTTGAAGTTTCAACCCAAACAGACAAAGCATCGAATAATGAAGCATATTGACTGATCACATTCCCATCATCGGTTTTGTACCATAAATGAACATAGGCTTGATTAACCACATCCCAATCATTGCCTGGGAATTTTTGTTTTAATTGTTGGCCTAAATGCTGCTGTAGACTCCCTGAATAATCCTTTACATCGTAAAAAACCACATCAATTTCAGTTTTATCTAGACAATAAACCTGATCGTGTAAATTTGACCATACCATATTGCGAATAACCCCTGCACTCAAATAAGCCTCCGCATGTATTTCTCGCAAATACTGTAATCTCATCATCAGTTGAGGGGAGCTATAAATCATCCGTCCAAGTTGTTTTGCGTAATTCATGATGCTCTCTGTTCAAGGCTATTTCGCAATTACTTGTTGTCTAAATGATTTGAATATCGATTTATTTTCAAACAATTATCCAGATAAAAAACAATTTTATAGATCACAGACTGTACATTCAACATACATCCTCCTATCATACAGCGCATAAAACAATTTCTTTTTATCATGTTATAAAGCAAATAGATAAAAATACTCGATGATCTAAGGCTAATCATGCGTTCAAAAAAAATCAGTCTGGTTGTAGTCCCTCTTTTAATCACGGCATGTAGCAACAACAATAAACCCCTTGTTCAAGATGTTTATAATAGCCAGTATGACTGTTCTTATGATTGGAATACTGACTTGTGTGAAGAAGAAACAACAGGCAGTTCCTCCAGCAGCCATTCTTCAGGTGGGTACTATGGCGGCGCTCGCTATATCGGTCCACAATATTACGAAGGCAATCGCAAAGTAAATTATTTAGGACGTAAAGTTGAACCGTCTACAAATCTAAGTGTTGGACAACCGCAGATTTCTCAAGTCACCAAAAGTAATAGCAAATCTTCGCCTGTACGTGGTGGTTTTGGTCGCAGTGGATTCTCCTTTGGGGGTTAATCTTATGTTCTACGCAACCTGATGATTTAAAATCTTATGAAAAGAAAATGCTTCCAAGCTCGTCCAAATTGGCAACAAGAACACGAAAAAATTGGCTTTGATTACTACAATTTACCTTCTCTTGATGGCTCAATTTACTGGTCTGAGGGCGTCGCTTATGAATTTACTTTAAAGCAAATTGAACAACTTGAAGATGCCGCCAATGAGTTGCACCAAATGTGTATGCAAGTTGCAGGAGAAATGATTCAAAAAGGGAATTACCCAGCTTATTTTCAAATTCCACAGGCAGCCATTCCACTGATTGAACATTCATGGCACCACCACGCACCCATGCTCTATGGTCGCTTTGACTTTGCCTATGATGGTCGTCAAATCAAAATGCTGGAATACAATGCAGATACACCAACAGGTCTACTCGAAGCCTCCGTCGCTCAATGGCATTGGATTGAACAAGTTGAAAATATTCCGCACCGTGATCAATTCAACAGTATCCACGAAGATCTGATTAAACGCTGGAAAACTATTTTTCCACGTGGCTCGCATATTCATTTCGCTGCTTGTCAAGAAGCAGGGCGTGAGGATTGGGGAAATCTCGAATATTTAATGGATACTGCATTTCAAGCAGGGCATCGAGTGTCCGAACTTTCGATGGAAAATATTGGATGGGATGGACAAAACTTTGTGGATTTGAATGATCAACCGATTGATCAGCTATTTAAACTTTATCCTTGGGAATGGGTTTGGGAAGAAAACTTTTCTCAATATTTAAAACCATCAACCCAATGGGTCGAGCCTTGTTGGAAAATGCTACTGTCAAATAAAGCAATTTTGGTCGAGCTTTGGAAAAAGTTTCCACACCATCCTTATTTACTTGAATCACATGCCTTTAATGCCCATGTTTCGTTACAAGGCAAATGGGTGAAAAAGCCAATTCTCGCCAGAGAGGGTGCCAATATCCGTGTGCTAGAAGATAACATTGATCAGGGCGCTGCTTCAGGAAGCTTCTACTTTGATGATTATGATAAATACGGTTATATTGCGCAAAAATGGGTCAACACCCCATTATATGACGGTAAACTTCCGACACTAGGCCTTTGGATGGTTGGACATAGTTGTGCAGGTATGTCGATTCGAGAAGATGAATTTGACATCATTGGGAATGATGCCCATTTTGCAGCACATTATTTTGTAGAATAATTTTAAACTGACCAGTATCCAGTACAACATTGTCATTATTTTGGCAATTAAACACAGAACAATCTCTAAATGTCATATGTGGACTGGGGGATTTGTCCAGACAGACAAATCCCTTTTACAACGGTGCTTATGGTTAAATTGTATGATCAGCAACACGTTTCATATATTGATTTAAACGTATAAAAAACATAATCTGCAAAAAAATCGTAAAGGCAGAAACACACCATTCATACCACATTTCAAAAGCAGTATTTTCCAGATTAAAAAATTGATAAATGCTGAGCAGAATCAAACCAAAAGCAATTCCCGCAACAGTGGTCTGTAGCAGGATAGGGAATGAAAGCGCAGTGACACGATTCATAAAATGTACCCCATGATCACCCCCGTTTGCGGAATAGCAACGTTGAATGCCGACAAACATAATGATCAGCGTCAATACGCCTTCTAAACCAATCACACGAGCATCATAATAAGGTGAAAACATACCATAGTAATAAACCGCACTGACCACTAAAGCGGCGATCAAATAATAATTTTTATAATGGCGTTTTTCTAAAGTATCTTCTGCAAGTTCATGCGCCAAGGCTCTGGTATTCCAAAAATACATAAATATTATTTTCTCTTATTTCGATCATTTGCCGACACTGTACCTATTCTTAGATTAAAGATAAAGCCACAAATTCAAATAATCGTCTGATGCTTTTCATTTTTTTACAATCTCCTGCATGAATTCCATTTTCAGCACACTGGAAAATAGAACTGCTTACAGCAGCTTCAATAAATTTCAGGTACAATCAATCGAAAAAAGGATAAATTGCAGGTTTTACATGTCTTCTGTTGTGCAGAAAACGGCGATTCGCGGACGTTTTTTAGATATTCAAAATAGCGTTTCCCAAGCCACTCAAATCTTAGGACAAACTCGTTATATCGAAGATGGGTTATTGATTACCGAACAAGGTAAAATTATTTGGTTTGGTGATTGGGAAGCAGGGCTGTCGCAACTAACCGATGATATGCGCATTGATCATTATCCTGACCAGTTGATTGTGCCTGGTTTTATCGATACTCATATTCATTTTCCACAAACAGAAATGGTGGGTGCCTATGGTGAACAATTATTAGAATGGCTCAACACCTATACCTTTCCAACAGAAATTCAATTCGCGGATAAAAACTACGCAGATAAAATCGCACAGTTTTTTGTTCATGAATTACTAAAAAATGGCACAACGACAGCACTGGTATTCTGTACAGTACATCCGCAATCTGTGGATGCTTTATTTGAAGCTGCTGAACGCCACCAAATGCGCTTAATTGCGGGTAAAGTGATGATGGATCGGCATGCACCAGAGGCGCTGACCGATACTGCTGAAAGTGCGTATACTGACTCAAAAGCACTGATTGAAAAATGGCACGGTAAAGGTCGTAATCTGTATGCCATTACGCCACGCTTTGCACCGACATCAACACCGGAACAGTTGGCAAAAGCAGGGCAATTAAAAGCAGAATATCCCGATGTATATGTGCATACACATTTAAGCGAAAATAAAAATGAAATTGCTTGGGTCAAAGAATTATTCCCTGAGCAACAGGGATATTTAGATGTCTATCATCATTATGGACTGACAGGGGAGCGTTCTGTTTTCGCCCATTGTGTTCATTTAGAAGAACAAGAATGGGATTGTATGCACGCAACTGATTCTGCAATCGCATTCTGTCCAACCTCCAACTTATTTTTGGGTAGTGGCTTATTTCCATTAAAAAAAGCATGGGAAAAACAAGTCAAAGTCGGTCTTGGAACCGATATAGGCGCAGGTACCGCATTTTGCCACTTACAAACACTCAACGAAGCCTACAAAGTTCAACAACTGCAAGGCGATAAACTTTCAGCCATGGAATCGCTTTATCATGCAACGCTTGGCGGTGCAAAAGCGCTGCATTTAGATGATCGATTGGGCAATTTCAATGTAGGCAAAGAAGCTGACTTTATTGTGCTGAATCTAAAGGCAACAGCATTACAGCAACTGCGCCAAGAGCGAGCAAAGAATATTGAAGATGCGCTATTTGCCTTGTTTACCATGGGAGATGACCGCAATATTCAAGCCACCTATATTTATGGACAAAAAGTCTATGAGCAAGTCTGAAAAAAAGCCTAAATCATCACCATCCAAGAAAAAGCTGATTTTGATAGGCGGTGTTTTTATTGCATGCGCACTGTTATTAAAACGTGATGCGCACTAGGGGCTGTGAACATTTCATAAATGGCTTGCGTGGTAGGTTAAAATTAAGCAGGCAAGGCATGAAATGAAGAGAATAGCGAGACTATTTTTAAGTTTCATAACGTAGCCTGAGATAATTTTAGCCACAACCCTGAGCAAGAACAAAGTACTGCTTTGTTTGCAGCGCAAGGCGTAGCGGGGACTAGCGTGTTTTTTGTCGCTTCTTCGTTACCTTGCGAAACGATGTTTCTCATCATTTAGAATGACTAAATTTCATATTTCGCGCCTAGAATCACCTAAAAAACACACCTAGTCGCAAACATAGACAAATTGTCCACAGACCCTAGATATTGAGCTTCAAATTTAGACATTTACATTTTCAAATCGCAAAAAGGATGCATCTTCACCTGATATGTTTTAAAATTATGCCATCTTTTAGGGTGTTGCTAGTCAACACCTTTTTTAATTTTAGAATTTGGTGTTTAAGTTTTAGGTATTTCCCATGACTGTTGAAATGAAAGTAATGATTTCTGCTGAAGAAATTCATGCAAAAGTTCAAGAACTTGGTAAAAAAATTGATGCACATTATGCCAACAGTGATAAAGAACTGGTTTTGATTGGCCTATTGCGCGGTTCCGTGATTTTTATGGCGGATTTATGTCGTGCCATTACTAAAACTCACGAGCTCGATTTTATGACGGTTTCAAGCTATGGTGGCAATACAACATCCTCTCGAGACGTCAGAATCCTAAAAGATTTAGACGGAGAAATTCGCGGAAAAGATATCTTGGTGGTGGAAGATATTATCGATTCAGGCAATACACTGAGCAAAGTCCTAGAAATATTAAGTACACGTCAACCGAATTCAATTGAACTGTGTACTTTGGTCAGTAAACCTTCTCGCCGTGAAATCGACTTAGACGTGAAATTTCTAGGCTTTGAAGTGGAAGATAAGTTCATTGTGGGTTATGGCTTAGATTATGATCAAAAATATCGTCATATTCCATTTATTGGAGAAATTGGTCTATAAGATCATCTCCGCTCAGTCCATTTTACCTAAACTGATTGAAGCGACTACGGTCGCTTTTTTATGACTTCTCACAAACCATAGAACAAAAATGCAACAACTTGTAGCAAATCCAATCTTTTACTTCCTGTCAAAATATTTGAATATTAATTTAATTCGATGCAGTAACTCACGACAAAATAAAGAAAAAGGAGAAAGATTATGATGTCATTGATTAGTGCCATTGTGATTGGTTTTATTGCAGGTCTGATTGCTCGAGCAATCCATCCTGGTGATGATAAAGCAGGTTTTATTGTGACTACAGCGTTGGGGATTGTGGGTTCTTTGGTTGCTACCTACGGCGGTCAGTTATTGGGACTCTACCCGAAAGGCGCATCTGCAGGTTTTATTGCCTCAGTAGTGGGTGCAATTATCGTGTTGTTTATTTACAACATGATTGCCAAACGAACTTAAAGTTTTTGTTTTGAGATAAGCACCCGGATCCGGGTGCTTTTTTTATTGCCTTTAAACTTATCGTTTTATAATCCAAATTTGTTCCATAACTTCTCAATTTCTTCAGCAGGGTAGGCACCCATTGCTTTATATCCATTGGAGAAAATAATTGCTGGTGTACCGTGTAGCGCTAATTTTTTGCCCAATTCTAAATTACGCTCTATCGGTGTTGAACAATTTGCTGGTGCAGTGGGTTTTACCCCATTTTGAATCAAATTTTTCCATGCATATTCACGATTTGCCGAACACCATACTTGCTTTGCAGGCAAAATAGATTGTGCTTTGATCGGATAGATAAAAGTATAAATTGTCACATCATTGAGTTTAGCTAGATTCCCTTCAAGCGTTTTGCAATATGGGCAATTTGGGTCAGAAAAGATGGCTAGCTGGCGTTTTCCATTCCCCCTGACTGTTTTTACGGCATCATTAAAAGGAAGACTTTTAAAATCAACCATATTTTTTTCAACAACGAGATCTTTGGTTAAATTATGTTGATCTTTTAAGCGAATCATAGAACCAACAAATATATGTTGAGCATCTTCATTGATATACACGATTTGATTATCTAACGTACCACTATACAGACCTTGCATCTCAGTAGTCTGTAAATGCTCAATTTTGACATTGGGATAGTTTTTGCTGAGTTTTGCTTTCACAGTTTCAATACTGGCAAAACTACTCCCACAAAAAGCAAAACTTAAACTCAACGCAATGATGTGCTTTAACATAAATCAAAAATTCACAATATATTGTCAGTTATTAAAACACAGTTGCCTGGTGAGCTTGTTTGAAAACTGTGATTAAACCAACTTGAGTAAAATATGCTCGACTCAAATTCAAAGTTACACTGAGTTGGTAAATTTAAGTCCCAGTGATGAAGTTTCACGTGGAACCGAGCTGAAAATCGCTATTTGATTAATTTCGACAGAAATATGGACCAATTCGTTGTGAATTGATAATGCTTTACGAATTTGATCAGCATTTAAATTTTGGTCAGTTGATTCAAGTGCCAAAATGACTGAAAACTTGGCTTTGCCCACCTTCCAGACATGAAGATCAGTTATTTTGGCGTCTACTTTAAGACCTGTAATGACTTCACGGATTTCATCCACGACAACATGATCCATTTCAGCATCCAGTAAAGTTTTGCCTGTTTCTTTAATAAGACCAAATGACCAACGCCCAACTAAAATTGCGCCAACAATACCCAAAGTCGCATCCAAAAAATCCCAACCAAAATATTTACCTGCATATAGTGCGATAATTGCCAAAACGGAGGTCAATGCATCTGCTACTACATGGAGAAAAGCCGCTTTTTGATTTAAATCATGGCCATGATGGTCAGTATGATCATGTGAATGATGGTGATGGTGATGGTGATGGTGATGGTGATGGTGATGGTGATGGTGATGGTTATCATGCAGCAACCATGCACAGATTAAATTGATCAATAAACCTAAAATAGCAATGAGAATCGCTTCATTATAATGAATCTGAACAGGATGAAATAAACGTTGAATCGATTGAAAAGCCATAAATAAAGCCACAACCATGAGTAAAATTGCACTGCTATAACCTGCTAAAATTTCTATTTTCCATGTACCAAAACTAAAACGAAAATCCTGCGCATAATGGCGCGCAGCTCGATAAGCAGCATAAGCCAAACCGAGCGCCAACATGTGTGAACTCATATGCCAACCATCAGCAAGCAATGCCATCGAATTAAAAATCCAGCCTCCCAGAATTTCGAACAGCATCATTAAACCTGTCAAAATAGTTGCCCATAAAATTTTCCTTTGTGCCAATGGATTACCTTCATCAAACTGATGAGTGTGTTCACGTTGTATAGTTTTAAATTGCATGTGGGCATGATCCTATATACTCCCTATGAGTATATTATTTTATTTTCAAATATACTATAAGGGAGTATATTTTTAACGGATCAGTTTATGAGTCATATTCATCAAGATAAAAAAGTCCTTAATCGTGTCAAACGTTTAAAAGGACAGCTGAATGCCATTGAAGAAGCATTGAATGATCAAAGTACCTCGTGTATTTCGGTTCTCCAACAAGTCGCGGCAGTGAAAGGGGCGGTCAATGGTTTAATGAATGAATTAATTGAGCAACATCTGACTGAGCATGTGATTCAAGATCCTGAAGCTGTTGATGCAAATGAATTACAAGAATTTTTAAAATTACTTAAACGCTATTCATAAACGAATTTATCTATTGAAGATCAGATCAACTGTTGAAGTTTTAATTGACCCTCTGCGGATTAAGTTCTAAGCTTTTCTCAATATATGATTTCTCCACAGCCGAACCTGCTATCTTTTCGGCTTTTATTCGCAAGATTATTTGCACATTAAGTTCTAGATCTATGAATCAGCAATCATGGCGTCCATTTTTAATGGTGAGTCTTGCCTTATGTATTGGCACGATCGGTACTGCACTTGCAAGCCCTTTATACCCAATATATCAAGCACTCTGGCATCTGCTTCCAAGCCAAATTACTTATATCTTTGTGGCATATATGTTTGGTTGTTTAACCACATTGCTGTTTTTAGGACGCATGAGCAATAGCTTTGGGTTTATTCGAACCTTACAAATCGGTTTATTATGTGCGGTTATTGGTCTGACTTTCTCTGTGTTTGCCAGCAATAGCTATTATCTTGGCTTTGGTCGTTTTATAATCGGAATCGCTTCTGGGTTAATCAGTACTTCTGCGATGTTGGGTTTAATCTATACCATTCCCGATTCCCATAAGCAAAATGCAGCACAGTTAAGTTCGATTATTACAGTCATTGGCTTCGGGCTTGGCCCCTTTATTGGTGGTCTGATTGCACAGTTTTCAGCCCGTCCACTGATTACCCCTTACTTACCTGTCATTGTTGCAGCACTGCTGAGTCTGTTCAGTTTATTTCGGATTAAAACTGTTCAATTTGAAAAACAATCTTTTTCAATTGCTCCTCATCTACAATTACCAGACGTACAATTTAAAAGCTTATTTTATATCACCAGTTTTAGTGCATTTTGTGCTTTCGGATCATTCAGTTTATTTGCATCTTTAGCGCCCTCTTTTATACGTGATGTTATTCCCTGGCACGGTCCTTTGGTCAGTGGCGCAACCATTGCCAGTATTTTAATGGTTTCCGCGATCGCTCAATTCACTGCCAAATCAATGAACATGCACAAAGCACTCAATATTGGACTGATTTTATTCATCAGTAGTTATTTGGTTTTGTCAGTCTGTTTACTGATGCATTTGAGTTTTTTATTTTTTATCAGTGTGATACTGGTTGGCATGGGACATGGACTCAGTTTATTGAGCGCTTTTGCATTGGTTCACCAGATGACCCAAATCGAAAATCGTGCTGCCGTAGTTTCCACATATTTGTTTATTGCTTATTTTGGTACGATTGTGCCGATTATTTCCGCAGGGTACCTATCGGATCATTTTGGTTTAATGATCGGCGTTTTAAGCTTCTGTGCAGGAGTCGGTGCATTATGCCTCTATTTGTTGATCCAACATTTAAAAACAATACCCCATAAAGGCTAGACGCTTAACGCCTAGCCTTTAAATCAATTATGGAACGATATCAATTTTCACCACTTCGATATCGGTTGGTTTATAACGATGTGTATCTACTTCACCCACGATTTTTACTTTAGTCCCTGGTTTCAGTTTTTTTAAATCAATCAGATCATCATCTACTTCAATTCCGATTGTTCCCGTACCGTCTTTTAATTCATAATGTTCATGCTTAATTTGACGCACAATCGAACCCGTTAAAGTCACGGCAGTTTCGTCACTGGCGCGTAATGCTTGTTGAATGGTGAGGTTATTTTTCGCTGCTTCTTGAATAATCACATGATCTGCTTTACTCGCCCAGACATTTGAAGTGATGGCTAATACTGCAAGTGAAAGCAATAAAGGAGCTTTTTTCATCATACACCCTTTTAAATATGTTATTGATATTACGGTAAACAATTCAAACCCAGATGTAAAATCAGCTTACAAAAGCACAACTTTTCATTAAAAAAGCTGACACTTGGTCAGCTTTCATGTATGTAATTTTTGGCTTATTTGCCAATACAGAATGACCCGAAGATAACCCCCAGTAGATCATCAGCACTAAAATCCCCTGTGATTTCGCCTAAAGCGTTTTGGGCAAGTCGTAATGATTCTGCCACCAACTCTCCTGCATGATATACCACAAGTTGCTCATGTGCCTCTGCCAGATAGCGCTGAGTGCGCTTCATTGCGTCTAAATGGCGAGTTCGTGCGATAAATGTGTCTTCCTCTGGCTGAAAACCTGCATGCGCTGTAATCGCATCTATGAGCGCTTGAACACCTACATCCTGTTTCGCAGAAACAGTGATGTGACGAAAACCTTGATAATCCTTTAATTCAGCAGATTGATGGGTGAGATCACACTTATTGCCTATCAGCATCAAACGCTGATGATCTAAATGGTTTTCAAAGTAATTTTGTGCAAGTGTTAAAGGATTTTCACCTTGACTCAAATCATAAACCAAGAGCAATAAATCAGCTTGCTCAATTTCTTTAATTGCACGACGAATACCTTCTTTCTCGACGATATCGCCTGTTTCACGCAAACCTGCAGTGTCCGTTAAAGTGATCGGTAAACCATTTAAGCTAATTTTCTCATGCAATACATCACGTGTAGTCCCAGCAATATCCGTCACAATGGCACGATCATTTCCTGCCAAGGCATTCAGCAAGGAAGATTTCCCTGCATTGGGTTTGCCTGCAATCACCACTTGCAGACCTTCACGCAGTAGTTGTCCTTGACGAGCAGATTGCTGTACCGCGGACACTGAAGCTTGAACTTCTTCTAGCAGACTCAGTATTTTCCCATCTGCCAAAAAGTCAATTTCTTCCTCTGGAAAATCAATTGCAGCTTCAACATGCAAGCGTAAATGAATCAGTTTCTCCAGCACAGTATTTACTTTATTGGAAAACACGCCTTGTAGGGAACGTACCGCAGAGCGTGCCGCAGCTTGCGAGGTTGCATCAATCAAGTCAGCAATTGCTTCCGCTTGTACCAAATCCATTTTGCCATTTTCAAAGGCACGCATGGAAAACTCACCGGCTTTGGCTGCAGTTGCACCAAGCTCCAATAAGCGTGTCAGTAGCGCGTTTTGAATCACAGGTCCGCCATGTCCCTGTAACTCCACCACATCTTCACCAGTAAAGGAATTTGGATTGGGAAAACAAATGGCTAAACCTTCATCCAAAATATCGCCTTGTGCATCAAAAAACTGACGAAAACCAGCAAAACGTGCTTTGGGAAGCTCCTTTAGTGTCAAAGCTTGCGCAATACTGTAAGCCTTTGGTCCAGAAAGACGAATCACACCTACACCACCACGTCCTGGTGGAGTCGCAATTGCGGCAATTGTGGTTTGGTTTACAGGGTTAGTCATCTACATTTACTCAAACTTTGACAATAAAAAAATCCGCCTAAGATTACCATCTTAAGCGGACTTTTTCAGCTATTGCTTAATCGTTAAGGATTAAACAACTTCATTTTCAACTTTGGCTTTCGCAACACTTTTATTGATAAACCATTGTTGTAGGATCGTGATCGAGTTGTTCACAATCCAGTATAAAACCAAGCCGGCAGGGAAGAACAGCATAAATACTGTAAACATGATTGGCATGATTTTGAAGACTTTAGCCTGCATAGGATCAGTCGGTTGCGGGTTCAACATTTGTTGAACAAACATCGTCACCCCCATGATCAATGGAAGGATAAACCAAGGATCCATTGCCGATAAGTCTTGAATCCAAAGCATCCAAGGTGCGTGACGAAGCTCTACGGATTCCATCAGTACCCAGTACAATGCTAAGAAGATTGGCATTTGTAAAAGTAAAGGTAAACAACCCGCCAAAGGATTGACTTGCTCGCGTTTGTAAAGCGCCATCATTTCTTGAGAGAAACGCATACGGTCTTCACCAAACTCTTCTTTCATGCGTTGCATTTCTGGTGCAATCACACGCATTTTTGCCATAGAACGGTAGCTCTTAGACGACAATGGCCAAAGAATAAGTTTAACCAATACAGTCAATAAAATGATTGACCAACCCCAGTTACCCACCAGGTTATGGAAGAACTGTAAACCTGCAAATAATAATTTGGCAATTGGCCATAACCAACCATAGTCTACAGTTTGGTTTAAACCTACAGCTAAATCTTTCAATTCAGACTGGATTTTTGGACCAGAGTAGAAAGTTGCATCAATGCTCATGGCTTTACCCGCTGGAACATTAATGGTTGGTGAAGTAAATCCAATGATATTCATACCATCGGCTGATTTACGTGATTCCAATTTTGCCGTGTATTGCTGACCACCGAAGTGACCTGGCATCCAAGCACTTACAAAATAATGCTGAACAATTGCAACCCAACCACCTTTTGCTTCAGTGTTGAGTTTTTCATCCGTAAAATTCGCAAATTTTAGCTTGTTATAATGCTCATCTGGTGTACCCCAAGCGCCGCCCAAATAGGTTCCAAGTGTGAAAATACCTTGAGAGGTTTTTCCTGGATCATCTGAGTTATCACGCTTAATCTGACCAAACATTTGTCCTTGCCAATTTTGCGTACTACGGTTTACAACCTGATAGCTGACATCAATTGGGTATTGACCTTGTTTGAAGCTAAACGTTTTGATGATTTCAACACCATCCGCTGTTTTAAATACCATCGGAACAGTTAAGACTTGAGAAGATTTACCTTCTTTGTCTTGGGTGGCTTTAGCATCAGCAAGGGTATAAGCATTTTTTTCAAACGAATAGCTTGGGCGATCTGGTTTACTGTCTGGACCATTCAATCCAATTAAACCAGATTGCGCAACATAGGTACGCTTTGCATCACTTTCAAGCATAACAAAAGGCTGATCACTGTCTTTGCTCTTGTCATGATTCAGTAATTCAATACGAACGATATCACCACCTTTCGGGCTAATCCAAAGATGATAAAGATCAGTTTGTACTGAAATCAATTGTTGATTTGCTGTGGCTGGTGCAGCTGTATTTTGTTGTGCAGCAGCTATATTTGCTTGTGGAACATCGCTAGAAGCCGAATTTGCTTGACCTTTTGGCAAATCAGCAGACACATCATGCGCAACAACAGCCTGCGGAGTCGCAGCTTTTGTTGCATCATGACCATAGTCTTTTTGCCAAGCCAAAATAAGCAAATATGCGGTGACTAACATGGCCCCAAGGATTGCAAACCTGGCCCATTGTTGCATATCTATTACCCCAAGTGGTTAGAGTGATTTTGGTTCAATAAACGTTCACGCAAGGGTACAGGAACATGAAGCGTTTGAGAATCTATTTGCTGAAACGAAATAAAACGAATTGTTTTTTTTGGCACGGGATCATAACCATACCCGCCCCAAGGATGGCAACGGCACACGCGTTTTGCAGCCAACCAGCTACCTTTCATTGCGCCGTGCGTATGGATTGCTTCTAACGAATATTGAGAACAAGTCGGAATATAACGACAACGGGGTCCAATGAGAGGACTAATCGCAATTTGATAGAAACGAATCAACCAATGCAATAAACGAATCATTGGTTTCCTCTATTTTTGAGGGGAAGATTGAGCTATTTTATGGTGCTTTTTAACGATGCGTTGCAATTTTAGCCAAGCAAATTGTAACTGCTGAAAAAGTTCAGCATTGGGTACTGCTTCTATACCGACTTTAGGCATGACCACAATATCCAACAGATCAATATTTTGCTGATTTAAGCGAAAACTTTCACGCGTTAAACGTTTTATTCGATTTCTTTCGTGCGCACGGCGCACTTTTTTCTTAGCAACAACAATACCCAAACGGCTTTTAGGCTGTTCGGTCACTTTTGCTAAGAATATAAAATGGGGTTGATGCACTTTAAAAAGCGCACCATCAAATACACCTTTGTAATCTGCAGCGCAGTGGATTCTCACCGCTGGACTGAAACTATAAAGAGACATAACACCCAAGTCGTGTATTAACTGTTTAACGAATTAAACAGTTAAGCTGTGACGACCTTTTGCACGACGGCGAGCTAATACTTGACGACCAGCCTTAGTAGCCATACGAGCACGGAAACCATGAACGCGCTTACGCTTTAATTCAGATGGTTGGAATGTACGTTTCATATCGAAACTCCAAAATTGATCTTTCTAAAGGTTCGCGATTGTATTGTGCATTCTTTATGCTGTCAATGAATATACACATATCTCTTCTATATTTGCTCATATTCGTTGCATTTTTACCCACATGAAATTTTAACTGTCTTTCAAGCCATAAAAACAACAAAAAAAGTATTCACAACATAACTCATTATTTTATAGTATAAATAAGAGTTACCAACAGATATATCCTCAAAGTTATCCATAACTCCATCCAGTTTTAAATTTGTTTCCATATTTTTAAATTTAAAAACCTGCTAGTTTTGAATTTAAATTCATAACTTGAAGGTTATCCACAAAAACATGGCTTCTTATAAATAAATTCAAATTTAAAATTTAAATTTATTATTATTAGTGTTGATTATTTCTGTGGAAAACAGGTTTTTTCCAATAAATATTCAATATTTAAGTTGTGGGTATCTGTGTTTTTATTAATTTGATAGATTGTGGATAAGTTTATGTGATAATTTATCCACAGCATGTGGAAAACCTTATCCACAAGTGCTTTGAATTTAAATTTATTTACAGAAGGTTGCTTTTTTGAGCGAATTTGCTTGAATTGTTCATGACAGATGTGGATAACTTGGTTAGAATGGCGACCCCTTTATCTATAGGGTAGGGGGATGTCGTGTTTTTTGAATTTAAAATGGAATAGAGGAGTTTCACATGCTTTGGACGGACTGCTTAACTCGCTTGCGACAAGAGCTCTCTGATAATGTCTTTGCCATGTGGATTCGTCCGTTGGTTGCAGAAGAAGTTGAAGATACTTTAAAACTGTATGCACCTAATCCATACTGGACACGCTACATTCAAGAACATCATCTAGAACTGATTTCAATCTTGGCGGAGCAATTATCTGAAGGCCGTGTACGTAAAGTTGAAATTTTGGTTGATTCACGTCCGGGTGCAATACTCTCTGCTGCCGAACAACCGGCAACAACCACTGCTGCTTTAGAACAACATGCAAGCCCGACTGTTGCATCGCCAAAACTAAAAAAAGACAAAGAGCAAGATGCTGTTTCTGCAAAAAATGTTAAAAAGAGACAGCTTAACCCATTATTTAATTTCGCTTTATTTGTAGAAGGCCGCTCCAACCAAATGGCTGCTGAAACATGTCGTAAAGTTTTGACTCAGTTGGGTGAATCTCAGCATAATCCGCTATTTCTGTATGGTCCAACAGGTCTGGGTAAAACACATTTGATGCAAGCGGTTGGAAATGCTTTATTACAGGCGAAACCCAATGCGCGCGTGATGTATATGACTGCCGAAAGTTTTGTTCAAGACTTTGTCAGTTCTCTGCAGAAAGGTAAGGTTGAGGAATTTAAAAAGAATTGTCGTTCTTTGGACTTATTGTTGGTGGATGATATTCACCTATTGGCGGGTAAAGAAGCCAGTCTGGTTGAATTTTTCTATACATTCAATGCCTTATTAGATGAGTCTAAACAAATTATTTTAACTTCGGACCGTTATCCAAAAGAGTTGACCGAACTTGATCCTCGTTTAGTCTCACGTTTTTCTTGGGGATTGTCTGTTGGTGTAGAACCTCCTGATATCGAAACTCGCATCGAAATTTTGCTGAAAAAAGCTGAAAGTAGCGGTATTGATCTACCCCGAAATTGTGCATTATTTATTGCCCAACAAGTGGTTGCCAACGTTCGTGAGCTTGAAGGCGCCTTGAATAAAGTTGTAGCAATATCCCGATTTAAAGGTGCAGCGATTGATTTGGAAGTGGTTCGTGAATCACTGAAAGACGTTTTAGCCATTCGTGCACGAACCATCAGTACGGAAAATATTCAACGTGTGGTGAGTGAGTATTTCCGTATTCCCCTGAAAGAGCTGGTGGGTCCCAAAAGAACACGCATATACGCTCGACCGCGCCAATTGGCTATGGGCTTGGCTCGTGAATTAACAGGGGATAGCTTCCCGGAAATCGGTATGGCATTTGGTGGCCGTGATCACAGTACAGTCATGCATGCTTGTGAAAAAGTGCAGAGCTTGCGTGATGAAGATCCAATTTTTAATGAGGATTATAAAAACCTCATGCGCCTGTTACAAAGCTAAAATTTGTACAAATTTTACGCTTGCAATGCGGCATAAACTGCCGCATAGTACGTCATTAAAAAAATTTATTATCTGTCTTTTCTGTCAAATTTAGTTAGAGGATTTCCACCGTGCGTTTGAAAATCGCGAAAGAGAGCTTACTCAATGTTTTATCCCATGTGGTTGGAGCTGTTGAACGTCGCCATACTTTGAATATTCTTTCAAACGTGAAAATTCAAGCTACAAATCAAGCGCTTACCATTACTGGTTCAGATTTGGAAGTGGAACTGGTTGCCAGCACAACTTTAGCTGAAGGTGCATGTCTACAAGCGGGTGTAACCACTGTTCCTGCGCGTAAATTGGTGGATATCTGTAAGTCTTTACCCACGGCAGCATTGATTGATTTACAGATTACTGAAGATCAGCGCTGTATTTTAAAATCAGGGAATAGTCGCTTTGTTTTGGGGACTTTGCCTGCTGAAGATTATCCACTATTGACCAATGAACATAGTCAAGGCACACAAGTTCAAGTGACTGAACGTGAATTGAAGCGTTTATTTGAAAAAACCTCTTTTGCAATGGCCGTGCAAGATGTGCGTTTTTATCTGACTGGAACATTATTGGAAATTGATGAAAATCAACTGCGTGCCGTGACGACTGATGGTCACCGTTTAGCGCTGTGTGAAACCTTGGCATCATCAACTGCAACGCAGTTGGTTCAAGCCATTGTTCCACGTAAAGCTGTAGGGGAATTACAACGTCTTCTCAGTATTGAAGATGAACAATTGACCTTATTGATCGGTCGTGAGCTGCTGAATGTAACCATTCAAACACCTAGCCGTGATAAAGAGCAAGGTGATATTACTGTACGTTTCACGACAAAATTAATCGATGGCAAGTTCCCAGACTACCGTCGTGTGATTCCACGTGGTGGCGATAAAGTGGTTCATATCCCGCATGATGTGTTTAAGCAATCATTACAACGGGTTGCGATTTTAAGTAATGAAAAATTACGTGGCGTATTTTTGAACTTTAATGCAGATTCTTTGCAATTGCGTGCAAACAACCCTGAGCAAGACGAGGCGATTGAAGATCTAGCGATTCAATATGCCAATGCACCTTTGGAAATGTCTTTCAATGCACAATATATTTTAGATGTATTGAGTGTGTTAGATGGTGAAGATGTTGCAATGACAATGTCTGAAGCAAATCAGTCTGTATTGGTTCAAGACCCAACACAATCCAATCAGACTTATGTTGTCATGCCAATGCGTGTTTAATTGATTTAATTTTAAATCATTTGTTATGCATATTACGCGTTTAAATATACAGCGTGTTCGAAATCTAAAAACGGTTGCCCTCCTTGAGTTGCAACCGTTTAATGTTTTTTATGGACAAAATGGATCCGGTAAAACCTCAATTTTAGAGGCGATTCATTTGTTGGCAACAGGACGTTCTTTTCGAACCCATATCCCAAAAAATTACATTCAAAATAATCAAGCTGACGCCATTGTATTTGCTCAGTCCCTGACTGAAAAGATTGGTATGCAGAAGCTGCAAAGTGGTGAGCAACTGATTAAGGTCAATGGCGACACTGTGGCAACCCAAGGGCAGCTTGCTAAAATTCTACCTTTGCAGCTGATTGATCCACTCAGTACCGATATTATTGACCATGGGGCCAAGCCACGGCGTCAATTGCTTGACTGGTTGATGTTTCACGTGGAACCGGATTTTTATCATGCATGGCAATATTATTCGCGAGCTTTAAAACAACGCAATACATTGCTCAAATCACAACGCAATCTATCTTTGAAAGATTTGGAACCGTGGAACAAAATGCTTGGCGATTATGGTGAAATGTTGCATTCTCAACGCGTTGAAATTGTTGATCGGTGGAAGGAATATTTACAAGAAGATTTGGCACAGTTACTCCCGGATTTAAGCATTGAAATGGAATATAGTGCAGGGTTCCATGTGGAACATGGTTTAGCCAATGACCTTATTCAATATCATCAAAAAGATGTCGATCGCCGCTATACTGAATATGGTCCGCACCGTGCCGACATCCGACTGAAAACTCCAATGGGAGATGCTGATGTGGTACTGTCCAGAGGGCAAAAAAAGTTACTCATAATGGCGTTAAAACTCTCACAAATTGCCATGTTACATGCCTGTAATAAGGAAACTGTGGTATTATTAGATGATGTAACAGCAGAATTAGATTTAAGTGCACAACAACGTTTAATTGAGCGATTGAGCCAGCTTGGTAGTCAAGTTTTCATTACCACTTTAGACCATGAATCAGTAAAAAAGCATTTGCTTGATTTGTCTATTTCCTACCAGTTATTCAAGGTGGATCAAGGTCAGGTAAGTGTTGTTGCAATATGATTTTAGATTTTAGCCAATTTTGGAAAGACCTATTTTTCACTAGGGAGAAACCATGAGTTCAGAAGATCAAATCGCTTCTCAGACAGAACAAACCAATGAAAAGGCTTATGATTCCTCTAGTATCAAAGTATTACGTGGTCTAGATGCGGTTCGTAAACGTCCTGGTATGTATATTGGTGATACTGATGATGGTTCAGGTTTACACCATATGGTTTTCGAAGTTGTCGATAATGCGATTGATGAAGCCTTAGCAGGTCATTGTGATGAAATTTTGGTAACGATTCACGAAGATGAGTCGGTAAGTGTTGCCGATAATGGACGTGGTATTCCAACAGATATCCATCCAGAGGAAGGTGTGTCTGCAGCAGAAGTGATTCTGACCATTCTTCACGCTGGCGGTAAGTTTGATGATAACAGCTATAAAGTTTCAGGTGGTTTGCATGGTGTTGGTGTTTCGGTTGTAAATGCACTCTCAAGCAAACTTGAATTAACGATTCATCGTGCTGGACATATTCACCAACAAGAATACAAACATGGCGATCCTGTATATCCATTGAAAGTGATCGGTGATATTGAAACGACAGGAACAACCGTGCGTTTCTGGCCAAGCGCAGAAACCTTCAGTCAAACGATTTTTAATGTTGATATTTTGGCGCGTCGTTTACGGGAGTTATCTTTCCTAAACGCTGGAGTCCGTATTGTCCTTCGTGATGAACGTGTTGCTTTAGAACATGTCTTCGATTTTGAAGGGGGCTTATCTGAATTTGTAAAATACATCAATCAAGGTAAAACCCACCTCAATGAAATCTTCCACTTTACCACCCAGGCTGAAAATGGGATTGGTGTTGAAGTTGCTTTACAGTGGAATGATACTTATCAGGAAAATGTTCGTTGCTTTACCAACAATATTCCACAAAAAGATGGTGGAACGCATTTGGCTGGTTTTCGTGCAGCATTGACACGTGGCTTGAACAGCTACATGGAAAATGAAAACTTACTTAAAAAAGAGAAAGTTGCGGTCACGGGGGATGATGCTCGTGAAGGCTTAACAGCTATCGTTTCAGTGAAAGTGCCAGATCCTAAGTTTTCATCACAAACCAAGGAAAAATTGGTATCCAGTGAAGTGAAACCTGCGGTAGAGCAAGCCATGAATAAGGCTTTCTCCGAATATCTGTTGGAAAATCCTCAGGCAGCAAAATCGATTGCCGGTAAGATCATTGATGCAGCACGAGCGCGTGATGCAGCTCGTAAAGCACGTGAAATGACCCGTCGTAAAAGCGCGCTTGATATTGCGGGTTTGCCAGGTAAATTGGCAGATTGCCAGGAAAAAGATCCTGCACTTTCTGAACTCTATTTGGTCGAGGGTGACTCTGCGGGCGGTTCTGCAAAGCAGGGGCGTAATCGTAAGATGCAAGCCATTCTTCCGCTGAAGGGTAAAATTCTCAATGTCGAACGTGCTCGATTCGATAAGATGATTTCATCTCAGGAAGTCGGGACATTGATTACTGCATTAGGATGCGGTATTGGTCGTGAAGAATATAATCCTGACAAGTTACGTTATCATAAAATCATTATCATGACCGATGCGGACGTGGATGGTTCACATATTCGTACTTTATTGCTCACTTTCTTCTTCCGTCAAATGCCTGAGCTGGTAGAACGTGGTTATATCTACATTGCACAGCCTCCTTTGTATAAATTGAAGAAAGGCAAACAAGAACAATACATCAAAGACGATGAAGCGCTTGAAACTTATCTGATTTCAAATGCAATTGATGAATTGGAATTGCATGTAAGTGCTGATGCACCTGCTATTCGTGGTGTAGCACTGGAAAAAGTGATCTCAGATTATCAAACTTCACAAAAAAGCTTGAATCGTTTAACGCTACGTTATCCTGCGACTTTGCTTGATGGTTTGTTGAGTCTGGATGCATTCAAACTTGATCAACATCATGAGCAAGATTATGTGCAGCAATGGGCTGAAAAACTTCAATCTACTATTGCAGCAATGCAGCCTAGTCTGCGTCCAGAATTGAGCTTGGAAGCATTTGATAAAGAAAATGCAGATGGAAGTAAAACGACAATTTATTTCCCACGCATCACCGTTTATGTACATAATTTGCCACACAGTTATTTATTAGATGCAGGTTTACTCGCATCGAGTGAATACAAACGTTTATTGCAAAATTCGAAGAGCTGGTTCAGTCTGTTAGAAGATGGCGCTTATTTGCAAAAAGGTGAGCGTAAAATTAACGTTTCAAACTTCCATCAGGTTTGGCAGCACATCTTAAGCGATTCACGTCGCGGCATGATGATTCAACGTTATAAAGGTTTGGGCGAGATGAATGCGGAACAACTTTGGGAAACCACAATGGATCCTGAAAACCGTAATATGCTCCAAGTAACCATTGATGATGCAATAGAGGCAGATCGTATGTTTGCATGTTTGATGGGAGATGATGTAGAACCACGTCGTGCTTTCATTGAAGAAAATGCACTCAATGCTGATATTGATGCTTAATTGATGATATGCATTGTAAAAAGGGAATAAACTTTGGTTTGTTCCCTTTTTTTATTGTACCGATATTTATTTAAATAAATGTTTTTTTAAATTTAAATCAAAAATTAGGCATAAAAAAACCAGTTCATAAAAACTGGTTTTTTAGTTCAAACAAGTCGCTACTTAAATGTATTATTCACCGCCAAGTGTACATTCAAAGTTTGCTTTATCTACCGAACAACGTGCTTTCTTCAATACAGACATCATACCTGCATCATAAATACCTTGTTTAGTTAGCTCTAAGCGACCATCACGCATTAACTTTTGATATTTTAGTTTATCTTCAGCAGTTAAGTTCATTTTGTATTTTGCTGGAATGGTTGCTTCCAAGCGGTTGATCATTGCAAAACTTTTTGGCAAGTTTTTCACAAAATAATCACGAGATTTTTGACCAAAGCCAGCTGGGAATTTCTCTGGGCGAATCACAAAGTCAGCGGTTACTTGTAGTACAGGGAAGTTAAACATCGCTCCATTTGCACCTAAACCTTTTTGAATTTCAAGTGGTTTATAAGCATATGCAGGTGCACCAACCATATCAACCTGACCATTGTTGAATTTAGCAACAAAGTTGGTGATATCTGATGGTACGGCTTGCGCGCCTACACGCTGTACCAGTATTTTTTGAGCATTATCATAACTCAATACCGCAAATTTCTTACCTGCAGCTTTTTCAATTGAGTTGATGTTTTTATCACGAACGAAAATAAATGCTGAACCTAATGGGGCAATCCCTGCAACTTCGTATTTTTTACCACCTAAGGTTGTGGTCATTTTTGCTGCATTACGTGCATCTAAAGCAAAAGTAATGGCTTTTTGTGCAATCGCATTACTTGGTACACCGCCAATTGAATCGATTGAACCTACAAATTTATTATACTGACGTGCTCGCATCGCGGTCATGAACACGCCATCACATTTACCTGCTTTAAAGTCATTATCAGCAACAGCTTCGTCTTGTTTAGGGATAAGATTAATATCTGCACCCCAACTTTTTGCTGTCAATGCCCATTCTTGAGCCATCTGAAATGATTCACCAGATTTACCCAATAAGTCGAATACACAAACATTAATAGCAGCTTGAGATGCTGAGCTCACTCCAAGCAAAGAAGTAGCGGCAATAGCGTATGCAATTTTTTTCATATTTTCGTCCTGATCTATTTGTTCATCTTGAGGAACTTTCCTTAAGCGCAATATTAATCAGCTTTGTTTGAAAAAAATAGAGTATTTACTCCATTTATTTTAATTTTTTTGATAATTATTGTGAACTAGTTGGTTCATTTTATTACATATCATTCATTTTCATAATTAAATCAATTTTTTAAGCAAGCGATAGTGGTTTTATTACAAATTGTTTGTATGTAACAAAATTGTGTAATTTTCACTATTTTTGATCAACTTAATTTGCTTTTTTTAATTAGAGGGACACTAAAAAAGCGACGAATGGATAAATTTTATACTTGAATTGTGATTGATTCTTGATCAAAATACTGTTGATAAGTCTGTGGGTAATTCTTGGTTTAAAACGAATCTTGACTGTAGAATGTACAATTTTTAATTTTAAAATACGATAAAAAATCTTAAAAAATGCAGGATGAATATTGGAAAAAATAGGAATTAAATCTGAGTTATCCACAATTATCTGATCAGAAGAGTTTAAATTTGAACAAAATTTAGTAGAAAATACTGTCACGAGTGATTATTTAGTTATTTTAATATGTTCCACGATAGATTTTTTAATTATAAATAAAAGTTATGTGTTTTTTAGGGATTTTAGAAGGCTTGAGTCAAAAAATTATTCAATAAAACAGACTGGATATTTTCCGTATCAAAAAAGATCAACTAGGAAGAAATGCTTTACTGATGTTGAATCTGCATCAAGAACGCATTAAAAAGGGTTTTGTACGTTGAAAATCCAAATAGAATAGTGAAGGGAAATAAAAATTGGTGATCGTTGGTGTCGGTTGAGTAAATCATGAGAGATTTTGTCAAATGCTTATCACACTGTTAAAATATTTTTTATTTTAAGTTTTTGATTTATTTATTTTTTTATGAATAAAGCTAGAGCTGAGTCATCGCATCTCTAGCTGATTCAAAAAAGGCTATTCGAAAGAGCTTTCCAATGTTTCAAGCTCCATCATGAGCTCTAACATTTGTTCTTCAGCTTGTTCTAGCTTTGTTTTGAGTTCGGTTTGTTCATTCATTAACTTAAGCAAATCATCCTTACGATTTGCTTCATAAAGTGCTGAATCTGCCAAAGCTTCCTCAATTTCAACAAGTCTAGGCTGAATTTTTCCGATTTGGCTTTCAATTTTTTCTATATTTTTACGAATCGGGCGGCTCAGTTCACGTTGGCGTGCTGCTTCTTTACGTTGAGCTTCTTTATCAAGTTTGGAGATGCTGGTTTTTACAACAACTTGAGATTGAATAGGCGCACTTGGTTTTTGCCCATTTTTCATCATGTCGATACGTGCTTGACGTAACCATGCTGCATAATCTTGTAAATCACCATCAAATTCTTTACTTTGACCGGCATGAACTAAAATGAGTTCATCACATACAGAAGCGATCAATTGACGTTCATGTGAAACCAGTACCACAGCACCTTCAAAATCTTGTAGCGCCATAGTTAAAGCATGACGCATATCTAAATCTAAATGGTTGGTTGGTTCATCAAGGATAAGCACATTGGGACGTAACCAAACAATAAGTGCTAAAGCCAGACGGGCACGTTCACCTCCTGAAAAACTTTCACTTGGGGTGTCCATGCGTTCCCCGCTGAATCCAAAGCTACCTAAAAATGAACGTAGCGTCGCTTCGCTTATTTTTGGGTCTGCGATTCGTGCAAGTTGTAACATTGGACTTGCGTTACCGTCTAAAGCATCCATTTGATGCTGTGCAAAATATCCAATATTCAATAATTCAGAGTCTTTACGAACCCCTTGAAGGAGCGCTAAATCTCCGACTAGAGATTTAATCAAAGTCGATTTGCCGGCACCATTCATACCCAGTAAACCGATACGGCTGGTTGGCGTGATCTGTAAATTTACATTGGTTACAATCAATTTATCGCCATAACCAATATCTGCATGTTCCAATGTAAGTAAAGGTGAACTCATTTTGCTTGGTTCACGGAAACTAAACGTAAATGGATTGTCGACATGGGCAGGGGCAAGTTCCTGCATTCGTTCCAATTGTTTAATACGACTTTGTGCTTGTCGTGCTTTGGTCGCTTTAGCTTTAAAGCGGTCAATAAATTTTTGCAGATGTGCTTTGGCTTCTTGTTGTTTTTCAAAAGCCTGTTGCTGCTGTGCTAATCGTTCAGCACGCGTGGTTTCAAAGGTAGAATAATTACCTGTATATAATGTCAGGATCTGATTTTCAATATGTAGAATATGATCCGTAATGGCATCTAAGAAATCTCGGTCATGCGAAATTAAAACCAGTGTACCTTCATATGCTTTTAACCAATCTTCCAACCAAAGAATTGCATCTAAATCTAGATGGTTGGTCGGTTCATCGAGTAACAGTAAATCTGAACGACTCATCAATGTACGCGCCAGATTTAAGCGCATACGCCACCCACCTGAAAAGCTAGACACTAAAAGTTCGGATTGATGTTCAAAAAATCCTAATCCAGCCATGAGTTGTGATGCTTTAGAGGGAGCCGTATAGCCATGAATTTCGTCGAATCGGCTGTATAGATGTGCCAGCTCATCATTACTTAGATTTTCTGGATGATTTAATTGATCTTGAATTTGCCAATATTCTTCATCGCCAGACAACACAAAATCAATCGCTTTCATATCTAAGGCTTTGATTTCTTGTGCCATATGAGCAACAGTCCAAATATTTGGTCGAGTCAAACTACCACTGTCGGATTCAATACCACCGAGTAATGCAGAGAATAGGGTGGACTTACCTGCACCATTGACACCTGTTAAACCAATTTTCCAACCAGGATGGAGTTGCATAGACGCTTTTTGAAATAAAATGCGTCCACCGCGACGAATTGAAAGTTGATCTAACTGAATCATAAGAAACTGACTGTTGCATATTGGATGCGATATATTAAAGGATAAATCGCAGAGTTCAAAAAATGTATTGAACAAAACCGATAACAAATTTGTTTTAAGGTTACAAATAGCAAAAAAAGTGGAGTGAATCTGAGGCATAAATCTTTGCGATGCTTTATTTGCAACAGTGAAATTTTTATTTTTTAGTAAATTTTAATAATTTTAAACATTATATATTTGATATTGATAATTGAATTTTAAATGATTTTATTTTGAAAACAACACTAACCGCGACTTTCCGATCAAAAAATGATAAAAATGATGAGTTTTTGTGTAGTATGTATCACATTATTATTTATTAAGTGTGTATTGAAGCAATTTATTATGGATTGAATTGCTTACATAAATTTCAATTTGTCTGTAAATGAATATGGAAGTTTAGATGATGAATAAGGCTAAATATTTACTTCTTATTGTTTCTATTTTTCTGTCAACTTGGACACAAGCCAAGCAAAATGTTTGTGTCTTTGATTTACTGGGGAAGGCGGGTGAGTCTTATAAATTGATGGAAGAATGGGCTTTGGCATCAAAAGCATGGGGGGCAGACGTCAATTTAACGGTATATCAGTCAGAAGAAATGGTAGATAAAAATTTTAAGACCAATAAATGTGATGCTGCTGCAATGACCACAATGCGCTCGCGTGAGTATAATAAATTTGGGGGTTCAATTGACGCTTTAGGTGGTGTACCAAATAATGCGATTGCACAAAAAGCCATCACTTTCGCCTTGGATAAGCGAAATGCAAAAAGATTGATCTCTGAAAAAAATGGCGTTAAATATGAACTGGCTGCTATTACACCTATTGGAATAGCCTATATTTTTGTCAGGGATCGTTCTATGAATACCTTGGAAAAAGGCAAAGGCAAAAAGTTTGCTTATCTGCATTATGACGTTGCACAAAAAATAGCAGTTGAACGTGTAGGATCAATTGGTGTGCCCTCAGATATTTTTAATTTTGTTAAAAAATTTAATGATGGTGAGGTAGACGCAATTGCTTCACCTGCCTATGCTTATAAACCTTTAGAAATTTATAAAGGTTTAGGTACAAATGGAGCGATGTTTACGTACCCTGTAGTCAATGTCACGGCGGATTTAATTATCAAGCCAGATCAGTTTCCAGATGGGTTCGGTATCAAGTCACGAGAATGGTCTGTTAAACAATTGACCAGTTCCTTTAAAAAAATAGAAAAGATGGAAGCTGAAATTCCTGCAAAATATAAATTAAATGTAACCAAGGATGATGCACTGCGTTATCAAAAATTGTTGAGAGATGGGCGTATTGAACTCACCAAGAGGGGAATCTATGATCCAATAATGATGTCTGTCCTGAAAAGGGCACGTTGTACCGTTGACCGTACCAATTTTGAATGTTCTCTTGCCGGAGAATAGTATTTGATGATTGTGACAAAAAAGCCATCAATATTGATGGCTTTTCTTTTATAGCAATTTTAACAGTGATTACTCAGTCAGTGAAAGTCACTTTGGCAATGGCTTTCTTGCTGGCTTGAATCACGAGCGTAACATTTTCTTTTACCGTAAAGCTGGCATCGACAACTTGCCAATCAACCTTAACGGCTCCACGTGAAACAGCATCTTTAGATTGTGCCGAGTTTTTAGTTAAACCAGCAGCACGCAAGATAGAAACAATCGAAATTTCTCCATTGTATTCTCCACGTGAAATTGTCACTTCAGGCGTACCTTCTGGCAATTCACCTTCAGTGATTAAGTTGCCCGCACCTTTGTGTGCGTGTTCAGCAGCTTCAGCACCGTGGAATCTTTCAACCAGCTCAAGTGCAAGAATTTTCTTGATCTCCTGAGGGTTACGTCCTTCAGCCATTTCTTTGAGAAGAACTTCAATGTCATCCATAGACTTAAAGCTAAGCAATTCAAAATAGCGTTCAATCAAGCTGTCAGGCATAGAGAGCACTTTTTGGTACATTGCGCCAGGAGCATCAAATACGCCAATATAATTGCCTAATGATTTAGACATCTTATTGACACCATCTAAACCTTCAAGAATAGGAACAGTGATACATACTTGAGCTTCTTGATCATAGCGCCCTTGCAGTGTACGCCCCATCAGCAGGTTAAATGTTTGGTCTGTTCCACCAAGTTCTACATCGGCTTCAAGCGCGATTGAATCATAACCTTGAACCAATGGATACAAGAACTCATGAATCGCGATAGGTTGATGACTGTTATAACGTTTTGTAAAATCATCACGTTCTAACATACGTGCCACAGTCTGTTGCGAAGCCAATTGAATGAGATCAGCAGCAGTTTTTGTTGCAAACCATTCAGAGTTAAAACGAACTTTGGTTTTATTTGGATCAAGAATCTTAAATACTTGTTCTTGATACGTTTTTGCATTTTCAAGAACTTGGTCACGTGAAAGTGGAGGACGAGTTGCACTTTTACCTGTTGGATCACCAATCATGGCGGTATAGTCGCCAATCAAGAATGTGACATCATGTCCAAGATCTTGAAATACTTTTAATTTATTAATTAAAACCGTATGACCCAAATGTAAATCTGGTGCAGTTGGATCAAATCCTGCTTTAATTTTTAAAGGACGATTTTCTTTCAGTTTCTTCAGAAGATCTTCTTCAGAAATAATTTCGTGAGTGCCTCGGCGAATGAGGGCAAGTTGTTCTTCAGCCGGCAGGAAATTTGACATTACAAAAACCCAAATACTTCAGTTAGACTATTTGTGCGATATACTAACATTTTTTCAGCATAATGCAGGCGAAGAATATCTCATGACAACAATCTATATTGGCGTAATGACTGGAACCAGCATGGACGGCGTCGATTTTGTTGCAGCTTCATTTGATCCTTTACATGTTCATGCCACACTAACTGTCTCTTTTGATCCTGATTTAAGAGATGAATTGATGGCATTGACCTTACCCAACGATAATGAAATCGACCGAATGGGTAAGGCAGATGTGGCGCTTGCAACTATGATTGGAAATGGTATTAACCAGCTGATACAAGAAAATAACCTTGATCGAAGCCAAATCAAAGCAATTGGCTCACATGGGCAGACGATTCGACATCGTCCAGAGCATGGCTTTACCTTACAAATTGGTGATCCCAATATCATCACTGAAATTACTCAAATACCTGTAATTTCAGATTTTAGACGTCGAGATATGGCAGCAGGTGGGCAAGGTGCACCATTGGTTCCTGCATTTCATCAGGCATTGTTCCAACATGAGAGCATTCATCGAGTGATTCTGAATTTGGGCGGGATTGCCAATGTCAGTATGCTGCCTGCGGGCGACCAACAAGGGGTTTATGGTTTTGATACGGGCCCTGCCAATATCTTGATGGATGCATGGTGCCATCGTTATACAGGGCAGCCTTATGATGAAAATGGTAATTGGGCAGCCTATGGTCAGCCGATCCGTTCTCTATTAGATCGTTTACAGTCACATGAGTATTTTTCTAAAGAACCCCCTAAAAGTACGGGGCGTGAAGACTTCAATCTGGAGTGGCTGGATGAACAAATCTCAGATTGGCGTAATGGTTTAGAATATGATGAATTAGAAGATACCCCTGAAAATGTCCAAGCGACATTAATGAAACTGACCACGCGTGCAATTAAAAAAGCCATTTATCGTTCACCTTTAGATACTGGTGAGGTTTATGTTTGCGGTGGCGGTGCCTATAATTCGCATTTGTTAGAACAACTTCGCTGGCGTCTGCGTAAACACAATTGGTCTGTGCAATCGACCTCTGCCTTGGGTTTAGCCCCAACATGGGTGGAAGCAACAGCTTTTGCTTGGTTAGCAATGCGGTTTGATCAGCAGTTGAGCGGAAATTTACCTGCAGTGACGGGTGCAAAAGATTATCGTATCTTGGGAACGATTACTGCTGTTTGAGGTTTATCATCAGTAAGGTGAGCGCTTCGCCTTACTGATATGAGATTCAGAGCAAAAAATTCTGTTCTATGTCAATGTTTTCAAAAATTAACTGTAAGTTTAAGCATCATTTATCTGTAGATGATCGTAAAAAAGAATTTCTGTCGAACAATGATCGACCTGTTTAGCGTGAAGAATGTCCTTTACTGCTGTTAAAAAATCATGCCCAAACTTTCAAGATCAGTAAAAATAAAATTTGAGATGCCCATGAGTTTAGCAATAGGAAAACAACGTATTGAATCTTTTCAAAGAGTAGGTTTAACCTTTGATGTGATTGATTCAGGTCCTTTAGACGGACAGATTTTTGTTTTATTACATGGTTTTCCTGAAACCAATAAAAGTTGGGCCGAAACTGCTGCAATTTTAAATCAGCAAGGCTATCGAACTTTTGCCATCAATCAACGTGGATACAGTCTTGGCGCACAGCCAGAAAATCGTCGAGATTATCGAAGTTCCGCGTTGGTAGAAGACGTAAATGCTTTATTGGAAATCATCCAACAACCTGTATATCTGGTCGGACATGACTGGGGTGCTGTGGTGGCTTGGGAGGTTGCACAGCACTATCCTGAAAAAATTAAACATCTTATTACGGTTTCTGTTCCACATAAAGCAGCATTTATGCGGGCGATGCTGAGCAGTAATCAACTCTTAAAATCCTATTATATTGGATTATTCCAACTGCCCAAAATTCCAGAATTATTGTTTGAAAAGATCCCTAAATTAGGATTGGGGCTGTTAAAAGATTCAGGAATGACTGCAAAACAGCTTGAAGATTTTCAACAAGACATGGTGGCTGAACAGCGTTTAAGTTATGCATTAAATTGGTATCGAGGACTTCCATTTAGTTCAAATCGTAATCTTACTCAACCTATTCGTGTTCCAACTTTATTTATTTGGGGCAAACATGACTCGGCAGTAAGTGCAAAAAGTGTCGAATTGAATCATCGTTATATTGCTGCACCTTATAAAGAAATCATTATGGATGCAACCCATTGGATTCCCGTTCAAAATGCCAAAGCATTAAGTCAGTATATTTTAGAAACTATTTAACGTTGATATCGTTCAAAATCAAACTGCCCTCTAAAAAGAGGGCAGTTTGATTCAATATTGAAGAGCTTCTTCGACTAGATTGAAAAGGATGAACCACAACCACATGTTGTTGTTGCATTCGGATTATCAACAATAAAGCGCGAGCCCTCTAAACCTTCAACATAGTCTACTTTAGAGCCAACAAGATATTGGTAACTCAACGAGTCAACCAACATTTTTACATCGCCGTTGATAAATTCTGCATCATCTTCATTCATACTTTCAGCAAAATTGAATCCATAAGAAAAACCAGAACAGCCGCCACCCGTTACATAAACACGTAACATCAAATCTTGATTACCTTCGCTATCACGAAGTTGGCGAACTTTATTTGCAGCATTGTCGGTCAGCTCAAGTGCTTGGGCGGTCATGATATTGTTCCTCATATTTCGAATGGCTTAAACAAAAAGACCATATATTCAGTATAACATACTCAATATATGGTCAGTGAGTGAACTTTAAAGTAAATTCAGACTAAATTTATCGGATTTAATTTGGAATTATTTATAGTTCTCATCTTGAAGTGCACATTCAAAGTTTTTAGGGTCATTTTTACAACGGAACTGCCAAAGAATTTTCATCATCTGCTTGTTGTAAACACCTTGCTTGGTTAGGCTGATACGCGACTCACGCATTAACTTTTGATACCCGGGTTTATCGCCTTCAGGAACCTGCATCCAGTATTTAGCAGGAATATCTGCCTTCATCTTACCAATAATGCTGTTGGCACGAGGAAGCTGGGTTTTAATCCAATCACGAGACTTTTGACCATAACCTGCCGGGAATTTATCAGGGCGAATAATAATATTTCCAGTCACCTGTAAAAGCGGATAATTGACAATGGCACCTTTACTGCCTAAACCTTTATGTAACTCCAATGGCTTAAATACAGCAGCTGGTGCACCGATAATATCTACTTGACCATTGTTAAACTTACTACCAAAATTGGTGACATCAGCACTAACAGCTTGAGCACCAATTTGTTGAACCATGATTTTTTGGGCTTGGTCGTAGTCAAGAACTGCGATTTTTTTACCGGCAGCTTTGGCAACAGTATTGATATTACGGTCATTGACCATCAGGAAAGCATCACCAACCGGAATCACTCCGACCACTTCGTATTTTCCGTTGGTCATGTATTTGGCAAAGTTTGGATTGGCTAAGCCTTGCATGATCTTTACAGCGAGATTGAGGTTGGGAATCGCCCCAATCGCATCCAAAGAACCTGTAAAGTTGTTGAATTGACGACCGCGCATTCCTGTAATACTGACAGCATCACACTTACCCGCTTTAAAATCCTCAGCAATGACAGCTTCATTCGAATTTACTTTTAATTCAAGATCAGCACCCCAGTTTTTCGCTGCAAGTTGATAATCTTTCATTAAGGTAAAAACGTCACCGTTTTTACCAACCAAGTCAAAAACGCACATGACTTGTTTGGCTTGGGTTGTAGACGCGGCAGCCAAAAGACCTGTAGCAACAATGAGGGCATGAGACCATTTCATTATTTTTTTCCTTTCCATGATCAATATTATTCATGTCCAATCAATATGGACTTTTTACATCAAGAATTTAATTATGGAGATGATTGATGACGCAATCAAATATTCCACTCAAATCATTCATATCCATGGTTATAGTTTGGATTTAATCATCCTGTGATGTCATATAAATCATTGCCTGAAATGAATGAAATCACAATGACTTAAATGACAAATTTTTTGAATAGAGGGAATCGCAGCATGAACCTATAAATGGCGTTGTAAAACCATGCTTTGTATTTTTTGATTTTTAAATCATTTGCTAAAATGACGCTGAAACCCATCAGGGATGAGCCTCTTAATCTCGATCAAACTCACGACCTCGACGATCATTACGTTTTTTATCGCGTTGATTTTGGCGGTCACGCTGTTGCCATTGTTTTGAATCAGCTCTGTTGTCCCAACGACGTTCATGATTAGATTTATTGTTCCAGTCTTGTCGGCGTTGTTCCCATTGCTGTTTTCTGATTTGATCACGTTTGGCTTGTTCATATTGCCAACGTTGTCGATCATGTTGAGCTTGGCGCCGTTCTTGTTCCAAGCGCATTTGCTGTATACGATAAGCACGCTCACGTTCCCAACGTTGACGGTCATATCTTGAATCATAGCCATAATCACGATAGATCGGCTGTCCATAACCACGTGCATCATAACCTTCATCAGGAAAAGCAACGCAACCCACTGCAAGAATAGATGTCATGAGTGAAACAAACAATGCTTTGATAGCCATAAGTTGTCTCCGTGTAATAAGCAAAATAGCAAAAAAAAACTGAGATATAGCAAAATAGTCAATGACAAGTCATTTAAGTCAGATTAGCGTATTTAAAATTTATATTTGTATATCGATGACAAGACTTATATAAGATTATAGTCAGTCAATTCCTGATCATGTAGAAAATATGAAGAATTTGGACATTTAAGGAAGAAACATAATGGTTGCTTTTCAACGTAATATTCATGATTTAGTCGAAAAGGGGCAAGGTTCAGCAGGACGTGCTGTAGATCGTTTGCCAACATTTGCTCAAGAGTCTTTAAGTAAGTTATTAGGATATCCTTATCAATTTCCTCAATTGGACAGTTTTACTAAATGTTTAATGGCTGTTCAACTCAAGCAAGGTAAAGTAGGCTTTATTGGTGAAAATGTAGAACGTTCTAGAAAGCAGTTTGAATCACAAATGCAATCTATTATCAATAAACCTACCCATGTCCAGTTTGTAGAAGATATTCGTTTGCCCTTACAAAGTGGTAGTGTTTATGCCCGCCACTATCATCCAGCACCCAATAAAAAATTACCAATGCTTGTTTTCTATCATGGGGGTGGTTTTGTTGTGGGGAGTGTTGATACACATGATGAAGTGTGTCGATTAATCGCAGCACATGCAAAAGTTCAAGTATTGAGTATTGAATATCCACTTGCTCCAGAAGTTGGACCCCGCGAACTGATCCAGTCATGTGAAGATGCTTTGGCTTGGGTCTATCAAAATCGCCGTCAATTTAAAATTCTAAAAAATCGTATTGCGGTGGGAGGAGACAGTGCTGGAGGCAATATTAGTGCAGTCGTGGCACAACGGACAGTAAATTCAGTCTATGCCCCCCAAGCTCAATTTTTAATTTATCCTGCAGTTGATTTTAAGAGTCGACATCCGTCTTTCTTTGCATATAAAGATGGCTTGGTTTTAACAGGATCTGATATTGACTATGTGACGGACTATTATGTCACACGTTTTAATGTAGCCTTGGATGATCCAATCATTTCACCAACCAATGGTCCTCTCAAGAAACTTGCACCAGCCTTTGTGGTCACAGCAGGGCATGATGTATTACATGATGAAGGTAAAATTTATGCCTACAAACTTAGACAAAATGGTGTCAAAGTCCATTATCATGATTATGAAGATCAAACTCACGGTTTTATTAACCTAACCCCAGTATCAAGAAAAGCAAAAAAATACGTCGTTGAAATGAGTAAAGAGTTTCGTAAATTTTGGGATAAACAATAAGGTCGATTATATATTTATGACCACTAACGATTGTTTCACGTGAAACCATTGTTGGTGGTTAAAAAATAACCAAAATGGAAAGGTGAAGAAAATTACGTATCAATGGTTAAGCTTAGGTATATAAAAATAGTGAGTTCATTTAAATAATTCAATTTTCAGTTTTCTCAGCACTGATAAATGTAGAGTAATAGTAAATGTGCTGTAATGTTATTTTTCAATCCTATAAAAGCACACTAATATAAGCGCAAATGAATCAAAACAGTTTAAGGGAAAAGCCAATGATGAAAAAAATCGGTATGGGCGTTGCTTTGAGTGTTCTCATGCAACCCGTATTTGCCAACACAGATATGCAAATCAAAACCAACTTAGGCAACATCAATATAGAACTATATGATGATCAAGCCCCCGTTTCCGTCAAAAATTTTAAGAACTATGTGAATAGTCAATTTTACAATGGCACCATTTTCCATCGAGTTATTCCTGGTTTCATGATTCAAGGTGGTGGTTTTGATAGCAGCATGAAAGAGAAGGCAACTCAACCGCCAATTCAAAATGAATCGAGTAATGGCTTAAAGAACCTTCGAGGTACTTTGGCGATGGCAAGAACCAATGCGCCGAATTCAGCAACCAGTCAATTCTTTATTAATGTGGCAAATAACGATTTCTTGAATAGATCTGCCGGCAATCCTGGTTATGCTGTATTTGGTAAAGTCACTCAGGGACTCGATATTGTCGATAAAATAGTGCAAACCCCAACAACAACAGTAGGGATGTATCAAGATGTCCCTAAACAAGCTGTAAAAATCATCAGTATTCAAACCATAAAAAGCAATGTCAAAAAATAGTTAAAAAATAAAGCAGAAATATTATGTTCATATTTCTGCTTTAATATTAAAAGCTTACGCTATAATAAGCCTAAAAATGAACCAAAATAGTGCATAAAAATACAACACTCAATAAAACAATCAGTTAAAAGCACTTGCGTGTGTAAGAAATTGCCCTATAATGAGCTCATCCCGACGCGATACAGCAAACGAACTTAGCTTAGAGGGTTAAGTTGTTAGGTGTTTATTGCGTTATATTTATCACTGACGA
>NZ_JAPKMY010000015.1:0-59939 GCF_026344175.1 Acinetobacter nematophilus
ATTATATATAAAAAAAGCCCCATCATCCTGACGGGGCTTTTTCGTATTGGTTCGTTAGGTAAACTCCTGTTCTACCTCACTTCCTGATGCTCAGACCGATTATTGTTATTTTGTGTCTGGGAAACTTCCTGTTCCCTATGACGATAGAATAGATAAATTCTTTAGATCAACCAAGTCGTAAAATTAAACAAGCGATGTAAGCCAAAACGTACAACAATCACTTAGACATTGGCATATTGAATCAATTTATTGACTACGGATTTTACGGCTTTATTATCAAATTCATTGCCTTCAAATACTTCGGTCTTACCACGTTGACCAATATCGCGAATTTCGATGACTGCATTGGAGTCAATCATGCCAATAAAAGCACACACCTGTTTAATTTGGTCAATCGAACGTGAGCCATTCGTTCCACCATAACTGACAAATGCAGCGGGTTTGCTTTGCCATTCCTTGTATACATAGTCAATTGCATTTTTCAGTACAGGACTGTATCCATGATTATACTCTGGGGTAATAAAAATAAAGGCATCGCCTGAAGCGACTTTTTTTGCCCACTCCTGCTGTTTGGGTTGGTCATAAATACCTGAAGCAGGTGAGTTTTTTCCTGCAAAGAAAGGCAGATCCCACTCTTTTAAATCTACGATTTCAACATTTAAGGTACTAAATTCAAGTTGATTAATTGTTTTGAGTAGCCATTCTGCAACTTTGATTGCAACACGACCTTCTCGGATACTACCCACAATGATTTGAATATTCATTTATTGTCGTCTCTATTTATGTATTTGATCATTATGGACAATCAAACTGTAGAGTATCGTAGTGATTTGTATATGATTTTAAATTGAATGTGAGGGGCAGAAGGTTTAAAAAAAGAATTAAATTGATCTGGAATAAAAATTCAATTTTAATAAGTAAAATTTTAATTTTGAATAGTAATGAAAGATAATTTAGCATTAATCATGGCTTTACCCAATGAATCTAAAGGTTTATTTGAACAAGCAGGGATTGCCATCCATTATAGTGGAATTGGAAAGATCAATGCAGCATTCACGGCTTATGACGTCATTCAAAAGACAGGTTGTAAAACTATATTGAATCTTGGTAGTGCAGGAAGCTCAACTTTTAATGCTCATGAATTGATCGAAGTAAAAACCTTTGTACAGCGAGATATGGATGTTTCTCCTCTTGGCTTTGAAGTGGGTGTCACGCCAATGGACCAGCATTTTCCTCAAGAAATTCATTTAGACAGTTATTTTCCTGATTTGTTACAAGGCATCTGTGGTACAGGGGATAGTTTTGAAACAGGACAGCCGAAGGTCAATTGTGATTTAGTTGATATGGAAGGTTATGCATTGGCGAAAGTATGTAAAAAGCTCGGTGTGCGATTGATTTCCGTGAAGTATATTAGCGATGGTGCCAATGATACTGCGCATTTAGATTGGGAAGAAAATTTATTATTAGGCGCGCAGAAATTATTAAAACTTTATCAGTCTCTAGATTAGAAAAACAGCAAATTGAATATCATCAGAATTTCAATTTAAGTTTAGGCGACCATAGGGGACTATGGTCGTTTGCCAAAATAACCAATATTGTTATATTGGATGATTAATTGCGCGGTAATACACCATATAAAGTCATATGGATTGTATGTTCGATTGCACGTTGACACATACTTTTATTACGTAAAGTTTTACCTGTAACCATTTCGATTTGAGTACTGAAATCAGCATAGTTTTGAGTCAATGCCCAAATATTGATAATCAGTAATTCAGCATCGATTTGATCTGAGATTTTACCTTGAGTTTGCCAATTCAAAATGACCTTTGCTTTGCGTTTAAATAACTTTTTAAGCGGACCTTTGAGAATGGATAAAATATGTGGCGCACCTTGAATCACTTCTAAGGCAAAAAGCTTAGAAGCTTTGGGCTGAGTTCTTGAGATTTCAATCTTTGTCATAATGTAATGTGACAAAGCTTCAGCTGGTTCCAATTCTGATTCAAGCGATTGTAATGGTGCTAACCATTTCTGCATGACCGTTGTCAGTACTTCAACGTATAAGGCTTCTTTATTTTCATAATAATAGAAAATATTCGACTTATGCATATCTGCTAACTGCGCAATTTCGTCTAGGCTTGCACCGTTGAAACCATAGACAGAAAATACATCAAGTGCAGCACTAAGTAACTGCTGCCGTTTTTGAGCACTCTTTTTTTGTTCCATCGCATCTTTAAATCAAATAAATGATTATTAAATTGTACGGTAAAATGTTTGATTTGTGCACAGAAAGCAACATTATTTTGGTATATTTCTGATAAATAATTATGAAGTTTTATTATTAAATCAATCGCAATTCACTATTATCTAAATTTGCACTAAACTAGAGCAAAACCAATATAAAAATTATGTCAGTTATGGCTTATTATTTAAATTTTGTGACATTTTTTAGTATAAGACTATTTTTTGAGTCACTTACAAAATAAATGAACCAAGAATGCTGTTATTTAATTTTAATTTAAGAAAGTCATTTTGATTTAAAAGCATCCGATTATATTTGAATGAAAAATCTCTATGGATGATTTTATTTATTTAATAATGAAGTTTTAGTCGATAAAAATGGATGAAACTTCGACATATTGATAAAAATACAGGATTCAAGCTGGAATAAGGGCAAGAAACTTTATGCCCTTATATTTTATAGATAAATCCTCAGTGTGCTATGTTTTTAAGTCGCCAACACAGCAGCCAGCACTTGCTGTTCAAGTTCAGCAAACACAACTCCTTTTTGACGTGGGCGGGCTAATTCAACTTGAAACTGTTGTGCGATATGACCTTTATCCAAAAGAATAATACGGTCCGCCAATTGCACAGCCTCGCTAACATCATGGGTGACTAAAATGGTGGTAAATCCTTGTTCCAGCCACAGTTTTTCGATCAAGTTTTGCATTTCTAGACGTGTTAATGCATCCAGAGCTCCCAAAGGTTCATCCAGCAGCAACACGCATGGTGTATGCGACAGCGCACGTGCAAGTGCCGTTCTTTGACGTTGTCCACCTGAAAGCTGTGAAGGCCATAATCCTGACTTTTCCTTTAACCCGACTTTTTCGAGTAGTTGCTCAGCTTTGGGAAATTGATCTTTGGCGAGACCCAATTGCACATTTTTTAAAATGTTTTTCCATGGTAAAAGGCGTGGGTCCTGAAACATCACCCGAATATCATCTGCGATAATACCTTCACGAAAATTCAGCAAAGACTTAAATTTGATTTCACCGTAACTGGGTTGTTCTAAATCCGCAATTAAACGCAATAGAGTACTTTTACCGCAACCACTGCGTCCGACGATTGCAACGAACTCACCCGCTTCAATGTGCAAGTCTAGATCTTCGAGAACTTTAACTTCACCATAGTATTTATGCAGCTGTTCAATCAAAATTTCTGCACCAATTTTTGCCTGGTCTTGTTCAATTGCCTCTGGGCTTGGAAGAAGATCATTGGCGTATTGGCTTATGCTTAAATCGGTCATTTCAAGCTCCTATTTTTGATAACCTGCGTGCCAACGCAATAGATATTTTTCTAAGAATTGTGCGAAGACATCGGCAAGCTTACCCAAAAGGGCATACAGTAAAATACCGACGAGGACGATGTCTGTCTGTAAAAACTCACGGGCATTCATGGTCATATAACCAATTCCAGATTGAGCAGAAATGGTTTCTGCAACAATAAGTAATACCCAAACTAAGCCCAATGAAAAACGTAAACCAACCAGAATAGATGGCATTGCACCAGGTAAAATAATTTCTTTATATAATTGCCATTGGTTTAAACCATAGCTTTTCCCCATCTCAATCAATTGAGGATCAACTGAGCGAATGCCATGATAAGTATTGATATAAATAGGAAAAAATACCCCAACTGCCACCAAAAACAACTTTGCTGATTCATCAATACCGAACCATAAAATCACAAGTGGAATGAGTGCTAAAGCAGGAATATTTCGAATCATTTGCAAGGTCGTATCCAGCAGGTTTGACGCAACTTTTGAAGAGCCGTTGAGCAAGCCTAAAATCAAACCTAAACCGCCCCCTACCAATAGCCCGAGCAAGGCACGACCTGCACTCACTTTGACATGTTGCCAGAGTTCACCGCTGATCAATAATGTCCAAAAAGCTGATACCACTGCTGTTGGAGCAGGAAGGACACGACTTTCAAGCCAGCCCGTTTTCGAGGCGACTTGCCAAATGACAATCAATAAAATCGGAACAATCCAAGGCAGCAAACGCTGCCCCAATTGCTTTGTTCCACGTGAAACGACATGACTTTCCTTGGTAGGACTTCGCTTGACTATGGCATTCATGCGAACTCCTTTAAGGGCTTTTTATTTTCCTCGGGTGTATAGTTGTTGGCTACAATTTCTCCAAATGGTCCAGTTAAATTTGGTTGGGTGAGTTTTTTACGTGTTTCCAATGGAAGCAAGGGGAATACCAGCTCGGCAAAACGAATCGATTCTTCCAAATGTGGGTAGCCAGAAAAGATAAAAGTATTGATCCCCAATTCAGCATATTCTTGGATACGATCTGCAACCGTTTGTGGGTCACCCACCAATGCTGTACCCGCACCACCACGAACTAAGCCAACGCCCGCCCAAAGGTTTGGAGAAACCTCAAGCTTGCTACGATCACCATTATGTAGTTCTGCCATGCGACGCTGACCGACAGAATCCATTTGTTTAAATTTCTTTTGAGCGGCAGCGATGGTTGCGTCATCCACATATTGAATCAATTCATTGGCTGCTTGCCATGCTTGTTCTGCAGTTTCACGAACAATCACATGTAAGCGAATACCATAATTTAACTGACGTCCTTTGGCTTCTGCCCGTGCTTTAACGACAGCAATTTTTTCTTTCACCGCAGCAGGTGGTTCACCCCAGGTTAAATAGGTATCGACTTGCTCAGCTGCCAATTCGATGGCGTCTTCGGAAGAGCCACCAAACCATAGGGGTGGATAGGGCGCTTGAATAGGTGGATAAAGCAGTTTGGCATCATCAACACTCAGGCGTTCGCCATGAAATGTAAAAGATTCCCCTGTGTGTGAGCGCTTTAAAATTTCACGCCAAATCGTGGTGTATTCAGCTGCTGTTTGATAACGCGTGGCATGGTCTTCATATAAACCATCACCTTTTAATTCTTGTTCGTCTCCACCCGTAACGAGGTTGAGTAGAACACGGCCATTGGATAAACGGTCAAACGTAGCTGCCATACGCGCTGCAAGGGCAGGTGTGGTTACACCTGGACGCAAAGCAACCAAAAACTTTAGATTTTTAGTGGCATCAATGAGGCTTGCCGCCGTGATCCATGGATCTTCGCATGAACGACCAGTCGGGATGAGCACACCTTCATAACCCAGATTATCGACTGCAACAGCAATTTGTTTCATGTAGGCATGATCGACTTGTCGCGCGCCTTTGCTGGTTCCTAAATAACGACTGTCACCGTGAGTGGGAATAAACCAGAAGATTTTCATATCATGCATCCTTAAAAAAATTCAAATACTATTTAGCCGTCCAAACAGCCTGTTTGATGTCAATGCTGTTTGGAATAATTTTGAGTTCGCTAAAGCGATTTGCGAGCTGTTGTTGGTCTGAAATCACTTTGGCTGAAAGTGGGGCAGCACCTGAAGGACGAGGACGTCGATCGATAAAGGTCTGACTGACCTGTGGTTTTAACCCCGTGCTTTGACCAATTGATTGTGCGGTGGCAACACGGTTGGCCTGTACCCATTTATCTGCAATATTGATTTGTTGAATAATGCCTTTGACTGCCTGAGGGTATTTTTTAACAAATTCAGGCGATGCCAAGTAAAAAGTATAATTTGGACTTAAACCCTGCCCTGAAGCGAGTACACGGGCTTGATCTTCAATTTGGGCGGAAGCAAAGAATGGGTCCCAAATCGCCCAGGCATCGACAGCTCCTTTTTGAAAAGCGGCACGTGCATCAGCAGGAGTGAGCCAAATGGGTTGGATGTCCGACCATTGCAAGCCCGCTTTACGGACAGCTTGGACCAATAAATAGTGAGCACTTGAACCTTTTTGTAGCGCAATACGCTTACCTTTTAATTCGCTGAGTTTGGTTATCTTGGAACTTTTCGGTACTAGAATGGCGGAGGCAAGCGGTTTGGCAGCTTCGTAGGCAATATAATACAAAGGCTTATTGGCTGCTTGCGCGTAGACGGGTGGCGTATCTCCCGTGACACCAACATCCAGTGAACCAACGGCAAGTGCTTCAAGAATCTGTGGTCCTGCCGGGAATTCATTCCAGGAAATCTTGGCATTGGGAAATTCTTTTTCATAGAGTTTCTGTTGTTTGGCAATCGCAAAGTTAATCGAACTTTTTTGAAAACCAATACGTAACTCTTTTACGGTGGGATCAATTGCCCACACTGAAGTTGACCCAAGCATTGCACTACAGATCAACATTGTTGTCATGGCATGTGTAGGCGCATTGAACCATGATGATGTTTTGTGTTGTACAAAGTGTTGGGTCATTGTGATGTCCTCATTGCATCGCATTATGCGAAATTATTGAGCGAGTACAGCCGCTTGAATATTGATCTTGTTTGGAATAAGTTTTTGTTGATAAAAAGCATCAGCGACATCCTGTTGCTTTTTCACCACATCGTTAGAAATTGAACTTACGCCAAAGCCCATCCGTGAAATGGATGTATTGAGTACATCAAGCGGTAAGCCAGTCGGTTTTTCTAAAAGTTTGGCAGCATCAGTTTGATGTTGAGATACCCATTGTGTGGTGGTATTTAATTCATTCACTACGGTTTTTAAAACGTCGGGGTGCTGTTCTGCAAATTTTCGATCAGCCAAGTAGAATTGATGGTTGTTCACTAGGTTTTGACCTGTAGCAATGACTTTTGCATTGAGTTGTTTTTCCGCAGCAGCAAAGAACGGATCCCAAATCACCCACGCATCGACAGCACCTTTTTCAAAAGCAGCACGTGCATCAGCAGGCGGTAAGTAGACCACTTGAATGTCATCTAGCTTTAAATGGTTTGCTTCCAAGACTTTAAGTAAAAGGTAATGTACGTTAGAGCCTTTATTCAGGACGACACGTTTGCCCTTGAGGTCTTGCACCGATTGAATCGGTGAGTCTTTAGGGACGATCAGTGCCTCAGCCAAAGGTGCAGCAGGCTGATTGGCAACATAGACCAGATTGGAGTTTGCTGCCTGAGCAAAAATAGGAGGTGCTTCACCTGATTCACCAAAGGACACGCTTCCCACATTTAAGCCTTCTAACAATTGTGGACCAGCAGGAAACTCAACCCATTTGACATTGACCCCTTTTTGTTTAAGCGCTTTATCCAAGTCGCCCCGGGCCTTGATAATTGGCAATACGCCATATTTTTGAAAACCGATATTTAAAGTCGTGGTCTCTTGTGGTTTAGAACATCCAGTCAGCATCATGATGGTGGCAAGGCTTGCACTTAGAAAGGAGATTTTTTTCCATGAAGGTTGAAATAAGTGCGCCATGAGTCACGATGCCTGTGTAATGTAAAAAGGATGAGCATCAGCTTAAAAGGCTTTGTATTTTCAAAAAAATAAGTTTTTTATGATTGCTAATGAAAAAAAAAGATAAATTATTAAATGCTAAAGTTATCGTTAAATCAGAAATATAAAATAAATATTCTATAAAAATAAAAAGTTATAAGAATATGAAAAGTATAAATTTATTGCTGTTATTTAGATCAGGAATATAGATTCCATGATCATGCATAAGCAAAATCTCTCAGTCATGGAATCTATTTAGATAAGTTTAGATGTAAATGTGATAATTCATGGAACCCAGTGTGTGTTGAAGATCAGGTCATGCTTTTTTTAAATACCATTGAATTACGTTGATAGTTATATAGAGCTTGGCGTGCTTCGGGTAAGTCATCAACATTTGCCAATTCAAAACCATGCTCCAAGAACCAGTGTGCTGTTCGTGTAGTGAGAACAAACAGTTGTTGAATACCTTGCTGGCGTGCATGTTCTTCTAGGAAATGTAGAATCTGACTGCCCCGGTTCGATTTGCGATAGCCAGGATGGACAGCAACGCAGGCGATTTCAGCGGAGCTTACTTCATCGTTGGAAGCAGGAATTGGATAGAGTGCGGCACAGGCTAAAATCGTACCGTCTCGCTCGATGACAGCAAATTTATCAATTTCAGTTTCAAGTCGTTCGCGTGAGCGATAGACCAGAATTCCTTCTTCTTCCAAGGGACGTAATAAGTTGATTAAACCGCCTACATCACCGATATTTGCCATACGCACTTCTTCATAATGCGCATCAGTAATCATGGTGCCATGCCCATCCCGGGTAAAGAGTTCTTCAATTAAAGCACCGTCATGCGCATATGAAAGCAGATGTACACGATTGACTCCTTTTAATGATGCCTGTTTGGCATTGTGTAAATGCAAGGCAATTTCAAAATTTGAATCTTGATATTTTTCAATGTGTTTATCAAGCTGATGTGGGGTAATTTCACGTTTTAATTGTCCGTATTCATCCATTAAGCCCTGCTGACTGCCCAAGAAAATCAATTTATCCGCTTGCAGGTGGATGGCGGTTTTTGTTGCCACCTCTTCTGCCAGTAAATTAAAGACTTCCCCTGTGGTTGAATAGCCTGTTGGACCTAATAGCACAATATTCTGATTGTCTAAGTGACGTTGAATCGCCTCGGTATCAATGGTTCGAACTTCACCTGTGAGCTGAAAATCGATGCCATCTCGAATGCCGTACGGTTTCGCAGTCACGAAGTTACCCGATACAACATCAATGCGAGCACCAAACATCGGCGAGTTGGCGAGTCCCATTGACAATAAGGCTTCAATTTGTAGGCGAATTGATCCCACAGCGTTCATGACGCAAGGCAAAGACGCACGCGTTGTAATGCGACGATTGATATGGATGGGGCTCTGGATTTTATTTTGGCGTAAATTCGCATTGATTTGAGGGCGTGCGCCGTGGACCAGAATGAGTCGTATACCTAATGAATGTAATAGCGCAATATCATGAATAATATGTTGAAAATTGGCGTGCTCAACAGCTTCACCACCAAACATCAATACAAAGGTCTTACCACGATGGGCATTGATATAGGGTGCAGAATGACGAAACCAATGCACATATTCTTGCGCTGTGCTTTGTGTTGTTTCTGGGCTGTCAGTTTGCATACCTATCTCAGTATTGTTGATTGCTATGTGATGATTCTAAACAAAAATAACTGATAAATAATAGTCAAAATAAAAAAAGCACCCGAACGTGGGAGGACGAGTGCAAAAGGGTTATACATTTCACGATTGAATCTTGAATATAAGATGAAAATTCATGTATTAAAAAGGAGTGATGATCATTGCATTTGAAGCTTCAATATCAATACATTTCCTTTCGATCTGTGAATAAACTTAATCCTGAAATATAGAGAAATAATGAAGATATCCATGAAAATATGTAGTTGAAAGCATGATTAAATCAATAGAACTGTCATGGGTTGCTCAAAATATTAAAAAACCCAAACACAGTTGGGTTTTGCTTTGTTTCAAAATCGTCAACCGATGACACGGATAATGCGATGATTTTTCTGATTGACCAGTACATAGTCTCCATTGATTCTATACCACTGTTGATACTTTCCTGGTTTGGACAAATGACGGTAGTTTTTATAGTTGACGTGATAACGCGAAGAACCAAACTGAGAAGGTAAATACTGACCTGAACGCCAATGGCGGCTTGGTATGACTGTATTGCCATAATGTCTGTTATCGTTCCAGCGGTGTTCATTTCGATGCTCCCAACGCTGTTGTTCATAACGGTGATGTTGATCTCGGTGATCTACATGAGGTGCCGCCATAGTCGATGTCGTTATCATTGCCGCCATCGAAAGTGTGATCGTGGTTAAAATGCTTTTCATTTGATTCACCTGAATTTAACTTTTGTCCTTTGATGCTTTCAAATTACGCAAAAATTAGAGATAAATGGTGAGGATGATTTAGTTGAATTGTGAAATGTATGAAGATTTGATGAAGATGGACAACATACTCATTTTCTCAGTGCTTAGAAATCTCAAAGTCGTATCCCTGCTGCGGAAATCAACTAAATGAGAAGCTTGATAGGCAAAATGGTCGATTGCTCAACGAGCTTGAAAATAAACCGAACAATCTGAAGTTAATTTTAATAAAAAAACCCTCCTTGGGAAAAGGAGGGTGAGGAAGGTGTTGAGTTTTAATGGATGGGTAAAGCAAACAGAATAGGGACTGTGCTTTTGATCATTTTAATATTAACGGACGACTCGAATAATATGGTGGGTACGTTCGTTAACAAGCACATAACGTCCATCAACTTTATACCAACGCTCAAATTTGGCTGGTTTGTGGAGGTTTTTATAAACACGATAATCATTCACATAGTAATGATTGTCATGGTAGCGTTCAGGTAAAACCACACCTTCTCGCCATTCAAACTTTTCATGACTAGCCATAGGGCGATGATCACGGCCATGATCCCAATCTGCCATTGCTGAGGTTGCGACTAAAGCACTGAGAGAGAGCGTGATTGCGCTGATAACTTTTTTCATTTGAATTGACCTTATAAAACGGATGATCTATCCGATGATTGAAAATTACTCCTGAATTTGAGATAAAAAATGAAGAAATATCATTGAATTGTGAATTTACATACCAGTTCTATACATTATTCTCATCGCTTGTAAAAGCTGAGATGGAGCAAAAAAAAAGCTCAAACGAAAAAGGTGTTTGAGCTTATGAAATTGAACTATTGATCACGAATACCCGGCTACATGCCACGAATACTCACAATATTGTTATTGTCAGAATCAACTAAGATATAGTCATTATTAATTTTGTACCATTGTTGATTACGTGAAGGTTTTGGTAGGTTCTCATCCCTATAATCAACTTTATAGCTGTTTCCTCTGTAATGTTGTGGCATTACATAACCCATTTGCCATTTATGTTGCTGTAAACGCTTTACACCACGTTCTTCTCGCTCCCGACGTTGCTCTTGAATATTATCATCGTCATTCCCACGAAAATTACGTCCACGCTCACCGCGATCACGTTTACCTTGATCATACCCATGATCATTGTCAAAATGAGGACCTGCAATGGTAATTTGAGTCGTCAGCAGTGTTGATAGAGAGATTGCGATGATCGCTAAAATCTTTTTCATAATCATCCTCGCTTATCCAGTGTGTTTATTTTGACCTCACTACTGTACTGCTAAATTGCAGAGAAACTGTGAAGAAAATTCAGTTTTTCATTAAAAAATACAGACATAATCAAAACATATTTCTGAAAAAGTGAAAAGGGTTATCGCAATGCTTTGAATCACAAACCCTGATGTGCTTTTCTTTAGTGCACATTTTATGATTAAAAAAAATGTAAATATTTATAAATATTGTTTTAAGCTGAGCACCAGAGTAGCAATATTCCAGCTTTGATTAAGCCGCTTTAGTACCATTGCTCATTTATATCCTTGAGACAATTGACCACCTTGATGATATTTTCTGCTTGATGGGCATCATCAAGTGCTTGAATAAAATGATGGGGCAGTTGTAATTGTTCGATTGAACGGATGATCTCTACTTTATATTTTAAATCAGTCATGGCTCATTCCTCAAAAGGTCTTGTTTCCTTGAAGAAAACTATAAAAGATCTTATTGGATTTGAAAAACTGGATAAAATTATATTTTTTATTGGATAAAACGATTTAAAAGAATTTTTAAATCTCAGATTTTGATGATATGTATAAAAATTCGCTGAAAAAATTTCCCCCCACCGACCATGATTAAAGTAAGGGGAAAATCAATTAATCCTGTGCGTCGATACTTTCACCATTTAATGAAAGACTGTCATCACCCATCAAGTAAAGATATGCTGGCATAATGGATTCCGGTGATGGTAATACTTTTGGATCTTCATCAGGATAGGCTTTGGCACGCATTGCCGTACGCGTACCACCAGGATTGATGCAGTTATAGCGAATATTTGGATAAGTATTTTCTTTGGCAAAAATTTTACTTACCGCTTCAATCGCTATTTTTGAGACCGAATATGCACCCCAGTGCGCACGTGCTTCCCGCCCAACACCTGAGCTTGCAAAGACCACCGAAGCATGTTCAGATTTTTGTAATAACGGCAGAAGCTCTTGGGTCAGAACAAAAGGAGCCCGTAAATTCACTGCCATCACATCATCCCAGACTTCTTCGGGATAGTTTGCCAGTTCCACTCGTTCACCTAAGATACCCGCATTATGTAAAATGCCGTCTAAACGTCCAAATTGCTGTTCAAGGGTATCCACCAAAAGTTCGTAATCTCGAGCAGAAGCAGTAGAAAGTTGTAAAGGTAAAATCGCGGGCTGCGGTGCACCTAATGATTCAATTTCATCATAAATGACTTCAAGTTTATTGAGCGTACGACCATGCAAAACGACGGTTGCGCCGTGTAGGGCATAGCTGAGTGCTGCTGCACGCCCAATACCGTCTCCCGCGCCCGTAATCAGGATAATTTTATCCTTCAATAAATCTGGACGAGGTTGATATTCTGAATATTTCATGGGAGACCTCCTGTAGTTTTTATGATGTGATTTGAATTTCAATATAAAAACATTGAAACACCATATTCAAGATGTTTCAGTGTCTTTTTATTAACTTATTAGACCAGTTAAATAATCTTCTATGCTTCTAAATTTTGACCAACTTCTTGATAACCTGATGTAATTCATCAACATTATTCACAATACAATCTGCTTGCCAAGCACTGAGATCATCTTTGTACTGTAATGGTAAATAACCATAAGCAGCAAGGATGGTATACATCTGCGCATTTCGTCCGGCATCAATATCCCGAGGATGATCGCCTACATAAATGCATTGTTCTGGAACAATATCAATCTGTTTTGCGGCTAAATACATCGGTTCAGGGTCCGGTTTGGTCTGAGTCACATCTTCGGGGCAAACCAGTACGGCGCAACGATCTGTTAGGTTAAGTGCTTGAAGTAACGATTCACTTAGCCAGCGAGGCTTATTGGTTACAATACCCCAAGGAATCCCATGGTTTTCCAACTCTGCTAAAAGTGGATACATGCCTGCAAAGAGATCAGTATCTACAGCAATGTCTGCACCGTATAAGTCTAAAAAATGTTGGCGATGAGCGAGAAAAACCGGATCATCAACTTCAAGTTCCGGATAAACCAGTTTGACCATCGCACGTGCACCTTCAGAGACTTGGGTCCGGATTAAATCTGCATCGACGACAGCACGTCCTTCATTTCTGCACATGTCTTGGATGATACGTATAAAATCTGCGGCAGTATCGATCAAGGTGCCATCTAAATCAAAAAGAACAGCTTGCATCAGACACCTTCATTCACGGTATATACCATGTAGTTCACATCAACATTTGGTGCGAGCCAATAATGTTTGGTGAGAGGGTTGTAATGTAAACCTGTCATATCTTTGAGTATTAAACCAGATTGACGAATATCATGTGCTAACTCTGAGGGTTTAATGAATTTATGATAGTCATGGGTGCCTTTTTTCAACAGACGTAAGACATATTCTGCGCCAATAATCGCAAATAGATAGGATTTGGGATTACGGTTGATGGTGGAGAAAAAGACATGACCGTTAGGTTTTACCAATTTTTGACATGCTTGAATAATCGAAGCAGGATCAGGCACATGCTCCAGCATTTCCATACAGGTGACAATATCGTATTGTCCTGCTTGCTCTTCAGCCAATTGCTCTACAGGGATTTGTCGATATTCAATATTCTGTACATTTTCTTGTTCGGCATGCAAGCGCGCTACATTCAAAGGGGCAGCACCCATGTCAATACCCAAAACATCTGCACCACGGCGAGCCATACTTTCAGCCAGAATGCCACCACCACAACCCACATCGAGGATCTTCTTACCCGTAAGACCATTGGCATGTTCATCAATCCAATTTAAACGTAATGGATTGATTTGATGTAAGGGTCTGAACTCAGAGTGTTGATCCCACCATAAAGCAGCTAACGCTTCAAATTTAGCAATTTCCTGTGGATCAACATTAAGTTGCGACATGTTCGTCACCTCTAAGTAAATTGTTTTAATCAAAAATTAATTTCAGTTATGCTAGTGTAACCATAAATCCAAAAAAAGCGATGAATCGTGTAAAAAACTTCACAGAAGGAAAACGATTTTCTCATATTTGTTTTATAGTGAATGCATATGCTATGCAAGACGACTTAGAGGACAATAAAGTCAATGAAAAAATTTATTTTAGGTGGCATGACCGCAATGGTGATGGCATTTTCTGCAAACACCATGGCTGCTGATTTTGTTGCAGGTAAAGATTATACCGTTGTTCAAAATCCTGGAAAAGTTGCAGTACCAGGTAAAATTGAAGTACGTGAGTTTTTTTGGTACGGATGTCCACATTGCTTCAAATTAGAACCACATATGCAAACATGGTTAAAGAAGATTCCTAAGGATGTTAACTTTATTCGTACACCAGCAGCCATGAATCCATTATGGGAACAGGGTGCGCGTGCGTACTATGTGAGTGAAGCATTGGGTGTTCGCAAACGTACGCATTTACCTTTGTTCCATACTAACTTTTCAGGCAACCAACAAGTACTTCAAAAAGATGCATTTGCTAAATTTTTTACGCAATACGGTGTACCTGAAGCAAAATTCAATAGCATGTATAGTTCATTTGCGATCACGGCAAAAATTGCTGAATCAAATCAATTGGCACAGCAATATCAACTTTCTGGCGTACCCGCAGTTGTCGTGAATGGTAAATACGTAGTTCAAGGTGAAGATGCCAAAGTCACACAGGTTGTTGACTATCTTGTAAATAAAGAACGTACAGCAAAATAAGCCTGCTTCATTCAGGAACCCGCAAATATTTGCGGGTTTTTTTACATGAAAAGAGGGTACAGGATATTTAAGTCAGCTTTCGTTGACCGCTTTTGAAAGCATGTTGATGACTCAAGCCCACGATCAGCAGCGCGACAATAATCATAGCCAGCATGTAATGTGGAAACGTGGATGCTCCTGAGTGATTCAGGATCATTCCACCCATCCATCCACCGGCTGCAACTGCTAAATTAAAAACAGTGACCAACATGGATTGTGCAACATCTGCATCTTCCCGGGCTGCATCGGCAAGTGCTGTCTGTAAGAGGGTAGGTGCTCCACCAAAAGTCACTCCCCAAATTGCGATACAGGCCAGAATGATCAGATCGTTATGGATAACAGTGAGTAAGATGCAACTCAAAGCAAAAAAAATCAGACTGATTAGGGTGAGTATTCTTAAATGGCGATCTACCCACAAACCCACCAACCAAATACCAAGAATGGATGACAGACCAAACAACATCAGCACAAGATCAAGAGGTTGGTTTAATTCCGCCTGAGTTAAATAAGGTGCAATATAGGTATAGAGAATATTATGGGACAAGATCCAAAACAGTAAGACAGTCAGGATAGGTAAAATCCCTGCGCTCGAAACGACCTGCATAATAGACTTGCTGTATTGTTGAGGCTGACTTTGAAAGTCTGGAATCATGACGCGTACCCAGATGATGAGGACCAGTGCGAGTACAGACATCGCCCAAAAGATTTGATTCCAGCCAAACAAATGACCAAACCATGTGGCTAAGGGCACACCCAGAGAAAGTGCTAAAGGTTGACCGACACTGGCTATCGCCAAAGCTTTGCCTTGTAAATGAAAAGGAACCAAACGCCGTGCATAACCCGCCAATAGTCCCCAAATGACGCCTGCTGACATACCTGCAAAAAAGCGTGCCATCAAGATAAAATAATAATGTGTTGAAATTGCAGTGAGACTGTTGAAGATCAGTAAGCCGATAATTGCATATAAAAATAAAGGGCGCCTGTTCCAGTCACGTGTCATGGTGATGATGGGGATTGCTGCCATAACAGAACCTAAGGCATAAAGTGTAATGAATTGACCGGCTTGAGCTTCTGTAATATTTAGCCCTTGGCTGATTTGAGGAAGTAATCCTGCGGGTAGGGTCTCCGTCATGATGGCAAGAAAGCCTGCCAGTGTAAAAGCAAGTATTTGAAATACAGGTAATTTTTCAACAGTATTGTGGGGTGTTGATTGCTTTTGATATTTTTGATGATCAGACATGCAGGATTTCCTGAGCTGTAAAAAGGGGGGAGATCTGTCCACACAATTGAGCTTCCAATGGACTTGCTGTGACTGGTCCCGCATGACCGGTTGAAGTCAATAAATTTAATCTATTCATATATTTGGATATAAATATTTTCATCATATTCAATTCTCGCTGCTTCAAGATAAGCATGTTGTCGTGTATTTTGGAATGATTGTTCCAAAATAAACAAAATAAAAAGCCAAAACCTTGAAAGCATTTTGACCTTTAAAATTAGAGAGACAGCATTGTTATATCAATGACATACTGTAAAATTTTTTGCCTTTCAGCTAAATCACTGCCTTTACCCAGTATTCTCATTCCTTGAATAGTGTTGACCAAAAAATAAGCCAAGGCTTCAGGATTTCTATCAGATGAAATTTCACCGCTAAGTTGTCCATAAACAATTAACTGCATTAAAGCTTGCTGTAGACGTTGAAAATTATGTCTTACATGCTGAGCAACATTTTGGTCATGTGCCGCAAGTTCCAAGGCAGCATTGGCAACCATACAGCCTTTCTGCTGTGGATCTTTTAATTCATCATCAAGAATTGAAAGCAATAATTGACGTATGCGTTCTTGAACAGAAGCATCACCAGTCAATCTTTGAATGTTTGCAGTCGTGATGGCCTGATAGCGTTTTAGCGCTTCCTGATAGAGTGTGTGTTTATTTTCAAAGGTATTATACAAGCTGCTACGTGACAGCCCAGTACCATCTACCAGATCTTGTACAGAAGTTGCGGCGTATCCTTTTTGCCAAAAGACCTGCATGGCTGCATCTGCAATTTCATCAGGTTCAAATTCTTTGTTACGCATAGATTGTTTGTATTGGAATGAGTGTTCCAGTAAATTTTACATTAACTTGAATCACTGTCAACAATCCTTTAGAAATTTAAGTAGGGGAGGTTTAAGATGCTTTGACTTCCCAATTTTCAATCCCTTTGAAAATGAGATGAATTTGAGTCACAGCTTGCTTTTTTAAGACCATTTTCTGTAATTCAAGTTCGATACCTGAATATTGACGGGAGAGGTTAATCCAAGACATTGCCCAAGTAAAAGATAGATTAATCAGAATATTGGTGATCACTTTTAAGTCACTCTCATCTCGAAAATTCTCAATGACTTCAAATTTTTTTAAATCACTGGCGAGATCATCATTTAAAAAGTCGATTTCTCTTGAAATGGCGCGACGAACAATTTCTGAACCGCCCCAACGTTCTGCAATCATAAAAATCCACTGTTGAGGGCTACTGTCTACAGCTTCAAAGAATAATTCCATACTGGTTTTGGTCTTGGCTTCAGGATGAGCGAGACCTTTGCCCAATTGATGTAACACATTTTTGAGATATAGCGACACTTGATCGACCAGCTCTTTACCCAACTCATCCATATCTTGAAAATGGCGATAAAACGCAGTGGGCACTAAACCAACCTCACGTGCAACTTCTCTTAAGCTGATACTCGAAAATGAACGACCTGATGTGCTTAAGGTTAAAGCAGCATCAAGTAAAGCCTGACGGCTTTGTTGTTTACGTTCATCGCGTATCGACATTTGGACATCCATAGTTTTTGGTTGTGATGAGTCTATCAAAAAAAATAATAAATTAAACGACGAATGTCAGTGTACAGGTGTTGACTGAATTAAAAAAATGATTATAGTGTACATATGTTCACTAAAAGAACGTTTGTTCACTCAATAAATAGCAAGCACAAAGAGGAACGTCACATGAGTAGCTATATGCAGTATCAGCCAGAATGGGTTCGTGAGGATTTTGTCGATTTTATCGCAGAAAAAATCAATCCTGTTTGGGCTTGGAAAAAGGTCAAAGCCACTGTTGTTAAAACACGTGCATTGAGCGCTGACTTCTACCAAATTCAATTAAGACCAAATCGTAATTTTAAACATCAGCAATTTAAAGCAGGGCAAAGTATTCTGGTTACCGTTGAAATTGCAGGTGTACGTCAACAACGCAGTTATTCTGTAGTGAAATTTTTGAATAATGGCGACATTATTATTGCTGTTAAACAACAAGGTAAAGTTTCCACTGTATTAAGTCAGTTGGCTTTTGGAAGTGTGGTTGAACTTTCTCAAACTCAAGGTGATTTTGTTTTAGACCAAGATCATACCCCATTGCTATTGATTGCTTCTGGCAGTGGAATCACCGCAATTTACTCGCTGTTGCTTGCGGCATTGACGATGGATGCAAACCGTCGTGTAGATTTGATTTATTTTAGCCGTGATGAAGCCTTTCATGCAGATTTGGAACAACTTTTTCAGCAATATCCAAAGTTTAACTATCATTACATCAACACCGTTCAGCAGAAACAGCATTTAACAACTGTTTTACTGGAAAGTTTAGTTCCGGATTTTCAACAACGACAAACTTATGCCTGCGGTGCGAATGCCATGATGCAAAGCATCAATCAAATTTATCAGGATTTGAATATTACAGCGCGCTTAAAACAGGAATATTTCCAGATTGCAGTAGACGAAAGCCTAGAAGCACAACCAATCGTTTTTTTACGCTCACAACAAGAGTTTGAAGCGCGTTCTAACCTTCTTGAGAGTGCTGAACATGCCGGATTGAAACCAACACATGGTTGCCGTATGGGGATTTGCAATACCTGTACGTGTACTAAAGTGAGTGGTTCAACCAAGAATATACTCACGGGTGAAATTGACCACGATAGCAATACTCAAATTAAATTGTGTATCAGCCAGGCAATCAGTCCTGTGGTGATTAACCTGTAAATTAAAGTAATCATTTCAATAAATTTAAGCAACTTCTTGCTCTGTTGAAGCTAGACGTAGGAAGTTGTACCCAAAATTCAGCGAAAGCTTCTAAAAATGAAGCGCTGAGGAGTAAAACAATGAATATGTCAGTCAATTTTCCAAACAGTAAATCGAAACATTTAAACCCTGAACAAACAGCAGAGTTTGGTCGTCGGGTGGATGAAATCCGCCGTGAAGTGATGGACAGCCTGGGTGAACAAGATGCCAAGTACATTTATAAAATCCGAAATTTTGTGCGTTATAGTGAAATTGCATCCCGTGGAATGTTGATGTTTGGCGGTTGGATACCACCAGTTTGGGTCATTGGCACTGGCTTGTTGGGTATTTCCAAAATTGTTGAGAATATGGAGCTTGGACATAATGTCATGCACGGACAATTCGACTGGTTAAATGATCCAAGTTTGAATGGAGCAAACTATGACTGGGATACCATGGCAACAGGGGATGATTGGAAATATACCCATAATTATGTGCATCATACCTATACCAATATTGTCGGGAAAGACCATGATGTTGGCTACGGATTGCTTCGAGTCAGTGAGTCACAAAAGTGGGAACCGCGCTTTTTATTCAATATCCCATTGGCGATTCAATTGATGGTGTTTTTTGAATGGTATGTCGGTGTTCAGAATCTGCATTTAGAAGATGCTTTGGTCTACAAAACCAAAACTTGGAAACAAGTTTGGGCTGATGCTACAAAATTTCGTAAGAAAGCGCGCCGTCAGATTTTAAAGGATTATGTATTTTTTCCATTGATCGCAGGACCAAATGCACTGCCAGTTTTGGCAGGGAATGCAATAGCCAATGTGATTCGTAGTCTATGGTCTTCAGCCGTGATTTTTAATGGTCATTTCACTGAGGATGCTGAAACTTTTGAAGCAGATAATGTTGAAAATGAAACACGGGCGGAATGGTACTTGCGCCAAATTCGTGGTTCGAGCAATTTTACCGGAACGGATTGGTTGCATATTTTAAGTGGTAATCTAAGTCATCAGATTGAACATCACTTATTTCCAGATATGCCTGCCAACCGTTATGCAGAAGTTGCACCTAAGATCAAAGCCTTATGTGAAGAATATGGCATCAATTATAATGAAGCCAATTTCTTTAAGCAGTTTGGTAGTGTGTGGATGCGTCTAGCCAAGTGCTCTTTACCCAATAATTGGACGACAGCGATTACACAGTCCGTGCAAAGAGTAAAAGGTATTTTTGCTTAAATGATATTTTACAGGTAGTTTTATTTAAAAAGTTATAAGCTCGAAAGAACCTTGTTGAGATCAATGGGGTTCTTTCTCTAGATATAAAAAATTTTTATAAATCCAGTTGGGTATTCAATCATAGCTGATTTTTTTTAATCAACATTCTCGGTGATTGCCCAGATATTCTTTTAAAAAAGGAAATAAAGGCACTCTCACAGGAAAAACCCAGGTGATGGCTGATCACGGCTATTTTTTCATTTTTAGATAATAAATCTATCGCTTTCAGAAAACGCCATTGTTGCCGCCATTGCTGATAATTCAACCCCGTTTCTCTTAAAAAAATTCTGCCAATGGTCTTTTCACTGAGTCCAACCAAATCGGCGAATATGTTTAAATTGGGAAGCAATTCAGTACCTAAAAATTTTCTTAATCGATGATCTGTGGGGAACTGTAAAATGACCGATACCGATGCTGCAGCTTCAATTTCATTCAGTCCTACATTGAATAAATCTAAATAAGGTCGCTTGGACCAATCTGAAGCAAAATCAGCAAAAGCAATTCTTTCCAAAACTTCTTTTAATAAGCAACTGACTTGCAATACTTTGACTTCTTTAGGAAGCGCTGTGTATTGATCGGTATTGATATATACCGAGCGATAGCCAGTCACTTGACTCATTTCAGCGCGATGCACGGTATCCGGCGGAATCCAGGCGATATGTGCTGGAGGCAGGATGCATAACCGACCAGACAAAGTAATTCTTATACTGCCACTGTTGGTAAAGAGCAGTTGTCCCATTTTGTGGGAATGTTCTCCTGAATCATGTCGAGCAATTTCAGAAGCAATACCAATAACATTTAATCCGAGTTGATCGGGATTAAAATCAGCATCTGCCGCTAACCATGCCATTGTTTGTCCGATTTTATAAATAATATGTCTTTTATGATTATATCTCTCAAAATTTGATTTTGTTATTTTTCTTGATGGTTTAATTAAGCGCATTGAAAAGAAAATGTTAAAGAAATCTATATTTTGTCTACTGGCTGTTTTGATGATGTTTCCTCAAGTCGTTGAAACGATTTACAGCCCCGCATTGCCTCATATTGCATATGGATTTCATATAAGTGCTGAAAAGGCGAGTCAAACGATCTCTTTATATTTTATTGCTTTTGCTTTGGGCATCGTTTTTTGGGGACAGATGTGTGACATTCTAGGAAGACGAAATTCGATACTGGGAGGATTGTTGATTTATGCAATAGGCTCAATCGCTGCAATTTTCTGTAGCACTTTTGATGATTTAATCATCGCCAGAATTCTTTCTGCATTTGGTGCTGCTGTGGGTTCAATCGGAACACAAACCATGATCCGAGATATTTTCAAAGCTAAAGAACTGGTCAAGATTTTTTCTGTCATTGGCATCTTGCTTGCGCTCAGTCCAGTGCTGGGTATGGTGCTAGGGGCATTCATAACAACAGGGTGGGGATATCAAGGTGTATTTCTGGGTTTAGCACTATTTTCGATCATACTGATGTGTTGGTGTGTAGTTGATTTGCCTGAAACCCTTATTAAAAAGAGCAAAAAAGTTCCTATTTGTCATACTTTTATCATCCTGCTGAAAGATGGTGATATTTGGAAAACCGCATTTTTGGTCGCACTCTTTAATATGAATCTTTTTGCTTACTACCAACTCTCTCCTTTCTATTTTCAAAGATTAGAAGCCTCATTATGGTTGTTTGGGTTAAGTGGTCTTTGTCTAACATTTGGCTCAGTTTTAGGTGCATTGCTGAATAAATCTCTGCTGAATAAAGATATAAACCCGCATATTTTGGTTTCAATTGCTGCGTTGATTGCAATTTTGGGAAGTGTTTTGATTTGCATTTCTTTAGCCATAAAGAGTTGGTTATTTATTTTTCCAGCACTGTTGATCATGGTTGCATATGGACTTGCTATTCCCAATCTTCTCGCAACTGCACTTAAACACTATCCGGAATGTTTAGGGACAGCAGGCGCACTACTGGGCTTGATGTATTATTTATTATTGGGTGGAGGATTAATTTTGGCTGGTTGGGTGCAAAATTTGTCAGCAGTATTGTTAATTTGCAGTGTGGCTGCTTTATGTATTAATTTATTTCGGCATCGTGAAGTATGAAAACTTTCACGTTCATCACATTATTTTTTTAAGATGATACCCTGAGTATGGTATCCAACAGGCTTGGATCAATCAGTCAATAAGCGGCATATATTCAGCAATTCCAAAAACCACCATCTTGTAACAAAACCAACACTAGAGTATCTGTTATACTTAGCCGCAATATTTTTGAATCCAATAAGGACACACTATGCGTATCGACCAACGTGCATTAGATCAATTACGTGAAGTTAAAATTACTCGTAACTACACACGTTATGCGGAAGGTTCTGTATTGGTTGAATTTGGTCATACAAAAGTGCTGTGTACTGCAAGTATTGACAATTCAGTACCTCGTTTCTTAAAAGGACAAGGACAAGGTTGGGTCACTGCGGAGTACGGCATGTTGCCACGTTCTACCCATACCCGCAGTGACCGTGAAGCTGCTCGTGGCAAGCAATCAGGGCGTACTCAAGAAATTCAACGTTTGATTGGTCGTAGCTTACGTGCAATGGTTGACTTGAAAAAGTTGGGTGAGAATACGATTACGATCGACTGTGATGTGATTCAAGCGGATGGTGGGACACGTACTGCTTCAATTACTGGTGCTGCAGTTGCACTGATTGATGCCATGAATGTGTTGTTAGAGAAGAAAAAAATCAAACAAGATCCCTTAAAAGGTCTGGTTGCAGCAATTTCAGTCGGAATCTACCAAGATGAAGTACTGCTTGATCTTTGCTATGAAGAAGATTCGAACTGCCAAACTGACTTGAATGTGGTGATGACACAGGCGGGTGAATTTATCGAAATTCAAGGTACAGCAGAAGACAAGCCTTTTACCCGCGCTCAATCCAATGCAATGTTAGAAATGGCTGAAAAGGGGATTCAAGCGTTGGTTAAAAAACAGCAAGAAGCCTTGGGTTGGTAATTGCACCATCATCCAAAATTACTATAAATCTAACGCATCTTCGGATGCGTTTTTTTATATGAAAAATTTTGTTGTGTATTCTGATCGTCATGAAATTGCCATTAAAGCTTCACCCTATTGTCATTGGGATCGTATTGACTATGGCTACCTTTATTTCATGGACAGGACAATGCGAAATTTCCTCTTGATTGCAATTATGAGTCTGAGTGTAGTGCTCAGTGCTTGTAATGATGATAACAACCAAACATCAACGACGAATCCGCCAGCACCCACCTGTAAAGTACATTGCGCACCATAATAAAAATATAAGGATACTCACATGAAACGTCGCGATTTTTTAATCAATTCAACAAAAACAATATTTGGTACAGCTGCATTAGCCAGCTTTCCAGCCAGCATTCAAAAAGCCTTAGCGATTGATGCCAAAGTTGAAACAGGCACAATTAAAGATGTAAAGCATGTGATTATTTTGACCCAAGAAAATCGTTCATTTGATAATTATTTTGGAACATTCAAAGGTGTTCGAGGCTTTGGCGATCGTTTTACGATTCCACTATCAGACAACCGCAAAGTGTGGGAACAATATGACAAAGATAAAAATAAAATTTTCCCTTACCATTTAGACAGTACTCGTGGCAATGCGCAACGTGTCAGTGGTACACCCCACTCATGGACCGATGGTCAGTTTGCTTGGAACCACGGAAGAATGGGGAATTGGGTACAATATAAACAACCTCAGTCGATGGGATATTACAAACAGAAAGAAGTCGAGTTTCAGTTTGCACTTGCCAATGCCTTTACCTTATGTGATGCATATCATTGTGCCATGCATACAGGTACGAACTCTAACCGAATGTTCTTGTGGACTGGTTCGAATGGTCCTAAAGCTGCAGGTGTGGCAAGTGTGGTGAATGATTTGGACAGTATCGGTCCATCAACCACGGGCTATGATTGGACGACATATCCTGAGCGTTTGCAACAAGCAGGTATAACCTGGAAAGTTTATCAAAATATGCCTGATAACTTTACCGATAATCCATTGGCAGGATTTAAGCAATATCGTCGTGCCAATGAGTTGTCGGGTAAACCTGTCAATAATGATACTGTATGCCCGGCTTACGATCCTGCAATTGATGCAACACAGCCTTTGTATAAAGGGATTGCCAACACCATGCCTGATGGAGGATTTCTGGGTTCCTTTAAAGAAGATATTGCCAAAGGCCAATTGCCACAAGTGAGTTGGATGGTCGCTCCTGCAACCTACAGCGAACATCCCGGACCATCAAGCCCTGTCCAAGGTGCTTGGTATATTCAAGAAGTCCTGAATGCTTTGACAGAAAATCCTGCAATTTGGAGCCAAACCGTTTTATTGGTGAATTTTGATGAAAATGATGGTTTCTTTGACCATGTACCTTCACCAAGTGCGCCATCTAAAGACAGTTCTGGTCAAATGCAAGGTAAAACCACATTAACCGATGAACAAATTTCTTATGAATATGCAACGCATCCTAAAGCCTCCACAGGGCAACCGAACTTTACTGACCCCAAAGTCAGTAATGGTGTGGGAGTATATGGTCCAGGGATTCGCGTGCCGATGTATGTGATATCGCCTTGGAGTCGTGGAGGCTGGGTAAATTCACAGGTCTTTGATCATTCTTCAGTGATTCGCTTCTTGGAACAACGTTTTGGAGTACAGGAACCGAATATTAGTCCATATCGACGAGCAGTGTGCGGCGATTTGCTGACAGCATTTGACTTTAAAAATCCGAATACACTTGCGATGGAAGAATTGATGGGTAAGAAAAGCAAAAGTGAGGCGGATGCGATTCGTAATGCACAAGCCTTATTGCCACAGGTTTCCCGTCCATTGAGTCAGGTTTATCCGATTCAAGAGCTAGGAACACGTTTCTCACGTGCCTTGCCTTATATTTTACATAGCAGTGCTAAAGTCGATTTGGCTGCAAAAACCGTCAAACTGATGTTCTCCAATACAGGCACACATGCAGCAGTATTCCACGTTTACGACAAGTTGAATCTTGAAGCGATCCCTCGTCGTTATATGGTCGAAGCAGGAAAGCAGTTGGATGACCTGTGGAACACCAGTCATGGAAAATATGATTTATGGGTATTGGGACCCAACGGTTTCCATCGTGGTTTTGCTGGAGATCTGACTAAATCTGTACAGGCAGAGTCGTTGGCAGAAGTACGGGTGTGTGTTGAAGAGTGTGATCCAAAGATCTATTTAAAAGTTCGTCATGATGCAAGCAAATCTGCAAAACTGATGGTAAAAGCCAATGCCTATCTGCCAAATAAAACATGGAATATTGAAACAGCATCTACGGAGAAAGAATTGAACTGGAACATGTCTGATTTTGGAGGTTGGTATGATTTTACCGTCATGATCGAAGGCGACAGTTCCTTTAAACGCCGTTTTGCTGGACGTATTGAAACGGGTAAAGACTCTTTCTCTGATCCATATATGGGATTTATTGAGTCTTAATCTTTCAGTATTTGCCTGTTCAGCTTGGAAATAAGGTGCGCTTTGCACCTTATTTTTTGAGTTGATCAAAGACCACATCATTTGCGTAAAATTACATGTTTAAGCTTCCAATCATCTATTTACGTCAATAGATACATAAATCAGCACAATGTCCTGTGTTTTATCTACAGAGTGTTCAAGGATTTTGAAACAAGTCTTTTTAGAATGGTCGAAATTTTATCGAGTTGTCGGGGCATTTTATGAAAATTCTGATTTTTCTATTTGCAGTGATTACATTTATGCTGATGGCTGGAGATCCTCGCCGTGAGGATTTTGAAAGCAAAGAGTTTGAAGTCAAAAACAATGATCAACAACAGCAGATTGAACAAAAAGTTGATCAGAAAGATTCAGCAGAATCTTCCTGAACCGACCATCAGCTTTCAGCTTTCGATTTTAAAATCTGGTAAGTAAAGTTCTTGCCATTCAAGACATCCATATTCATGTCTTTGTACTGCTGTAAAATCTCAGCCTGATTAAATTCACAAGATTTTTGTGTCTGTATTCCAGTTTGATGAACAGTACGATAACAAGAACTGACATTGTTCACAAAGCGATAATAGGGTGAAAGAGGAACATGGGCTGCTTTAAGTACTTTAGGTGCAAGGAAGTGTGCAGCAACAAAAGGTCCTTTAAATTGCTTTCGGTCAATTGGAAAGTTCGCCCATACAGCAAGTGGGGTTTCAAAGAAACGCACATCTTTCTTTTCAGCTTTTTCTTGCTCGGATTTGAAAAAGCCATATTCATCATACACTTTCTGTAAGTTGGGTAAGTGATCACCAAAGAATACAACAATCGTAGGACGCTCAAGTTGTTGGACATTTTCAATCAGCATTTTCAATTTATCGTCAGCACGCTGCATCCCTGTTAAATAGGTATTCAGTGCACGTTTACTGTTATCGCTGATGCCATCTTTGGTGATTTTAAAATGGTCTTTGCCAAAACGATCATCACTATACATCGGATGGTTTTCAACACTGATGGCATAGATAAATTGTGGCTTATCGGTATTCTTCAGTTGATTTTCGATGCTGTTATAAATCAAATCATCTGTTGCCCAACCTGCAGCATTGATGTATTTGGCACGATCAGCCATGTTGATCATATTTTCAATCGAGGTAAAACGGTTGAAACCTAGATTTTGATAAACAGCGCTACGGTTATAAAAATATTTACCATTGTTATGCATAGCTGTTGTTTCATAACCCAAGCTATTTAAATACATCGGCAACGAGTAGGTCGGTCGTTTGAGTTTCGATACATAAGCCAATTCATTGTGGTTCAAATAGGTATTTAAACTGGTCAATACTTCAAATTCAACATTGGCAGTACCGCCCCCAAAGCTAGGGGAAAGTACAGTAGAGACCTGATTTTTATTGATTGTTGGGGTGATATTCCGAGGAATGCTCTTGTCTAATTTTGTGGCATCCCAATGCGACTCACTCATGACAAAAATAATATTGGGCAGTTGTTGCTGTGGCTGATCCTCGGATTCTAGATTTGATGTTGTCTTTTGTTGATTTTCATCCATCATCGGTTGATAAAGCGTCGCCACTTTTTCTTCAGGAATCACTTCAGTCTGGAAGATTTTATTGTTTAAGCCATCCACAGACTTAGAAAAAAAGAATGTTGGAAATCCCAAATATCGAATAGTTAAGTGATCACCAATCCAATCACCACGTGTGTTGGGTAAGTATTGTGCATACTGACAAAGCGAATTTTTTGCAGCATTGGCGCAGGATTCACTAAAATTATTTTTAAAATTCGCAGTAATAAAAAATCCAAGAATCGCAAAAGATAGAATGCTATTGGTCAAGAGTAAGGGTTTTGTGCCTAACTTTTCTTTTCGATATAAAAATACAAACAATGCAATAAACACCGCAATCGCAGCAAAAACAGCAATTTTTAATAAGATGGGTGAAGCAATAAAGGTTTCTTTAAATAATAAAAAATCACTAGGGACTAAGCTGGCTGAAAGATACTGCTCTTTTTTAATATTGATAAAACTGAGTAAAAAAATAATAAACTGGCTCAGTAAAATCGTTGCAAAGGTTTTTCTTAACACCAAATAGAACAGGCTGATAAAAGCATAATTCAATAGGATAGAAAAAGCATATTTATACAGACGTGACTTAAGATAGATGTCACCTAATTGAAAGAAACGCGTGATATCTTCCTGGTACAAGAAAAAAGCAAATACTGATAAAAAAGCGACAAGCAAAAACAAAACTTGTTGTTTCAATGTCTTCATCGGCCTAATTTTAGCGAAGTTTGGAGAGCCAAAAATTATAGGCTGATTCAGGCAATTATTCTATGTAAAAACCGTCTATTTTGTAAGCAAATTAAACTTTTTAACTAAAATTTTGACTGAGTTAACCAAGATAAAAGCCCAAAGAAATGACTCATTCTTTGGGCTTAAGATTTAACGGCTTACTCGTTGTATTGCTTCATTATAAGTCTCACTTGGCTTGTATTGATTTGCCAATTGATAATGATGTTTGGCTTGGGCAAAATCTTGGTTATTTTCATAGATTTTACCCATATTATAATGAGAATACGCTTTGGTATTGTCATTGGTCGCCAAAGCAATCGCTTTTTGATTTGCCCATAATGCTTCTGAGGCACGATTGAGTTTTTGATAGGTTACGGCAAGATTACTATAGGTTTGCCCTACATTTGGATTGTAGTCTATCGATTGTTGATAGAGCATGGCTGCTTGTTCAATCTGATTATTTTTATAGGCTTTGTCTGCATTTAGGTTGAGTGTTTTAGCTCGCTTCTGTGCATCCGCAGAAACAGGCACAAGATTCACTCGGGTAGTTTGATTTTGATAATTCGAGACGCTTGAACCAACTTGACTGGCATTCACGGTGGTTCCAGAAATACGGTTGATGTCTTGAATTTCGCCTTCTGGGCTAATTCGGAAGACAGTCCAAAAATTCCCGGTTTGACCTGTCGGGATATAATAGGAACGAATCAGCGACTCTCCTGCATAGACCATGACTTTGGCTTGGCTATTGGATAGATTGTTTGTGTTGGGTCGATCACGATCTGAAAAATCATGCACTGAATAAACGTAATATTGACCTTCAAGACGTTGATCAATGGTGACGGTTTCTGGACCATAAGAGTCGGTATCATCGACATCTAGATTTGCTGATAAGCCTTGTTTACTGTCCCAGTAAACATGCTGATTTTTATAACTTAAATGTGAATCAAGATCCAAAGGATTTTTGCCCCAGTTCAGGACAATACGCATACTGTTTAAATCTTTAAGCACAGGGCTGAGTGCATAGGTCATACCATCACATGGGCATTTTGCCACAAGTGTTGAATAACCTGATTTTTTAATAATCAGTAAATTATCAGCGCCGTCTGCAGCATTGCTATTGACTGTACTTCGTCCATCGGCATTGGTAGAGCTCGAGGCAGAGTGTTCACCGTTCTTTTGTAAAATCACTTCGGCATTGGCAATATTTTGATCTTTGACGGTTGCACTTAACACATGAACATTGACGGTGTCTGCATGGCTAAAAATCGGAATCGCTAAAGCGAGGAGTGATGGAGATAGAATATGTTTTTTCATTGTTTATCTCTTATCTTTACAGATGATTTATTGATTATTTAAAGTATATTGAGCATAAAAGTAGCTGATTATTTATTCACTGATCGTTATATTTTGTAATAAAAAAAAAGCAGCACTTTGGTACTGCTTGATTAAGGCATATTCCGAGTGTTTAGCCATTAAAACGCATTGATAAATCAATGGCTTTGACATCTTTGGTTAAGACACCCATCGAAATATAATCCACACCGGTTTGCGCCACTTCAGTTAAAGTCTCTAAGGTGATATTGCCTGAAGCCTCTAATTTACAACGTCCCGCAACATGCTTAACTGCATCGATCATTTGCTGTTGGCTAAAGTTATCTAACATCACAATGTCAGCTTGAGCTTCAAGGGCTTGATTCAGTTCATCCCATGTTTCAACTTCTACTTCAACGGGCTTGTTGGGTGCGATTTGACGTGCTTTGGCGATCGCCTGTGCAATTCCACCCGCCGCCATGATATGGTTTTCTTTAATTAGGAATGCATCAAATAAACCCAAACGATGATTTTGCCCGCCACCTACACCCACCGCATATTTTTGTGCAATACGTAAACCGGGTAGAGTTTTGCGTGTATCCAACAGTTTGGTTGGCGTACCTTCCAGATATTTTACATATGCTGCAGTTTTGGTTGCGACAGCAGATAGCGTTTGCACAAAGTTTAATGCTGGACGTTCTACAGTCAGTAAGCTACGTGCAGAACCTGCCAATTGATAGATCGTTTCATTGGCTTTGACGACATCACCATCATTTTTCAACCACGTAATTTGTACTGTTGGGTCGTATGCCTTAATCAAGGCATTCACCCACGGTTGTCCAGCAAGAACCATGTCTTCACGAGAAATAATAGTAGCAGTCGCTTGTTCATCTTCTGGCGTGAGGAGGGCGGTGATATCCGCATCGCCAATATCTTCTTGGAGTGCTTGTTGAATATTAATTTGAATCGATTGTTCAAGCAAAGCTTCAGGTATGCTCATGGATATCCCTATGGTTGTTGCCCTTAAAAACTGAGCGATATATTAGCATTGTCATTGCAAGTTTGAAGAAGTTTTTATTTTATATGGATAAGAGTACACTAAAATATTGAAATTCGCTTTGTTGAAAATAAACAAGCCCGGTAGGAATAAGATATGCAATCGGCATCAAAGTTTCAGGTTGTAAATGGTCAATTGACTGGCGCAAGACAGGTCCCATCTCCTAATTATAATCAACGTCCTGAAAATACTGAGATTCAGCTGATTGTTGTTCATAATATCAGTTTACCCCCCTCACAGTTTGGTGGAGGCTATATTGAACAGTTTTTTCAAAATCAACTCGATTGCTCATTACATCCTTATTTTCAAACCATTCAAGGCATGCAAGTTTCTGCACACCTATTGATTTTACGAACAGGTGAGATTATCCAGTTCGTTAATTTTAATGACCGTGCTTGGCATGCAGGACGTTCCTCATATTTGGGAAAAGTGGAGTGCAATGATTATTCCATTGGCATTGAATTGGAAGGCAGTGATGATCTCGACTTTGAAGAAGTGCAATATCAACAGTTGGTTGATGTGGTAATGGCTTTGCAACAGGCATATCCGAAGACTGATCATCATTTAGCAGGGCATTCCGATGTTGCACCTGGTCGAAAAACTGACCCAGGAGCACATTTTCAATGGCAACGCTTTCGGGAAGAATTGACGCAGAAAAAATTGAGTATAAAAAATAAGACTAAAATAGATTTCTGTTTATGATTTAACAACGCAATTTTGAGAATATTTAATTACAATAGCGACTTTATTTTAACTAGGTGAATACGATGGCGCTGTGGCGATCCACCTTTATTGTTAGTGCAATGACCATGCTGTCAAGAGTCTTGGGTCTGGTACGAGATATGGTACTGCTCAATGTCTTTGGTGCAGGTAAGGATTTTGACACCTTTGTAGTTGCTTTTCGTATTCCCAATTTTTTCAGGCGGTTGTTTGCTGAAGGGGCTTTTTCTCAAGCATTTATTCCCGTTCTCACTGAGTACAAAACTACAAAACTGCATGCTGAAGTGCAAATTTTGATTAGTCGGGTGTTTGGTTGTTTGTTAATGGTGATGTCATTATTAACGCTGATCAGCATGATTATTGCGCCAGTCATTTTGTATATTTATGCACCTGGTTTTCATAGTGATCCTGCCAAATTTGACCTTGCTGTCGATATGTTCCGTTTGACGATTCCATATCTGATGTTTATGTCACTGACCGCGTTTGCCAGCAGTATTTTAAACAGCTATGGATCATTTGCATCACCTGCATTTTCGCCTGTATTGCTCAATGTTGCAATGATTGCAGGGGCTTGGTGGCTAACGCCTTATATGGCACAGCCAATTATGGCACTGGGTTGGGCTGTGGTTGCTGCAGGGGTTTTACAACTTGCCATACAAATTCCTGAACTCTGGAAGAAAAAATTGCTGATTCCACCTAAAGTTGATTTTAAACATGAGGGTGTAGATCGAATTTTAAAGCTGATGTTGCCTGCTTTATTTGGGGTATCTGTGACACAGATTAACTTGTTGTTGAATACAATCTGGGCATCGTTTATGCAAGATGGTTCTGTTTCATGGTTATATAGTGCAGAGCGAATGACTGAATTGCCGCTTGGGCTGATCGGAGTTGCGATTGGTACAGTGATTCTTCCTTCACTTTCGGTGAGTAAAGCTGAACAAGATCAAGCCAAGTTCCGTAGAATGTTGGATTGGGCGGCACGTGTGATTGTTTTGGTGGGCGTTCCTGCCAGTATTGCATTATTCATGTTGTCTACCCCCATTATTCAAGCGCTTTTCCAACATGGTGCTTTTGATGCACGTGATACGCAAATGACTGCATTGGCTCTGCAATGTATGAGTGGTGGTGTACTGGCATTTATGCTGATTAAAGTCTTTGCACCAGGTTTCTACGCCATTCAGGATACCAAAACACCTGTACGGGTGGGATTAATGGCCGTTGCTGCCAATGCCATCCTAAACGTGATATTTATTGGAATCTTTAAACTGATTGACTGGCAAGCAGAGCACATGGCTTTAGCGATTGCATCATCTGGTTCAGCTTTGGTGAATGCAGGTATGCTGTATTTTTATTTGCATAAAAAAGACATATTCCGTTTTGGTGCACATTGGAAAAAACTTTTCATTCAGTTTGCGATTGCCAATATTGCCATGGTTGCAGCGTTATGGTGTGCTTTGACTTGGTATGATGGTAGCGTTTCTCAATGGATCCGGATTCTTGAAGTGGTGGGGCTATGTCTAGTCGGTGTGATTGCTTATGCTGTTGCTTTACTTGTATCGGGTTTTAGACCAAGACATTTAAAGCATTAACGATAAGATTGATGCTTATTAGAAATAAAAAACATCGCAATTTAAGCGATGTTTTTTTAATATTTATGCTGAAACTAAGGTAACACTTTCAACAGCTCTACATCAAAGATTAAGGTACTGTCTGGTCCAATCGCATCACCTGCACCCATGTCTCCATAGGCGAGTTTTGCTGGAATAAAGAAGCGATATTTAGCACCTTCTTTCATCAGTTGTAACCCTTCAGTCCAGCCTTGAATCACTTGGCTGACTTGGAACTCAACAGCTTCGTTGCGTGCAAAAGAACTATCAAAAACGGTGCCATCCAGTAAGCGACCTTCATAATTGACAGATACTTTAGACTTCGCAGAAGGTGATTTTCCTGTTCCTTGTTGCAGGATACTATATTGTAAGCCACTTGGACGTGTAATCACGCCTGCTTTTTTTGCATTTTCAGCAAGAAATTTTTCACCAAGTTGAGCATTTTCATCAGCGACTTTTTTAAATTCTAGCAACTGTTTAGCTTCAGTCTGTTGCTTGTATTGGGCTAATGCCTTGGCCATTTCTTCGTCGGTCAATGCAGCTTTTTGACCTGTAGATCCTTCTTTGATGCCTTGAATAAAGGCATCTAAATTGATCTGTTTAAGGGTATCAGCATTGCTACGTCCCATGACATAACCATAGCTGTAGCCAAGTTGATCTTGCTGAGCGCTTTTATTGTTAATGGGTGCAGCAAAAGTAACGCTACTTATTAAACCCATACTGAGTGCAATCAGTGTCTTTTTCATAATTAAAAATCCAAAAAGGAGAGTAAACCTCTCCTTTCTTTAACTGTTATTTCACTTGAATCAGTTCAACATCAAAAATGAGTGTACTGTTTGGAGGAATCGTCCCTGGAACACCTTGTTCACCATATGCCAGTTTTGCAGGAATATACAAGGTTGCTTTGCCGCCTTCTTTCATCAGTTGTAAACCTTCAGTCCACCCTGGAATCACTTGATTTAAAGGGAATTCAACAGGTTGACCACGGTCATAAGAGCTATCAAACACTTTACCGTCTAAAAGTTGACCTTTGTAGTGTACGGTCACTTGTGAGGTCGCAGATGGCTGTTTGCCTGTGCCTTCTTTGGTGATTTTATATTGCAATCCTGATGCAGTTGTTTTAACACCTTCTTTCTTTGCATTTTCTGCTAAGAAAGCATCACTGGATGCATTAGACTGTTTTGTTTGTTGCAATTGCTTTTGTTGCATTTCTTTTTGAAACTCAACATAAGCCTTTTGTAGTTCTTCGTCGGTATAGGCACGTTGCTTTTTCGCATGACCGTCACGGATACCGTTAATAAATGTATTGACATCAACTTCTGGTGGAGTTTGGCTGGCAACTTCATAACCAAGCGCATAACTGATTTTTTCTACAGGTTTTGCGTCTTTTGACATTGAATGACTACTGTTTACATCAGCAGGGTGTTGAGATGCATAATAAACAGGAACAAGTGCAGCACCACCTAAGATTACAGCGATTGCGATGGGTAAGGCTTTACTCATAAAAAATTCCAAATTTTAATCTTTTAACAAGTTCATTTACGGATGAACAGAAACTGCTCAAGCATATAACTTCTTTAGTCTAAACGATATAGTTATCTGAGCTGAACAACTAAAAATATACAGTTATGTTGTCCATTGACCCAGTATAAAAAAAGCCAGAATGAATCTGGCTTTTTGTCTTATTTGGAATTAATCATCTTTGGTCGATGTATAAGCATAAGCGTAATTATAGCCATAATTACCGCCAGCTGTGGCTTGAACATCGTTGAGAATAATCCCGTTCACTTTGCTTCCTGCTTGTTCAAAGCGATTCACAGTCAGCTCCAACTCTTTCATCTGAGTTTTGGCATAGCGCGCAACCACCAAGTTAACACCTGCGAATTGTGAAATGATGATACCATCTGTCACCGCCAAGATTGGTGGTGTATCAATAATAATATGATCATATTGCTGAGACAGTTGAGCGAGCAGTTCACTAAAACGTGGAGAACTCAGCATTTCAGCTGCATTGCCTTGATTCTTACCACGAGGCAGAAAATCTAAATGACTTACACTATTTGAATGCACAATACATTGTTCTAGTGTACTTTGATTGGTTAGATATTCAGTTAAACCTGGCGCGGTATCATGGTCAAAGTATTTATGCAAATAGCCACGACGAATATCGGCATCAATCAAAAGGACTTTTTTATTACCCTGCGCAAAAATTGCGGCAAGGTTTGTTGAAATAAAAGACTTTCCAATTTCTGGTGCAGGCCCTGAAATCGCGATAATATTATTTTTGGCATTATTCAAGGCAAAATGAATTGTGGTACGGATACTGCGTAAACTTTCAATCGCAATATCTTCACTATTTTTAACTGCAAGAATAGGAATCGATTTTTTCTTTTTCAGCAATTGTACACGACTTTCCTGAATCGGAGAGCGAGGAACAGTTGCATAGACGGGTAAATCAAGTTCATTTTCGATACTAGAAGAATCTTTGATACCTGATGAAAGTAAATTTCGAAATAGAGCAATCAGAACACCAATAAAACCACCCACAAAAATTGATAAAATTAGGATAATTAGTTTTCTTGGTTTAATTGGTTTTACGGGTTCTACTGCTGTATCAATGATACGTACATTACCAATTTCACCCGCTTTTACAATTTTTAATTGCTGATAGCTGTTTAATAAAGAGGTGTAGAGTTCAGTATTGACTTTAACATCACGATAGAGTTGTAAATATAAACGTTGGGTTTCAGGTAAACGCTTAATCGCTTGATTCAACTCAGTCGATTTTTTCTGGATCGCCGCAAGTTGCGCATTGATCTCAGTCATCAGCGGATGATCGGGGGTGTATTTGGCAGAGTACTCCGCTTGTTTCTGCTTTAACTCAATCCGCATTTTTTCGAGTTCAACATTCTGCTTTAACATCAACTCTGATTCTTGAGTCACATCCACAGTATTGTATTGTTCACGGAATTTATTGAATTTAATCTCAGACTGTTCAAGCTGTTGCTTGAGCTCTGGGAGCTGTTGATCAAGAAAACTTAAGGTTTGTTTAGACTCTAAGGTTTTACGCTCAATGTTCTGCTCATGATAAACACCTAAGATATGATTCAGCACCTGAGTGATGTGTTGTTGATCATTTCCGCTATAACTTAGACCAATCACACCTGTCATTCTACCTTTTTCAACAACTGAATAACTTTTTTGAATCAACTTAACAGTTGAAGGTAGGGAAAGTTTGGTGAGTGTAAAGTCTTGTTGAAATGGATGGGGGCTGTTAATTTGTACTGACCATAGGCCTTTACTGTCTTGTGCTTGATTGAGTTGGTTTAATAAACCCTTAAATACAACTTGATCTTGATAACTTAAACTGAATTGATTCTTATCTAAAAAATTTAATACAAGTTTTTTATCATCATAATATTGTGGAACACCCAACTTTAAAATAGAAAAACTAGATTGATTTTTTTTAAAATCAACAGATTGAGCAGTATAAGTGAGCTTGGTTTTGTCTTTTGAAACGAGTTTATGTAAAAAAGTGTTTTCATTATCTTGAATTTGAATATCTAAATTCAAATTTTTGATGACTTTTCCAAGTACAAGCCGAGAATTTAATATTTGTATTTCAGCATCAGCAGGAGATTTTTGACCTAAACCACCCGCAACATCTTTAAGTTCACCCATTAAGGCTGCAGAAGCGGCACTTTTACCATCTTCCACTTGCACCATCGCATCTGTGGAGTAGACAGGGGAGATTACACGTAAATAGAGCAGAGCACAGATCAAACTTAAAATGGTACAAAGCGCAATCACTTTCCATTGGGCGATTAAAGAGAAAAACAACTCTTTTAAGTCAATCGTATCATCATTAGTTTTTGAATTTTGATTCATAGGTAAACAACTAATTAAAAATTATAGATGTGATTGCCAGTCTTTGGCATAGGATTGGATATTTTCACATGTTTCATCAAAAAAAGCTTGATCATGTTGGTATGGATCAGGCACATTTTGACTTTGCCAGTGTCCTAAACGAAACACTTTACCTTTGGCAAAAGGCCATTTCTGCTCAATATGTTGAGACTGATTTTTACTCATCACCAAGATTAAGTCTGCTTTTTTGATCAGATCTGCATTAATTTGTCGTGCAATATGCGAACGCATATCAATACTCAAAGCATCCATACAAGCAATGGCCTTATCATCCGCACTATGTCCAACCATTGCAGAAAGACCTGCTGATTCAATATTTAAATTGGGATGACTTTGCTTTAAAAAAAACTCTGCCATTGGACTTCGACAAATATTGCCCACACAGACCACCAGAATATTTTGGATTTGCATCTTATTTACCCAACTGGTCAAAGCTATATAAAGCACTTGAGAATGGGATAACTTGATTCATGATACGTTGCCAGCGTGTTAGACCTGTAGCATCAATATAAACGATATCATTTTTTTGCATGGCAAATTGATTGGCTAAAGCCAAATTACCTAGACTACTTAAATTTAGGTGATAAATTGTCGATTGCTTGGTATTTAAATCGGTACGCATCACATAAATTCGTGCGGCACTGGCTGAATAAGGACTAATGCCTTCACTCTCACCAAGTACATCACTTAAGGTCATCCCTTGATCACGCAATGTTAGCGCTTGGCTTCGGCTGGATTCGCCCATCACATAGAGTTTTTGATCTTGTTTGGTGTGGACAAAAATGGTGTCATTCGGTTGAATCAATAACTGATGTAGAGACAGGCCCTGTTTTTCTAATTGAATGGTATTTAAGTTATAGGTTTGACCATTTCGAATCAGTTGAATATTGGTCGTATCGCCTGTTTTTGTGTCTATACCACCAGCTTGACCTAATGCAGTATAAATACTGATCGGTTGGTCATTGAGGGTGTATTGACCACTTTTCATCACTTGACCATTGACAAAGTAACGACGCCCTTCATAAGACAATACACGGACAACCACATCAGGATGCTTTAAATATTTTGCAAACTGGTTGTGTAAAAAACGATTGGTTTCAGCTAAGGTCTTACCAGCAATACGTACTGATCCAACCAAAGGCAATTGAACATTACCGTTTGAGTCAATCGGATAACCTACAGCTTTGATATTGGTCGCATCTTGAATGGGAGGCGTAATTTCAGGGTATGCCCAAAGCTGAATAGAAAGAACATCGCCTGAACTTAAACGATAAGTATTTTGTTGATGATGAAATAAAGAAGCAAGATCACTTGATTGTGCTTGATTGGTAATATTGAAGCTTGGAATTGTGGTTTGGGTTAATTGAACAACTGAGAGTTCAGCACCTTGATCCGTTTTATACTGTCCTTGCTCAGGTAAATCATAGGTTTGAAGCCCTGAAGTGATCGCACAACCAGAAAATGAAATTGAAATGGCTAAAATTGTCAACAGTGATGTGTACGGATACTTCACATTCAAAACCCTTATTTTATACTGCGTTGTTACTTTAGAATTTAATCTTGAGGATGGATTGTAAGCTAAAAAATATAGATTGGGTATCTTCTTGTTGCACTGTAATTGTATTAAAACCGAAAAAGAACTGTGTTGAGTTGTATCTATTTAATGATTTTTTAGCATTTAAAGAATAAAGTCCTTCGAGGAGATTAATGTCGTGAGATGCAAGCAAATAGATCGAGCAGATTAGAAGCTATCAATATATGAATTTAAATTGAGTTTAGCTATAATTCTTCATCTGTATTTAAAGTAAATAAAAGTACATGTCTTAATGATAGTTTAGTTACTTTTAAAATTAAGGTTTATATTGAAAATTTCAACTACATTGATTAAAAATGATTTGCAGGGTGTTGTATGAGAATTTTGGTGACAGGTGGAGCTGGTTTTATTGGATCAGCAGTAGTTCGCTATATTATTAAGAATACAGATAATCATGTACTTAATGTTGATAAATTAACCTATGCAGGAAATTTAGAGTCTCTTAAAGATGTAGACCAAAATAAACGATATCAATTTTCACAAACTGATATTTGTGATCGTCAGGCCATGGATCAATTGCTTGAAGATTTTAAACCTGATGTGATCATGCATTTGGCAGCTGAGTCACATGTTGATCGTTCTATTACAGGTTCTGCCACATTTATTGAAACCAATATTATTGGAACCTATCAGTTGCTTGAAGCAACTCGTCAATATTGGAATAATTTGACAAAAGATAAAAAACAAAGCTTTCGCTTCCATCATATCTCTACGGATGAAGTATATGGTGACTTAGAAGGTACGGATGATCTATTTCTTGAGACCACACCGTATGCACCAAGCTCACCGTACTCTGCAAGTAAAGCCAGTTCAGATCATTTGGTCCGAGCATGGCAAAGAACGTATGGTTTACCTACGATTGTCACCAATTGTTCGAACAATTATGGTCCTTATCACTTTCCTGAAAAATTAATTCCTTTAGTGATACTAAATGCTCTAGATGGCAAGTCTTTGCCAATCTATGGCAAGGGTGACCAAATTCGTGATTGGCTATTTGTCGAAGATCATGCGCGTGCGCTCTATAAAGTTGTGACAGAGGGTGTTGTTGGTGAGACTTACAATATTGGTGGACATAATGAAAAACAAAATATAGAAGTAGTCAAAACCATTTGTAAAATTTTGGATGAGTTAAAACCACAAGCCAATAGTCAACCTTACGAAACATTAATTACTTTTGTTAAAGATCGTCCTGGACATGATTTACGCTATGCAATCGATGCAAGTAAGATCAAAAATGATTTGGGCTGGGTGCCTGAAGAAAGTTTTGAAACAGGTATTCGAAAAACTGTTGAATGGTATTTGTCTAATCAGGATTGGGTTGAAAATGTTCAAAGTGGTGAATATAAAAATTGGGTCAAACAACAATATCAATCTGAAAATGCTTAAGCTTTGAATAATACGATGAAGATTTTATTACTTGGAAAAAATGGGCAGGTTGGTTGGGAGTTGCAGCGTGCATTACAACCACTGGGTCAAGTCATTGCTCTTGACCGCACGATGAATGAAAATGGTTTGTGTGGTGATTTAGCAGATTTTGATCAAATTCAAAATGTATTTGAGAAAGTTCAACCAGCTATCGTAGTCAATGCTGCCGCATATACCGCTGTTGATAAAGCTGAATCAGATCAAGAAACAGTTGATCAGATTAACCATCTCGCTGTTAAAAAACTTGCTGAGCTTTGTAAGCTTCAAAATTGTTTACTTATTCACTATTCTACAGATTATGTATTTAATGGTGAGGGCGAAACAGCGTGGTCTGAAAATGATCAGTCTGAGCCTGTAAATTTTTATGGTCAAACTAAACGATTAGGTGAAATTGCCATAGAGCAAAGTGGGTGCGCATATATCAACTTTAGAACATCTTGGGTGTATGGCACATATGGTCATAATTTTATAAAAACCATGCTGAAATTAGCATCGAGTCGTAAAGAGTTGAGTATTATCAATGATCAAATAGGCGCTCCAACAGGAGCTGCTCTGATTGCTGATGTGACTTGTCAAGCTTTGAAATATTATTTACTGGTCGATTTAGATCAACAAAAACAGCTACAAGGTCACTATCACCTTGCGTCTACAGGTCGATGTTCATGGTATGAATATGCACAGTTTATTTTTGATTTGGCAAAACAAAAAGGTCAAAATTTAACAATTCAAAAAGTAAATCCAATTGAAACATCCGCATATCCAACACCTGCAAAACGTCCATTAAATTCGCGTTTAAATACAATGAAGCTACAAACAAATTTTAAAATACATCTACCTCACTGGAGGTTAGGTGTAGCACAAGTTTTAGAGGAAATAATCCAATGAGCCAATTAAAACGTAAAGGTATTATTCTTGCTGGTGGGTCTGGAACACGTTTATATCCGATCACAATGGGTACATCAAAACAGCTCCTTCCAATTTATGATAAACCAATGATTTATTACCCGTTGTCTGTTTTAATGTTAGCTGGAATTAGTGAGATTTTGATTATTTCAACGCCTGAAGATTTGCCTAATTTTGAGAAGTTATTAGGCACGGGAGAAGAGTTGGGAATAAAACTTTCTTATAAAGTGCAGCCTTCACCAGATGGCTTAGCTCAGGCTTTTATTTTAGGTGAAGATTTCATTGGTGATGATAATGTTTGTCTTATTCTTGGAGATAATATCTTTTATGGGCAAAGCTTTGGAGCACAATTAAAGCGGGCTTCTGAACGAAAAGCAGGGGCAACTGTGTTTGGATATTATGTTAATGACCCTGAACGTTTTGGTGTGGTTGACTTCGACGCAACCGGTAAGGCGCTAAGCATAGAAGAAAAACCAGAACAGCCTAAATCAAATTATGCAGTTACTGGACTTTATTTTTATGATAGTAAGGTGGTTGAAATTGCAAAAAATATTAAACCATCACATCGCGGTGAGTTGGAAATTACTGACGTAAATAATGTCTATTTACAGCAACAAGAACTCAATGTTGAGCTTCTTGGGCGTGGGTTTGCTTGGTTAGATACAGGTACCCATGACTCATTACTTGAAGCAAGTCAATTTGTTCAAACCGTTGAGCATCGTCAAGGTTTAAAAATTGCCTGTTTAGAAGAAATTGCCTTTAATAATGGCTGGATTGATGCTGGACAGTTATTCAATAGAGCAACTTTTTTTAAGAAAACTGGCTATGGTCAATATTTACTAAAATTGCACCAAGAACAGCAAAAGAAATCACAGATATAGTATTTAAAGTATGAAGATTTTAATCTGCGCTTAACGCTTAATATGTTAAATAGAGATATAAAAAATGAATGTAATTGAAACAAAGATAAAAGGTCTATTAATACTTGAACCTAAAGTCTTTGGCGATGATCGTGGTTGGTTTATGGAAAGCTTTAATCAAAAAGCTTTTGAACAAGCATTACAAGAGCGCGGATTAGATGTACCTCAGTTCGTCCAAGATAATCACTCTTTGTCTCAAAAAGGTGTATTACGAGGTTTGCATTTTCAAAAAGCACCCTTTGCTCAAGGTAAATTAGTACGTGTTGTTCAAGGTCGTGCATGGGATGTGGCTGTTGATATTCGAGAAGACTCAGAAACCTATGGGCAGTGGTTTGGTGTTGAACTTTCGGGTGAAAACCATAAGCAATTTTGGATTCCTGAAGGTTTTGCCCATGGTTTTGTCGCATTGGAGGATAATACCCAATTTTTATATAAAGCAACAAATTATTATAATAAAGCAAGTGAGCGTGCAATCATTTGGAATGATGAGGACTTGGCTATAGATTGGCAGGTTGATGGTTTAGTGGAAATACTTGTGAGTGAAAAAGATCTAGAGGCAAATCGTTTTTCCAGTATTTAAAATTTTTGGATTAATAAGTTGTGTCAGGTGAAGTAGCCCTAAAGATATGACTGTCATGCAAAATGCTTACAATAGCCTTAGATTGAAATCTTTTATCAAAATAGATTTTAATATTTGACTTAGGTAAGTAAAGCAAAGAGATTGAGGAAAAATGGAAACTAAACAAGTTCAAGAACTATCAGAGATGTTTAAAGGAAAAACACTTTTAATCACAGGTGGCACAGGTTCATTTGGTAACGCTATGATTAAGGGTTTTTTAAATTCACAGCTTAAAGAAATTAGAATCTTTAGTCGTGATGAGAAAAAGCAAGAAGATATGAGAATTGAGTATAAAAATGAAAAACTTGATTTTATTCTTGGGGATGTTCGGAACTTTAACGATATAAATCAAGCCATGATGGGAGTGGATTTTGTTTTTCATGCCGCAGCATTGAAACAAGTCCCATCATGTGAATTTTATCCTATGCAAGCAGTGCAGACAAATATATTGGGTGCCGAAAATGTGCTTGAAGCTGCAGCTCGTAACAATGTACAACGCGTTGTTGTTTTGAGTACAGATAAAGCTGTATATCCAATTAATACTATGGGAATGTCCAAAGCTTTAATGGAGAAACTGGCAGTATCTAAAGCTAGAGATACCCGAGTAAAAAATATAGAAGCAGTCTATACCGCAACACGTTATGGCAATGTGATGTGTTCACGTGGCTCCATTATTCCATTATTTATTAAACAAATTAAGGAAGGTCTACCTTTAACTATTACTAATCCTAAAATGACACGTTTTATGATGTCTCTACAGGACTCGGTAGAACTAGTTATGTTTGCTTTCAGTCAGGGTAATCCAGGTGATATTTTAGTACAAAAGTCACCAGGAGCAACAATTGAAGTTTTAGCTCAAGCACTTAAAGAACTTTTTAATGCGAATAATGAGATTAAAATTATTGGTGAGCGTCATGGAGAGAAATTATTTGAAACTCTTTGTTCTAAAGAAGAAATGGCTAAAGCTGAAGATTTAGGAGACTTTTATCGAATTCCTGCTGATTTTAGAGATCTAAACTATAGTAAATACGTGCAAGAAAATGCGCCTGCGTTACTTGATGACGAATATAATTCACATAATACTCATAGATTGAATGTAAAAGAGCTAAAAGAATTATTGCTTACTTTGGATTATGTTCAAGATGAATTGAAATCAGGTGGCATAGAGGTGGATGTAGTATAAATGAAGAAAATATTAATTTTAGGTGCATCTGGCATGGCTGGTCATGTGGTGTACACTTATCTAAAAGAAAATAGCACTCATCAAATCATTGGCACGACTAATAGTACAAGTTTTGGTGATGACACAATTGAGCTAGATATTTTTAACATTGAAAAACTTGAATCAACACTAAAACAATATCAACCTGATGTTGTGATCAATTGTGTTGGTATGTTAATTAGAGGGTCTAAGCAGTATCCAGATAAAACAATTTATTGCAATGCCTACTTTCCACATTTACTTAAGAGACTTATCAATGAAAGTGGTGGTGAGTTGATACATATATCTACGGACTGTGTTTTTTCAGGTAAAGACGGTGGATATACTGAGAATTCGTTCAAAGATGCAGTTGATTTGTATGGTATGTCTAAGTCATTGGGTGAAATCAATGATGATATTAATTTAACTATACGAACCTCAATTATTGGTCCAGAATTGAAGGAAGATGGTGAGGGTTTATTTCATTGGTTCATAAATCAAAAAGAGTCTGTAACGGGTTTTAAAAGTAACTATTGGTCTGGCGTGACTACATTAGAGTTAGCTAAATTCTTAAAATGGGCTTTAGATAAAAAAATTTCGGGACTTTATCACTTAACTAATAGTCAACCTATCTCAAAATTTGACTTATTGAATACTTTTAAAGATGTATATTCGAAGAATGTTATAATTAATGACGATAAAGATTATGTGTGTAATAAATCATTTATAAATACAAATAAATCAGTGGATTATAGTGTGGTGGGGTATCCTCAAATGCTAGATGAGCAGAAAATTTTTATGTTAGAACATAAAGATTTTTATAAACACTATGAATTATGAGAAATTCTAATTTAGGAAGATTAATCTCCAATTATGTGACACGTATTTGGGGGTTGTTTTCTGTTTTTTTATTTATTCCAATCTATATAAAATACTTGGGAATTGAATCCTATGCTGTTATTGGATTTTATGCTTTATTGCTTGGTATAGTGAGCTTTGCTGATGCAGGTATGTCATCAGCTGTAACTAAAGAATTTTCTAAGCCATCACCAATAAATCAAAAATATAGTGTTTTAAAAATTATTGAAAAAAATTACATATTGGTTTGTATACTAATTAGTTTATCTGTTTTGTTTTGCTCAGATTTCATTGCTACATATTGGCTTAAGTCAGATGGAATAAATATAATTGATTTATCACTTTATGTAAAATTAATAGGAATTGGTATTTCATTACAACTTCTTTCGTCCTTATACTTTGGAGGTTTGTTCGGTGTAAATAAACAATTTGAAGCAAATACAATTCAATTTTTGTGGAGTTTATCTAAGTCAGCCTTAGTTGTGCTTTTATTAATATTTGTTAAACCTAGTTTAACTCTTTTTTTATTTTGGCAAATATTTTGTAATTTAGTTTATGTATTGGTGCTTAGATCTTATCTTATAAAATCTATAGTGTTTGAAGCAAAAGGCCAAATTTTAAGTGTAGTCATGAATAAACTTCCTAAAGATGTTGTTCAGTATATAGGAGGTATGACTATAATAGCAGTGATAGCCTCAATAAATAGTCAAATTGATAAAATTATGGCATCTACATACCTTAGTTTGAAAGTTTTTGGATATTATTCAATTGCATCTAATTTAGCTCAAATACCTGTTGTAATGGCTTCGCCTTTAGCAATGTCAGTATTTCCATTATTTTCAAGATTTAGTTCTACAACTTACGATGATAAAGCAGATATAGTTTATAAGAAATCATCTTTTGTAATGCATCTAGTATTGATTCCAGTATTTCTTTGTTTCTACATATATGCACCCGAATTAATTGTATTGTGGATAGGAAATGCAATTGATGCAATATGGTTTGATAAAATTGTTTATGTTATGAGATTATTGTTAGTGGGGTCGTTCTTTCTAGGTTTACAATTCTTACCTTATTATCTCCTGCTTTCTAAGGGTAAAACATCATATACAATTTATCAGGGTTTAGCGCAAATATTGATAGGCGTTCCTTTATTGTTCTTTTTTGCAAAAAATATCGGTATAGTTGGGTTGGGTTGGGTTTGGATTATTATTAATTTTAGTGCATTGTTGTTTCTGAATGTTATTGTTTTTAAAAAATATCTAAAAGGGTTGTTATTTCTAGATTATATGCTAAAAACATTTTTTTGTGTGTTGTTGATAAGTGGTTTAGTTTTCGGTTTTGTTGCTTTTGTTAATCAATATACTAACATTTACTTTTTAATTGTGCTGATATTTTCCGCGGTAATATCAGTTGGCTTAACATTAGTATTACATAATCGACTAAATCGTAGATCAATATTTAATGTACATAGCGTTGTGGATTTTGCAAATGAATAAATTATTATCAGTAATAGTACCCACTAGAAATAGGCAAATCTATTGCATAGAAGCGGTAAAAACGATATTACAAGATCTTGATGAAAGGTGTGAATTAGTCATTCAAGATAACTCCTCTGATGATCGTCTAAAAAAGCAGGTAGAAAATTTAGCTGATGATAGGATTGTATACAACTATAATGCACGACCACTGTCATTTATTGATAATTTTGAAGAAGCACTTGATTTAAGTAAGGGTGATTTTTTCATAGTTTTGGGAGATGACGACTCTACAACCAAAGATACTATTAGGGTTGTTGAATGGATGCAAGAAAATAGTATTGATTCAGTGGCTTCTACCAAAGTAGTTGACTATATTTGGCCAAACACTACTATAGAAAAATATAAAAATGGCTTACTAACATTCTACAGCTACAATAAAGATATTCAACAGGTAGATGCCTTAGCACAACTAAAGAAGCTGATAAAAAATGGCTTTTTGGCATATCAAATGTATAATTTGCCTAGAACTTATCATGGAATTATACGAAAAAGTTGTATGGATGATGTTAAAAATATTTCTGGTAGATATTTCGGTGGATTGACTCCTGATATATATTCAACAATAGCTCTATCATGTGTTGTTAAAAAACACTATGTAATAGATTATCCATTTTCTATTGCTGGTGCATGCCCTGCCAGTGCAACAGTTAATGCCACTGTAGGTGGTCATTCTGGAAAACTCGAAGAAGCCCCTCATTTTAAAAACAGAGGTTCATATAATTGGGAAGATACTGTACCAGCTTATTATAGTGTTGAAACTATTTGGGCAGAATCAGCGATAAAAGCTCTTAAGTGTTTGAATAGAGATGATTTGCTAGATAAATTTGATATGTACAAACTCTACATTTATGGTATTTTACTTAACAGAAATTATATCTTAGGTCTGTCAATAAATGAAACATTGAAACTTCATTCAAAACTAGAATCTAATCTATTTGTACACATTTTCAAACTTGGTTTAAAATTGATTAGTACAATAGCTAGTGTATTGAAAAAAAGAATATTAGGTAAAAAAAAGCTTAATGAGGCTGTTCAATTAGGTAATGTTTATAGTCTAGGTGAAGCCAAAAAGATTTTAAATGAGAATTTGAAAGGCGTTGTATGGAAATGAAAGTTTTTATTAAGTCTTTGTTAGCTCCAGCTTATTACTCCTTGTGGCGTGCTTACATTACTATTATGGGCTCTATTTTTAGAGCAAAGATAACTAACGGTTATGACATACCTATTATAATAAATAATCGAAATAGGCTGACATTTTTGCAAAAATTAATTGAATCATTAGAGGTTAAAGGTTATAGAAATATTTTTATTATTGATAATAATTCAGACTATCAACCTTTATTAAATTACTATGAAAGTTGCCCATATAAAATTTTTAGATTAGATAAGAATATAGGTTATCTTGCTTTATGGAAAACTAGTATATATAAAAATTTTATAAAAGATTTTTATGTTTATACTGATTCTGATGTTGTACCAACAGAGAATTGTCCAAGTGATTTTCTTGATCAATTTCTTCAAGTGATGAAATCTGAAAAAGATTTAATGAAGATAGGTTTGAGCCTGAATATAGATGATCTACCAGATTGTTTTTCGATGAAAAGCCAAGTTATAGATTGGGAGCACCAATATTGGCAACAAGAGTCTGAGGATAGCAGATTTTATGTTGCAAACGTAGACACTACATTTGCTTTGTATCGCCCGTTCATGAAAGGTGGGGCAAGTCGTTTAAAAATGTATCGTTCAAAAAAGCCCTTCTCTGCATATCATATGCCTTGGTATAATGATTCTGCAAATTTATCAGAAGAAGAAAAGTTTTATATTGAAAATGCAAAAACAAGTACACACTGGACTACAAAAAGATGAATACTTATTTATTTATCTTTCTATTATTATTGTTTTTTGCATTCTTAGAAATTTCAAATGTTTCTGGTACAAAACTAAGAATATTACACATTGTATTGGTATTTGTATTTGTATTTGTAGCCGGGCTTCGATATGAGACAGGAGTAGATTGGCTAGCTTATCAAAATTATTTTGATGAAGTCATTCCATTAAACGATGCTTTTACTTTTAATTCTTTTGGTAATGTTTTTTTAACCTTGGATGTGGGTTATAGCCTATTAAATTCTATAGTTAAAATGATGGGAGGGGATGTTCAGGTCGTTTTCTTCGTCATTTCTCTAGCATCTACATTTTTGTTGATAAGAAATCTAAAATATTATTCTAATCATGTTTTAACTGGGTTACTTATTTATTATCCTTTTTTCTTTTTTATATTTGATATGAGCGGAATTAGGCAAGGCTTAGCAATACAACTCGTATTATTTTCAGTTAAGTATATTACACAAAGAAATTTTTTCAAATTTTTATTCTATATATTACTAGCAACAAGTATTCATTGGACTGCAATTGTTTTATTGCCATTATATATATTTGCAAATAAAAAAATTTCTATAGGATACACGGCAATTATTTTCTTATTTTCTGTTGTTATATTTACATTTAAAATAAAATGGATGGGTGCAATATTAGGAGATTTTGTTGGGCAACTAAATGCTTTTACAATGTTATCTGATAAAGTAACAGCATATACTACAAATGAAGTATTTTCCCAAGAAAGAGGTTGGGATATGTTTTCCGTATATAATTTTTTACGTATTTTTTTAATTGTTTCTGCTGTGCATTTTTTTAAAGACAAAATATCAAATTCTGTTCCAAGTTTTACTATATTTTATAATTTTATACTCTTTGAGTTAATCTGTATGTTTTGTTTTTTTGAGTTTTTTGAAGTATCAGAAAGGCTTAGATTTTATTTCGCTATTGCAGAAGTTATTTTGTTGTCAAATATTATATTTGTGTTCAAGAATCATATTATTAGAATTTTTGCCTTACTATTATTGGCAAGTAGTGTTTTTCTGAATGCATATCCTTTTTTATTACAATTTCCTAGCACAGTTGCGTATCACCCATACCAGAATTATTTTTTACATACTTTATTTGATTTAAATAGTGATGGCTACTCTAGATTACAGGAGCATAAAGCATCTCATGAATAGTAATAGTAGGATATCTGTTTGTCTAGCAACCTATAATGGTGAGAAATATGTTCGAGAACAATTGGTTTCTATTTTAAAACAATTATCTCCTAATGATGAAATTATAGTATCAGATGATCACTCTACTGATAAAACATTATCAGTAATTGAGTCTTTAAATGATCCAAGAATAAGAATAATAATCAATGAATTAGGTAAAGGATATAGTAGTAATTTTGAAAATGCTATTAATCATTCGACTGGAGATTATATTTTTCTTTCCGATCAAGATGATGTTTGGATAGAAAATAAGGTTAAAATAATGATGAATGAACTACAATCTTTTGACTTAGTAGTTTCTGATGCAATTATTTCAGATTCTTTTCTTAAACCAACTTTGGGCTCTCATTTTAAAGCTCACAATACTAAAATTGGATTTTTAAATAATTGGTTGAAGACAAGATATATTGGTGCATGTATGGCATTTAGAAGAGAAATTTTTTCTAAATTGTTACCTTTTCCAAGTCAATCGAAATGGTGTGCGCATGATTATTGGATTGCCAATATCGCAGAATTCTTTTTTAAGGTTAAACTTGTTGATATCCCCCTTATTAAATATAGACGTCATGGAAATAATGCTTCAACGGGTGGAGAGAAAAGTAAAAACAGTATTTTTCATAAAATTATTGTGAGAATTTATACATTTTTGCAATTAATTAAGAGGATGTAATATGAAAATATTGCAGCATTATGGCTACTTTGGTTTAGTTAAAATAGTAATTAATGTAATAAAAACAAGAATATTTTTTCATAAAGCAAGGCTGATTCGTTTTCCATTTGATATTCGTGGGAAAAATTTTGTAAAAATTGATGAGGGCTTTACAACTGGTGTAGGGTGTAGAGTTGAAGCGCTTCCTGAAGGTAATTATAAGACTTTATTTATAGGGAAAAATTTTCAAATGAATGACTATGTTCATATTACTGCAATGCAGAGTGTTATTATTGGTGATAATGTATTATTAGCTAGCAAAATTTATATTTCTGATTGTACCCATGGTAGTTACGGTGGAGATGATAATGACAGTCATCCAGATACACCGCCAGATAAACGTTCACTCTTTTCAAAGCCTGTAATCATTGAAGATAATGTTTGGCTTGGTGAATTTGTATCAGTTTTACCCGGCGTAACGATTGGGAAAGGGACTATTGTAGGTGCGAACTCAGTAGTATCTAAAAGCTTACCTCCGTATGTAATAGCTGTTGGCTCTCCAGCAAAGCCTATTAAATGCTATAATTTTGATACTCAGAAATGGGAAAAAATATGTTGATTAAAAATGTCTTAATTACTGGCGGAGCTGGTTTTATTGGCTCAAATTTAGCTCTAAAATTAGTTTCAAAAGGTTATACTGTTACAGTATTAGATAACCTTTCTCCTCAAATTCATGGAGATAATCCTCAAATCACATCACCATTGTATTTAAGTATTAAAGATAAAGTAAATTTTATTTATGGAACTGTAACCAATAAAGATGATTGGGAGAAAGCTTTAAAAGGGCAAGATGCTATTGTCCATTATGCAGCAGAAACTGGTACCGGACAGTCAATGTATGAGGTAGAGAAATATGTTGATGTAAATATTAACGGTACTGCTTTGATGTTGAATTTACTTGTTAATGGTGACTATACTGTAAAAAAAGTAGTTGTAGCATCTTCACGTTCGATCTATGGTGAGGGAAAATATTTAAGCAAAGAGCTAGGAGCTGTATATCCTACACAAAGAACTGCTGAATTTATGGATAATGGTGATTTTGAAGCCAAATATCCAAATTCATCAGAATTAATTTTAGTCGGTACAGATGAAGAATCAAAAATACATCCTTCTTCGGTATATGGAATTACAAAGCAAAATCAAGAACAAATGGTTTTAACTGTGTGTCCAACTATAGGCATAGCTGGAGTAGCATTCCGCTATCAGAATGTTTATGGTCCAGGCCAATCTTTGAAAAATCCATATACAGGAATTTTATCAATATTTTCTACACAAATAAAAAATGGTAATGCCATTAATATCTTTGAAGATGGTAAAGAAAGTCGTGATTTTGTTTATATAGATGATGTTGTAGATGCAACGATTCTGGGACTTGAAAAAGAAGAAGCAAATAATCAGGTTTTTAATGTTGGGACTGGTGTGGCTATAGATGTATTGACGGTAGCAAATGAACTTGTTAAAAATTATGGTATTGAAGTTCCGATAAGAGTATCTGGTAACTACCGTTTAGGTGATATTCGTCATAACTATGCTGATTTAACTAAAATTAATAAGTTTCTTGGTTTTCAACCAGAAGTTTCATTTGAGCAAGGTCTGAAAAAATTTGCTGACTGGGTGAATACTCAAGAAGTACAAGAAGATAAATACCAAAAGTCAATTGATGAAATGAAAGCTAAAGGGTTGTATAAATGAATAATTTAGATGGCCTAGAAGGTAAAAGAATTTTATTTTTATGTGTGCAATGGTTTGATCTAGAAAAAGATATTATAGCTCAACTTGAAAAGCATGGCGCACAAGTTACTTATTTTGATGAAAGACCTGCAAATAATAATTTTACTAAAGGTCTTTTACGTATAAATCGGGATCTTTTAGAGAAAAAAGTTCATAAATATTATGAGAATATCCTTGAAAAGATAAAAGATAATCAATTTGATTTTTTGTTTGTAAATAGAGGAGAAGTCATACCTGAACGTTTTTTAGAGCAGTTTATTCAACGACATCCTAATTGTAAGAGAATATTTTATACATGGGATAGTTTTGCAAACCTTGGTCATAGTGTAAATATTTTGAAATATTTTCATAAAAAATTTACCTTTGACAAGAAAGATGCTTCAGAGTACAAAATTGGATTTAGACCTCTTTATTTTACGGAGCGATATAGTAATATCAGATACCAAACTGAAAATGAAAATATTGATTTATTGTTCTTAGGTACGGCGCATTCAGATCGTTATATTATTAGTAATCAAATTGCTGATTGGTGTAGAGAAAATGGTTTAGTCCCTCATAATTATTATTTTATGCAAGGAAAATTAGTTTATTTTTATAAAAAATTTTTTGACAAATCCTTTCATGCATTTGATTATAAAAAGCTAAGTTTTAAAAGCTTATCGAGTCAAGAAGTTATCTCATTGTATGAAAGATCAAATGTTATACTTGATATCAGTCATCCTAATCAATCGGGTCTTACAATGAGAACTTTTGAGACAATTGGAGCTAGAAAAAAATTAATTACTACTAATAGCAATATTAAAGATTACCCTTTTTATAATCCTAACAACATTTGTGTAATTGATCGTAAACAACCTAAACTTACATTGGATTTCTTTACAAATCAATATCAATCCCAAACTGCCGAAATGTATTATAGATGCTCTATAGATGGCTGGATTGAAGATATATTTTTCGGCGATGAGGTGAATTTTTGGAAATCTTAATGTTTTTTTTATATTTAAAGACTGCTAAATTGTGTAAATAAAATATGACCTAAACTTATGATTATGATAGAGTTATGTTCTATCAAAAAATTTAGAGCTAAACGTTAAGGCTGCAAAAAATAAGCATTTGTTTTTTAATTAAATATTCGCAGTTTTATGTTCAGACAGAAGTTTTATAAACTTGTTGGATAAGTGGGTTATTTAGGTATTACTATATGAAAAGGCTTTTAGATATCATTATCAGTATCACTGCATTAATACTTTTATCTCCTATTTTTGCAATAGTCGCCTATAAAGTACGTAAAAACTTAGGCTCTCCGATCTTTTTCTATCAAGAGCGCCCAGGTAAGAACGGTAAACTTTTTAAAATGATGAAGTTTCGTTCAATGAAAGACGCAACCGATGCTCATGGTAACCCATTACCTGATGAGCAACGTATCACGCCATTTGGACAAAAATTACGTTCAACTAGTTTGGATGAAATGCCACAACTATTAAATGTTTTGAAAGGCGATATGAGCGTCGTTGGTCCTAGACCTATGTTGAAAGAGTTTGTCGAACTTTATTCACCTGAACAAGCACGTCGTTTGGAAGTACGACCTGGTATGACGGGGCTTGCTCAAATTAGTGGTCGTAACGAATTAGACTATGAAGAACGGTTTAAATGTGACGTTTGGTATGTCGATAACCAAAGCATATTGGTCGATTTTAAAATTATGTTTAAAACCGTTTCTGTTATGACCAATCGTGAGGGAATCAATGCCCCTGGTCATGTTGGTCCATCTCTTTTTAAAGGAAATGAAACAGAAGCAAAAAATGATGAAGTAAAGTCTTAAGTTAATATATTGAAGTTTTAAGTTATGATCAAAAAAGCCATTCTCCCTGTTGCGGGTCTCGGTACACGTTTTTTACCTGCAAGTAAATCAATTCCTAAAGAAATGGTGACTGTGGTTGATCGCCCTGCCATTGAGTATGTGGTCAAAGAAGCTGTGGCAGCGGGTATTGAACAAATTATTTTGGTGACTCATTCTTCAAAAGCATCTATCGAAAATTATTTTGATCGTAATTTTGAGCTTGAAACAACATTGGAAAACAAGAAAAAATTAGATTTACTGAAAGAAGTTACTGAAATTTTACCAAGCAATGTCAGCGTGATTAGTGTGAGACAGCCTCAACCATTGGGTTTAGGTCATGCTGTGTTATGTGCAAAATCTGTGGTAGGTGATGAAGATTTTGCTGTGTTATTACCAGATGTGTTGGTCAAAGAAAATAGCGCTGAAAATGATCTTACCCGTATGATTCAACGATTTAACTCATCGAAAGCATCGCAAATTATGGTTGAAGCTGTGCCTGATCATTTGGTAGATCAATATGGTATTGTAGATGTTAAAGCCTCACCTGAAGAAGGTGAAAGTATTGTCATGCAAGGTATTGTAGAGAAGCCTGCTGTTGGTTCAGCACCTTCAAATCTATCTGTTGTGGGACGTTATGTACTGCCTGCTAAAATTATGCAGTTACTTGAACAAACACCTAAAGGTGCAGGAAACGAAATCCAACTGACTGATGCAATTGCAGCATTACAAAAAGTAGAAAGTGTAGAAGCCTATCGTATGAAAGGTCAGACTTTCGACTGTGGTAGTAAAATCGGTTATTTAAAAGCTGTATTGCACTATGGTATAGAACATCCAAAACTCGGTGACGAATTCAAACAACTCATCAAAGAACTGAATTTATAGAATATTGGGTATGATATGAATATTTGTGTATTTGGCACAACACTTCAAGCTGGCGTTCTCGCTGGCTTGTTTGCTGAATATGGGCATCATGTGTATTGGTGCCCTCAAGTAGGTATTGAAAAACAGTCTTCAGTTCATTACCAAGATGAAGATTTAAATCAGCTGATCCAAAAACAGATTAAAAATCATGCCATTGAATTGGTTGGCGTAAAGCAACTCCAATTACACAGTGAAGTTTTTTTATTTAGTTTTAACCCGTCTGAATTTGATCAAGCCAAAAAATTAGCTGAAGAACTCAAGCGAAGTCCTATCATACATCCAAAGTTAATGATCAATGGTTCAACCTTTGGTTTGGAAGGTACAGAAACACTGAAAGAAATTCTGGTTGCCGATCATTGGGCGTATTTGCCAGACACGATTCAAGAAGGTAATGCAATTCAAAGTTTTACTGGACTCAAGCAAGTGATCATTGGTGTCGATCATGTGGCGACCCAACCAATTGTTAAAGAGTTGTTAAGACCATTCTTCCAATTAAAACATCAATATCTCTTTATGCCATTTTTAGATGCTGAATTTACCAAACTGAGTATTTCAGGCATGTTGGCAACACGTATCAGCTATATGAATGATATGGCACAAGTGGCAGAAAAACTCAATATTGATATTCAGAATGTGAAACAAGGTTTAGCTGCAGATAGTCGAATTGGTGCGAGCTATCTTTCTTCTGGTGTTGGTTTTGGTGGTGAAAATTTTTCTCATGATATTTTAACCCTTACAGGTACCGTTGCTGGTTCTGGAATCAAAAGCCAATTACTCGATCAGGTTTGGAATATCAATGAACAGCAAAAAGAAATTTTGTTTCGCAAGCTGTGGAATTATTACCAAGGACAATTGACGGGTAAAATTGTTGCGATTTGGGGGGCATCCTTTAAAGAAAATACCTCGAGTATTGAAAACTCCCCAATTCATGCCATGCTTACTGCACTTTGGGCACAAGGTGCAATTGTTCAACTCCATGACCCACAAGCATTAGAGCGAGTATCTGCTCTGTATGGCGAGCGCAGTGATTTAATCTTATGCCATGATCAATATCAAGTTGTCGAAAATGCGCATGCTTTATGCCTATTAACCGCTTGGAAGCAATATTGGAGTCCAGATTACACTCAACTTGTGCAGAAAATGGCTCATCCATTTATTCTAGATGGACGTAATATCTGGGATCCAGAATTTGTCAAAGGACAAGGTTTTGCTTATCAAGGTGTGGGGCGCGTATGATAACATCGATATTAGAGATGGATCAAAGTCAGCAAAGCGTTCAACAATTACGTTTAACTGATTTATTTAGACAAGATCCACAGCGTTTTGAAAAATTTTCGGCTCATTTTGATCAATTGAGTTTTGATTATAGTAAGCATCGTATTGATCAAACGGCATGTGAAGCTTTGTTTAAATTTGCAGATTCAAAGCAACTGAGAGCATGGATTCAACGTTTATTTACAGAAGAGCCGATCAACTACACTGAAGGTCGAGCGGCAATGCATTGGGCATTGCGTTTACCTAAACAGGATCAAGATTACCCTGAATTGGCTCAAACGGTGCATCAACAACTCGATCGCATGTTTCAACTTGTTGAAAAAGTGCATGCAGGACAATGTCGTGGTTCAACGGGTGAAGTGATTCAAGATGTTGTGAATATTGGTGTAGGTGGATCAGACCTTGGACCTCTTATGGTCAGCCATGCTTTATCCGATTATAAAGTTACTACAGCTAAACCATTAAAAGTCCATTTCGTCTCGACCATGGATGGAAGTCAGCTTTCTGAACTGTTGCATCAACTGCGCCCTGAAACGACTTTATTTATTATTTCCTCCAAGTCATTTGGGACGATTGATACCTTATCCAATGCGCAAACTGTGCGCCAATGGTTGGAAAAAGCATTAGGTCATCACAAAAGTATCGTACAGCATCACTTTATTGGTGTTTCAACCAAACCTGAAAAAATGACTGAATGGGGAATTGCACCAGACAACCAGTTCCTGCTATGGGATTGGGTGGGTGGACGTTATTCATTGTGGTCCTGTATCGGTTTGCCGATAGCCTTGCAAGTCGGTGTTGAGGGCTTTAAACAGCTTCTGGCTGGTGCTTATGCGATTGATCAGCATTTTCAAAAGACACCGTTTGAACACAATATTCCAGTCCTGATGGGATTGCTGGGGGTTTGGAATACTAATTTTCTGGATATCCAAACTCATGCGGTATTGCCCTATGATGGGCGGTTGAAATATTTTGCATCCTATTTACAACAGCTGGAAATGGAATCGAATGGTAAATCCATTCAACGCAACAATCAGAAAGTCGAGCTAAAAACGTGTCCGATTGTATGGGGCGAAGTAGGACCCAATGCGCAACATGCATTTTATCAGTTGCTCCATCAAGGAACGCATGCGGTGAGTTGTGATTTCATCGCACCTGTAGAGCGTTATAATGCCAATCAATTTACCTATGCTGAAAATGCTGAGGCATTGATAGAACAGCATCATTTGGCTTTATCCAATTGTTTGGCTCAATCACGTTTATTGGCTTTTGGTAATCAGGCTTTAAATGCGGATGAGTTGGAGAGTTTACCTGAATATAAACAATATGAAGGCAATCAACCCAGCTCTACACTTTTATTACAAGAACTCAGTCCTTATAGTCTTGGAATGTTGATTGCTTTGTATGAACATAAAGTCTTTGTACAGTCGGTCATGTGGAATATTAATCCATTTGATCAGTGGGGCGTTGAAAAGGGTAAAGAAATTGCCAATCAACTGCTTCCTATTCTCAGTGGTAAAGAAAAAGACTTTTCTCAATTAGATGCTTCCACACAAGGTCTAATCAAGATATTGCTAGGTAAAGAATAGAGAAAAAACGTATGGCGAATATTTTAGTCACAGGTGGAGCAGGTTATATTGGCTCACATACGTGCTTGGAACTTCTAGAAGCAGGACATGATGTGGTTGTGCTTGATAATTTGTCCAATAGTTCAGAAGAATCACTCAAGCGTGTACAGGAACTTACAGGGAAAAGTCTGAAGTTTATCCAAGGCGATATTCGTGATCCACATGATTTAGACCAAGCATTTGCGACACATAAAATTGATGCGGTGATTCATTTTGCAGGCTTAAAAGCGGTGGGAGAAAGCCAAAAAATTCCACTGAGTTATTTTGATCATAACATTGCAGGATCAATCCAGCTGACGCAAGCCATGGAAAGGGCAGGGGTTTTTAATCTCGTTTTTAGCTCATCTGCAACAGTTTATGATGAAGCCAATATCTCTCCTTTAGATGAAACTATGCCAACAGGTATGCCTTCAAATAATTATGGCTATACCAAACTGATTGTTGAGCAATTGTTGCAGAAATTAGCCATCGCAGATCCACGTTGGTCGATTGCACTATTACGTTATTTTAATCCAGTTGGCGCACATAAAAGTGGTCGTATTGGTGAAGATCCGCAAGGGATTCCAAACAATCTGATGCCTTATGTCACGCAGGTTGCTGTTGGACGTCGAGAAAAACTATCGATCTATGGTGATGATTATGACACGATCGATGGGACAGGAGTTCGTGACTATATCCACGTGGTTGACTTAGCCAATGCACACTTATGTGCGCTGAATAATCGTTTAAATGCCAAAGGTTGTCGTGCATGGAATATTGGTACAGGCAACGGTTGTTCTGTGCTTGAGGTAAAGAATACTTTCGAAAAAGTGAATGGCGTTGCTGTCGCTTATGAAATTGCACCCCGTCGTTCGGGAGATGTAGCAACATCATTTGCCAACAATGCACGAGCTGTTACAGAACTCGGTTGGACAGCAAAATATACCCTTGAAGATATGTTAGCAGACAGCTGGAACTGGCAAAAACAAAATCCAACAGGCTACCAATCATAAACTTGTAAAAGGAAAATAGGCGCATTGAGCGCCTATTTTTTTTATGATGAAAAACTAAGCCTGAATCAACTGGGTTAATTCATCTACATAATCTTGCATCGGTTTAGGATCACGATCTGCACGGCTTTCGATATTCAAACGTAATAGAGGTTCGGTATTTGATGCACGTACATTTAAACGCCATGCACCAAAATCAAGACTTACCCCATCTGTTTGATCAATGGCTGGATTCAAATCAGCAAAATGGTCAAAAATCTTTTGAATGGTGTCTTGAGTATCTTTCACTTTAAAGTTGATTTCGCCACTGCACGGGAATTTGGCAATCATATTTTCTACAAGACTAGAAAGTGATTGTTGTGTATCCGATAACACTGAAATCGCCAATAGCCATGGAATCATTCCACTGTCGCAGTAAGCAAAGTCACGGAAATAGTGATGCGCACTCATTTCTCCACCATAGACCGCATTATGTTCACGCATCACATCTTTAATGAATGCATGTCCAGATTTGGATTGGACAGGTGTTCCTTGATACTGATTGACGATATCTAAGGTATTCCAAACCAGACGGGGGTCGTGGACAATTTTCTCGCCTGATTGTTTCAATAAAAATGCTTGAGCCAATAGACCAACGATATAGTAGCCTTCAATAAATTGACCTTTCTCATCAAATAAGAAGCAACGATCAAAGTCGCCATCCCATGCAATTCCCATATCTGCATGGTGAATTAAAACCGCATTGCGTGTACTGTCGCGATTTTCGACTAAAATTGGATTAGGGATACCATTAGGGAATGTACCGTCTGGATGATTATGAATTTTGATAAATTCAACTGGAATATTTAATGCTTTGAATTTTTCTTCGATGGCATCAACCACATGCCCGGCAGCGCCATTGCCTGCATTCATCACCAATTTGAGGGGGCGAATTTTTGCGGGATCAATATAAGTGAGCAAGTGTTCAATAAATTCAGGCAGAATATTGTATTTTTGCGTTGAACCTTTTTTCTCAACTTCAATGAACTGTTCTGATTCGGCCAAGGCTTGAATATCTTTTAAACCAGTATCTGCACTGATCGGGCGGGCATTTTCACGAACCAGCTTCATCCCATTATAGTCCATAGGATTGTGACTGGCTGTAACTTCGATTCCGCCCTGTACATCGAGATGAAAAGCACCAAAATAAACTTCTTCGGTTCCCGTCATCCCCAAATCAAGTACGTCTACACCTGCATCATTTAAACCGCGAATCGTCGCTTGTTTTAAATCTTCGCTCGTTAAGCGAACATCACAACCCACCACCACCGTTTTTGGTTGATAGATCTGCCCATAAGCACGACCCACTTTATAAGCAATTTCTTCATTGAGTTCTGTGCCAAGTTTGCCTCGGATGTCATAGGCTTTAAAACAAGTCAGTTTATTCATGTCCATCTTTCTATTGTATAAGCTTGGGATTTGAGTGAAGGATCATTTTAACCCTAAAGTGTGTAAAAAATGAGATATGAAGATGTAATTTTAGTTTGAAAGCTAAAATATCATCTTTTCTATGCCTTTGTTGTTATTTTTAAACATATTTTAAGTATTGTTATCTATTTTAATGAATGGTTTTGGGCGAATTAAAAAATTAATTTTTACTAAATTCTACAATTCATGTGATAAAGATCACAGTTATTTTATTCTTCTTATTGAATTAGAAGATGTTTTCAGAAAAAATTATACTTTAAAAAATTGAAATATCTATTTGCTTGAATTTTATAATGTGTAGAATAGCAATCGAGCAAGGGAATAATTCAAAATAATTCAATGCCGATAATTACAAGCATGTTTAGGTGCCGTTCAGGAATGTTAATCACTAAAAAGCCAGCAATTTTTTTAAAAAGCTTGGGTGCGATCAGTGTATGTGTTCTGATTCAGAACCATGGTCATGCACAAGATACGACTTATTTAAAAGGCATCAAGGACAGCGTCGCA
>NZ_JAPKMY010000016.1:0-54385 GCF_026344175.1 Acinetobacter nematophilus
GATTTTAATGCTTGGTTGTATTTTTATTAACCATATTTTAAAATTTTTATTTAAATTTTGAGCTATTTATATTTGGATTTTTTCTTTAAACTATTTCAAATGATTTTATCATTAAATAAATTAAGTAAAATATGGCCCTTCTTATAAATAGAAAAACATTCTGTTTAGGAATTTTGCTCTTTTGCTGCAATTATTCCTGGGCCAACTCGTCGCATAATATTTTTGTGATGACCTTATCCATTTTGAGTTATGCAAAGTGGAATACACCCTCACCTGAATTATGTGTTGCAGACAATCCAAATTATGCTACTCAATTTTCCAATTACGCAAAATCCAACAAATCATCTTTTAATGTAAATGCCATTCATGCAACAGATTTAAAAAGTCGCCACTGCGATGCTGTATTCTTTTCTAATATCACCGCACAAGCCGAACAGACACTCATAGATAAATCATTAAACTCCACGATTTTATCATTTAGTTCAAATAATACAGACTGTGAGATAGGAAGTGTTTTTTGCCTGTCCACAAACAAAACAGGGAATACTATTTTTAAAGTTAATTTAGATAGCTTAGCTCGATCTAAAATACATGTTGATCCGCGTGTTTTGTTACTCGCAAAAAATTCGGATTAAGATCATGATCAATAAGTTTTTTAAATCGAGCTCTTTACAGACATTATTTCGTAAGTCACAGTTTACGACTTTTGCGATTACGCTATTCATTTGTACATCTACTTTTGTCACGATTTCAGTATTTACTGTTGAGTCTTATGCAAAGCAGAACCTATTATTAATTAGTCGCACTGTTTCAGAGCGTGTTCAACCCGCACTTGTCTTTTCAGATAAAATTGCGATTTCACAGATTATCAATGAATATACCTTTCAACATTCCGTTCGCCTTATTGAGGTATACGATGCGCAAGGGCATAAAGTTTCAGAAAGCCTAAAAAATGTTGAACATTACTCTTATATTCAAAATATTTTCGACCATATTTTTTTAAAAGATGCAGTTAAGTTAAATGTACAACATCAAGGTCAATTCGTTGGGCAAGTTGTTCTTTATGGTAGCTCTAATGAAATTTTAATGTTTATCTTTAAAATTTTTATAGGATTAGCTTTTGGGATGCTGTTTATGGTTTTCGCAGTATGGTGGTCGGTCAATCTCACCTACCGTCATATCATGGGCTCATTTTCTCCAATTATTCAAATTGCACAACTGTTAAGAAATCAAAAAGCCTATAACTTGAGATTTCCTAAAAGTGATGTTAAAGAATTCCAAGAGTTAAATAGTGTTTTCAACCAACTCCTTGATGAAATCCAGTCTTGGCATACTCATCTTCAAAATGAAAATAGTGAGCTTTCATATCAAGTTCAGCACGATCATTTAACCCAACTACCCAATCGTAGTTATTTTTATCAAGTTTTATGCAGTCTCTTTGAAGATACTCACCAACGTCAAAATTTAGCTTTACTGTTTATTGATAATAATAATTTTAAAGCCATTAATGACCAATATGGACATCTGGTGGGTGATGAAGTTTTAAAGGAAATGGCCATACGCTTAAGACGCCATATTCGTCAAGATGATTTTGTTGCGCGTCTTGCTGGTGATGAGTTTGCAATTATTTTACGTTCGATTTCTAAAATTGAGCATTTAATTTCCATCGCTGAAAATCTCATTAAATGTTGTGAAGATCCTTTAATTTATAAAGGACAAGAGATTTATTTTAGTTTCAGTCTAGGGATTGCTATTTCAAGTAAAGCCTCTAGCCCAGAAGATTTAATTTCTCAAGCAGATCAAGCGATGTATAAAGCAAAATCGCTACAACACCATTGGTTTATTTATCATTCTTAATGTTTAGAGGATTATTATGATTACAAAAAATATACGTCTTTCTATTCTTGCTTTCGTTTGCGTAGCGCTCACAGGCTGTATGAACCTGGGTGGTCTAAGCTATAAGCAAGCACGTGTACTCAAGAAAGAAGGTTTTGTATTGACGGATGAAGGTTGGAGCTTAGGCTTACCTGAACGCTTATTGTTTGGCTTTAATGAATCCAATATTCAACCAGAACATCAAGTTGAGTTGATTCGCTTAGCCAAACAACTCAATAAATATCACTTGGATAAACTAAAAATTGTAGGTCATACTGATAATGTAGGTAATCCTGAATACAATTTAAAATTATCCAAAGAGCGTGCTCAAAATGTCTCTGATATTTTTATTGGAGAAAAATTTAATCCTGCAAATATTCAAATTATTGGTAAAGGATCCGATCAACCCCTTAAATCCAATGATACTGAAGAACATAAGGCTGAAAATCGTCGTGTGGCCGTGATTATTATTCCTTAATCTTCTTCAATTCAAAATAGATCTCTACGGAGGTCTATTTTTTGTCTCCACTTTTAATATGAATTGAAGCAAGACAAATTTCAGGCATAAAAAAACCGCATTTAAGCGGATAATTTATATTTAAGTTTAAACTTAAATGGTCGGAGCAGTAGGATTCGAACCTACGACCCCCTGGTCCCAAACCAGGTGCACTACCAGGCTGTGCTATGCTCCGATTTTACAACAAACTTAAGGAATTGGGGTGAATGATGGGGCTCGAACCCACGACAACCGGAATCACAATCCGGGGCTCTACCAACTGAGCTACATCCACCGTCACATTAAGTTTTTTAGGCTCTATAATATCAAGCAACATATGGTGCGCCTGACAGGATTCGAACCTGTGACCATCCGCTTAGAAGGCGGATGCTCTATCCAACTGAGCTACAGGCGCATGACCAATGATACAGATATCACCGTTACCTTGCCTTGAAGAATTGGTCGGAGCAGTAGGATTCGAACCTACGACCCCCTGGTCCCAAACCAGGTGCACTACCAGGCTGTGCTATGCTCCGTTCATCTCAGCTTTAGCGTATCGCACATCGTGCGGTACGGTGTGCATTCTAGGCGTGACGCCACAAGACGTCAACACCTATCTTGAAAAAAAGTTAAAAAAACAAGTCAAATGTATATTAATCAAGCATTTCAGATGTTTTTTATACAATTTTTACCGTTTCAGTTGTGCACTGAAGTTCAACATGCGATCTAGTGGCAATTTTGCACGTTCTGCTAGAGCTGGATCAACAAATATTTCTTGATCAGCATTTTGTAAAACGGCCAAAATTCCATCGAGCTCATTCATTGCCATCCAAGGACAATGCGCACACGAACGGCATGTTGCCCCTTCACCCGCTGTTGGTGCTTCAATCAATGTTTTATTGGGTACAGCTTGTTGCATTTTATAGAAAATGCCTCGATCTGTCGCCACAATCAAGGTGTCTTGCGGTAGTGTTTGAGCCGCTTTAATTAATTGTGACGTACTGCCTACGGCATCAGCAATATCAATCACCGACTCTGGTGACTCAGGATGCACCAAAACAGCAGCATTTGGATACAGTGCTTTCATCTTGTCTATACCACGCGCACGAAACTCCTCATGCACGATACAAGCACCATCCCACAGCAGCATGTCAGCACCCGTTTTCTTTTGAATGTAGCGCCCTAAATGTTGGTCTGGCGCCCAAATAATCTTCTCACCGAGACTGTCTAAATGTTCAATAATTTCAACAGCACAACTTGAGGTCACGACCCAATCTGCACGTGCTTTAACTGCTGCTGATGTATTGGCATAAACCACAACTGTATGCTCAGGATGTGCATCACAAAATGCAGTAAACTCGTCCACGGGACAGCCCAAATCGAGTGAGCATGTTGCCTCCAATGTTGGCATGAGCACCCGTTTTTCGGGAGAAAGTATTTTTGAAGTTTCCCCCATAAACTTTACTCCTGCAACCACGAGCGTAGATGCCTCATGATCTCGACCAAAGCGCGCCATTTCCAAGGAATCTGAAACACAACCACCCGTTGCTTCTGCAAGCTCCTGTACATCTGGATCACAGTAATAATGCGCCACTAAAACAGCATTTTGCTTTTCCAGTTCAGCCTTGATTTGATTAAACTTGTGTTGTTTCAGCTCAGGACTTAAACGATTGTCCTTTGGTTCACCTAAACGATCTAAATGCGCTTGCACAATCGATTTTGCTTCGTTGGCAATTAAATTATTCGCATCATTCATAAGAGGTCTTCTCATCCCTTGTCGCTGGCATCATGCTAGCGGTATACCTTTGTGAATTTATTGTACTTTTTACTGCACATAAATTCACCTCGAAAAATGTTTTGTTATAAAAAAGCCTCACGAATGAGGCTCAATTCAAATATCAATACTTAAGAGCGATAGTCTGCATTAATTTTTACATAGTCATAGGATAAATCACAGGTATAGACGGTATCTTTGGCTTGTCCTCGCCCAAGATCTACACGAATCGTCATCTCAGTTTGTGACATCACACGCGCACCTGCTTCTTCTGTATAATCCTCTGCAGCACCACCATCTTTACAAATCTGCACGTCATCCAACCAAACTTGTATTTTTTCGACCTCCAAGTCTTTCACACCAGCATAGCCTATAGCTGCAAGAATACGCCCCCAGTTTGGATCAGATGCAAAAATTGCTGTTTTCACAAGTGGGGAATGCGCAATACTATAAGCAATATCACAACATTCCTGGGTATCATGTCCACCTTCGACAGCAACAGTAATAAACTTTGTTGCTCCCTCGCCATCACGGATGATCAGTTGCGCCAAACGCTTCATCACTCGGGATAAAACATCCAGTACCACAGTATAACGCACATCATCTTCCGTCGTGATTTCTACACCACCAGCACATCCAGTCGCTGCAAAAATACATGAATCATTGGTTGAAGTATCACCATCCACCGTAATACGGTTGAATGATTGGTCTGCACTGACTTTCAACATTTTCTGTACAAGTGTCCGTGCAATAGGCATATCCGTTGCTACAAAGCTCAACATGGTCGCCATATTCGGACGAATCATACCTGCACCTTTAGAAATGCCAGTCATGGTATAAGTAATACCATCAAGCTCAAATTGCTCTGAGGCACCTTTGGGTGTGGTATCCGTGGTCATTATTCCAGTTGCCGCATCGTTCCAAGCATCATCCCTTAAACTCGTCAAAGCAGGCTGTAAACCCTGAGTTAAACGCTCTATCGGTAATTGCTCACCAATCACACCTGTGGAAAATGGTAGAACTTCAAATGCTTGTACTTGTACCAATTCAGCAAGCTTTGAGCAGGTCAATTGAGCATTCTGCATGCCCAACTTTCCCGTACCCGCATTAGCATTACCTGTATTAATCACAAGATAACGAGGATTCGCTTGTGCCAAATGCGCTTTAGAAACATGAACAGGCGCTGCACAAAATGCATTTTGAGTAAACACCCCTGCAACATTTGTGCCCTGTGAAAATTCAAAAATAACTAAATCTCGTCGATTTGGATAACGGACATACGCCTCAGCAGAGCCAATTTTTACACCTTGCACCACATGCATATGCGGCATAGACACGTCACCAACAGCCATTTTTAAATGTCCACATGAATTAAATGAGAACCACAGCTTATTAGAATTCTCGCTAAAAATCGAGCTTATTAAAAAGCTTATTTATTTTTACTATAAGAAATGCTTATTCATTTGAATATAAAATAAAAAAGCCAGTAAATTTACTGGCTTCAAACTCTGCTATCGCTGGTTATTGCTGTGCTGGAGCTGTAGTATCCACAGCCAACAACGCTTGTTTTACTTTTTCTTGACTAGATGCTGAAAGTGCTGGATTTGATGCAACAACTCGATTTACTGTCGCTGGTGTTACTGCAGCAATTGCTGCCGTTTTAAGAACAATTGGACGCCCACCCGTATTTCCCAAAGTATAACGAATCCCCGTACGTGGGCTAATCACTGTGGTTGTTTCATTTTTAACTTCTGCTTGTGCTGTTACTGCACCTGTCGCTGCTTGTACTTTTTCTACGGTGGTTGTTTGTGGTGCGGTATCTGCAAATGCCAATACTGGAAGGGTTAGGGCTGCAAAAAATAGAGGTTGTAATCGTTTTTTCATTGTCTTTCCGAATATCTATTCAATTGAGCAACTTAATACCATTTTATTATATTTCCTGCAATCAAAATTAACTCACGGTAATAACTTGTAAAAAAAGCAGAACAATTGTTCTGCTTTTTGGTTAATTTTCAGTTGGCTTAATTAATTTTACCGTGACACTGTTTATATTTCAGACCAGAGCCACATGGACATGGTGCATTGCGACTTTCAGGCGGTTCGATCATTACATCATCTGCAAATTGTGCATCAACCACATCATGGTTGATGCTTGCACTTAAGCCATCTACATCGTCATGCGCAAAATTAAGACGCATTGCATCTGCTTGTGCTTGTTGTTGAGCTTCCATTTCTGCAAGTTCTTCCGGTGTTGGGATATGAACACGAGAAATATCCGTCACCACATCTGACTTAATCACACCTAACATATTAACGAATAAGTTAAATGCTTCTTTCTTATATTCCTGCTCAGGATTCTTTTGCGCATAACCACGCAAGTGAATGCCTTGACGTAGATAATCCATCGCAGCCAAATGATCTTTCCAGTGACGATCTAAGGAACCCAACATAAAATGACGTTCTAATGTTGCTGCTGTTTCAGCACCCATTTGCTCACGACGACCACGATAACGCTCTACAATCTCATCTGAAATACGCTCAACCAAAGCTTCTTCATCAAGACGACGGTCTTCTTCCAACCAACGATTAACAGGAAGATCAATACCTAAATCTTCTTTTAATGCATTTTCCAACCCATCGATATCCCATTGATCGTGAATAGACTCAGGTGGAATATAGGTCTCAATCAAACCTTTTACAACTTCGCGATGCATTTCTTCAATATAATCTTGAAGTGAACTTTCTTCTAAAATCTCATCCCGTTGAGAGTAAATAATCTTACGCTGTTCGTTATTGACATCATCATATTTCAATAAGTTTTTACGGATATCGAAGTTACGTGCTTCAACCTTACGCTGCGCATTTTCAATCGAACGCGATACCATCTTATGTTCAATGGCTTCATTCTCTTGCAGCCCCATTGCACGCATCATTGCAACAACCCGATCACCTGCGAAAATACGCATCAAATCATCTTCTAAAGACAAGAAGAAACGTGAAACACCTGGATCACCTTGACGACCAGAACGACCACGCAACTGATTATCAATACGGCGAGATTCATGACGCTCAGAACCGATGATATGTAAACCACCTGAACTCAACACCATTTCATTGTTGTGTTCCCATTCTGCTTTTAGACGTGCTTCATCTTCAGCAGTAGGTTGTTCAATTTTGGCCAGTTTAGCTTTCCAGTTACCACCCAACAGAATATCTGTACCACGACCTGCCATGTTTGTCGCAATGGTAACAGCGCGTGGTGAACCTGCTTGCGCAATAATGTCCGCCTCACGTTCATGCTGTTTAGCATTCAGCACTTCATGTGCAATGCCTGCTTCTTTCAACTTATCCGATAAAATTTCTGAAGCTTCAATCGTTGCAGTACCGATCAGAATTGGAGCAACACCCGCCTCATGGATCTTTTGAATCTCTTCAATAATCGCGTTGTATTTACCATTACGATTTAAATAAATTAAATCATTTTGGTCATTTCGGATCATTGGACGATGTGTCGGAATAAGTACAACATCCAAACCGTAAATTTCTTTCATTTCCGCAGCTTCAGTATCAGCGGTCCCTGTCATACCTGAAAGCTTTTTGTATAAACGGAAATAGTTCTGGAAAGTTGTAGTTGCTAAAGTCTGGTTTTCAGGTTGAACATCCAAGCCTTCTTTCGCTTCAACTGCCTGATGCAGACCTTCAGACCAACGACGTCCTGGCATGGTACGACCTGTATTCTCATCGACAATAATCACTTCACCATCATGAACGATGTAATGAACATTGCGTTGATACAGGAAATGTGCACGAATAGCGGCTGACACATGATGAACAAGATTAAGATTTGATGGTGAATACAAACTTTCACCTTCAGCCAACAAACCCATTTTGATTAATTCATCTTCTACAGTTTCATAACCGACTTCGGTCATTTCTACTTGACGTTGTTTTTCATCAATCCAGAAATGTCCACCATCGGCGACTTTTTCTTCTTTCTGCGCATGGAGTTTGGGTGGAATACTATTGATTGCGACATACAATTGTGACGAATCATCACTTTGACCAGAGATAATCAATGGGGTACGCGCTTCATCAATCAAGATCGAATCGACCTCATCGATAATCGCATAAATCAAACCACGTTGCTTTTTCTCCGCCATTGAAAAAACCATGTTATCGCGAAGATAATCGAAACCAAATTCGTTATTGGTCCCATAGGTAATATCTGAGCGATAAGCTTCAGCCTTTTCGATCGGTGATTGCATTGAATAAATCACCCCGACCGTTAAACCGAGGAACTCATAAAGCGGGCGGTTTAATTCAGCATCACGTTGCGCCAAATAATCATTGACCGTAATAACATGTACACCCTGCTCACTAATCGCATTGAGATAGACAGCCAAAGTTCCCATGAGGGTTTTACCTTCACCTGTACGCATCTCTGCAATTTTACCTTCGTGCAAAGTAATACCACCAATGAGCTGCACATCATAATGACGCATGCCCATAACACGCTTTGCTGCTTCTCGACATACAGCAAACGCTTCTGGCATCAATTTATCTAGGCTTTCACCATTCTTATATCTTTGTTTGAATTCTTCAGTTTTTGCAGATAAGTCTGCATCGCTGAGTGCAGATATCGTCGGCTCGAGCGCATTGATCTTATCGACAATTTTACGCATACGTTTTAGTTCGCGCTCGTTTTTAGTACCGAAGATTCCTCCGATCAGACTTGCCAACATATAAACTCTCTAAATCTTGTAAAATAAATTTTTCTCAGACGATATTATGGTGTTAGAAATTTGAAGTACAAGGGTTTTGCACAAATCCTATCAAAAAAATCTGACGACCAGTTCGGCACGCATGAGTTAAAGCGCCTTAATGTAGCAAATTTAACCGATATTTACAGCGCAGTTGTGCGCAATTCCATGTTTTTTTCACATCCCAACTCTTTATATCTATTTTTTTCATAAAGAAATAAAAAAACACTATTTTTAATTATAAAAAAACTGCGCAATAGTATTTTGGACGGGCTAAATAACAGATGACTTTTCTTAATTTTGAGGTTTTTATCATGACTCTACGACTAGGTGACATCGCACCAGATTTCACACAAGAATCCAGCGAAGGTCCCATTCATTTCTATGATTATTTGGGCGACAGTTGGGGAATTCTTTTTTCGCATCCAGCGGACTATACACCAGTATGTACTACAGAACTCGGCTATACGGCAAAATTAAAGAATGAGTTTGATAAGCGTGGAATTAAAGCAATCGCACTTTCAGTAGATGATGTTGAATCTCACCGCGGTTGGATCAATGACATCAATGAAACACAGAACACGCAGGTTAATTTTCCAATTCTGGCAGATAAAGATCGTAAAGTTTCAACGCTATATGATTTTATCCACCCCAATGCCAGTGAGACACTGACTGTACGTTCTTTAATTATCATTGACCCAAATAAGAAAGTCCGCTTAATTATTACTTATCCAGCATCAACAGGACGCAACTTCAATGAAATATTACGGGTGGTTGATTCATTACAACTCACAGATAACTATAAAGTTGCAACACCTGCCAACTGGCAAGATGGGGAGGATGTAGTTATCGTACCATCCCTTAAAGATGAAGCAGAGTTAAAAGAACGCTTCCCAAAAGGCTATACGGCGGTTAAACCCTATCTGCGTCTTACGCCACAACCAAATAAATGAAACGACAAATCCATAAATAATGTGTTGCCATGATTTTTAAAAGATCACATTGGATATGTGGTCTTTTTTCTATGCTATTTCATACTTAAAATCCAACACCCTGCACATCTCGGCAATGTCATTGAAGTTTAAACCATAAAAAAGGCACCGAAGTGCCTTTGACTTATTAACCGTCAATTAGGCTGGAATACGTAAAACCTGACCTGGGAAAATATCATCTGCGTTTTTCAATAATGGGCGATTGGCTTCAAAAATTTTATTATACTGGTTTGGATCACCATAAAATTCTTTTGAAATCTTAGATAAGTTATCACCTGATTTCACCGTATAGAATTTACTTTCCGGTTCTGGTGTAGCCACAGTCATTTGATCATCTACTTGAGCAACATGATCTACATTACCAATCGCAAGCACGATTTTCTCTTTATCTGCTTGGCTTTGTACTTGACCGCGTACTGTCGCTAAATCTGTCTGAGAGTTATAGCTTACAGATAGGCCCTCTATAGATAAACCCAGGCTTTTAACCAAACCTAATAGTTTGTTGGCAACTTCTTGTGCAGAAGGTTCTGCTGGTGTTGCTGGCGCTGCTTGTGGTTCAGCAGGTGCTGTGTTTTTTTTACCAATACCTTTTACAAAATCAAAAAGACCCATTTATGTTCTCCATATTTATTGGAACTTGTTTTACTGTGAACTTTTATAAAAATTTATAAACTCTATTTTTATAACTAAAAAACCGATAAAAAAGCGTTGTCATTGGTGACAGAAAAGTAACGGTATGTAACCACTATTTTTTTGATTTTAAAGTTCTTTACCTATTATTTTATGTATAAAAGATTTCAAAGAAAATCTCCCCTAGTGTACATTCACACATAAAAAAACCACCTTTACGGTGGTTTTTACGCATAACAACGACATGTTATACAATCAATACATTAACCAAGTTTTTTAGTTACGTAGTCGATCGCTGATTGAACAGTCGTGATTTCGTTAGAATCTTCATCAGGAATAGTGATGTCGAAGTCATTTTCGAAAGACATAACAAGTTCTACTAAGTCTAGAGAATCAGCACCCAAATCATCCATGAAAGATGCTTCGTTTTTGATTTCTTCAGCTTTGATACCTAATTGCTCTGCAACAGCTTGTTTAATGCGTTGTTCGATATCGCTCACAGGAATTCTCCTCATTGCTTGTGGCGGCTTTTAATTGCCTGATAGTTTAATTGAATATTTACTTTTTTCAAAGTTTATACATCGCATTACGCCATGTATAAACCACCATTTACGTGTAATACTGTGCCTGTAATGTAACTGGCTTTGTCCGAAGCTAAGAAACTCACAGCATCTGCAATGTCTTTTGGCTCACCAAAACGACTTAAGGCAACTTGATCACTCATTTTTTTACGAATGTCTTCGCTTAATTGCTCAGTCATTTCAGTCGCGATAAAACCTGGAGCAATGCAATTAACGGTAATCTGACGACTACCCATCTCTTTTGCAAGGCTACGACTAAACGCTTCAATGCCTGCTTTTGCTGCAGAATAATTGGCTTGACCTGGGTTAGCAAAATGCGCAACCACTGAACTAATATTGATAATACGTCCAAAGCGAGCTTTGGTCATACCTTTCAATACCCGTTTAGACAATCGGAAAACAGCCTTTAGATGAATGTTGAGAATATCGTCCCAATCATCTTCCGACATACGCAATAATAAATTATCTTTGGTAATACCCGCATTATTGACCAGTACCATCACTGAACCATATTTTTGTTCAATGTCAGATACCAATGCATCAATCGCTGTACCATCACGTACATCAAGTACTGCACCAACACCCTGCTCAGCAAAAGCAGTAGAAAGTTTTTCTGCCCCTGCCTCAGATGTTGCTGTACCGATCACAAAATAACCATCTAGAATTAACTGTTGAGCGATGGCTGCACCAATCCCTCGGCTTGCGCCTGTCACTAATGCGACTTTACGTTCTTGTGTCATGCGATTTTCCCTTCAGCCACTAAGATAGCATTCAGTGCATCTTCCATACGTGCTTGCGTATCAAGTGGAAATGCTTTTTCAATATTAGGTAAACGTTTTGCTAAATTTGCCAGTACATTACCCGGTCCACATTCTGCAACATACTGAATGCCTTGATCTTGTATGAACTGCATGGTGTTGGTCCACTGCACAGATTGGTACAATTGCGCTGTTAGCGCCTGACGTAACTGTGTGGTATCTGTAGCAATTTCAGCGTTGACATTTTGTATTACAGGAATGCTTGGAAGCTCAATGGCAGTTTGTTCCAAAGCTTCTGCAAACTGTTCAGCAGCGGGCTTCATCAACGAACAATGGGAAGGTACGGATACAGGTAATGCGATCGCTTTTCCACCGTTTTCTTTTGCTGCGACCATAACTGCTTCCACCAGCGTCTTATCACCGGCAATCACAACTTGACCTTGTGCATTGTAGTTTGCCGCTTCAACTGAGCCTCGCCCTTGCACATTGGCTTGTTCACACAGTTCAATGACTTTTGCATCATCCAAACCAAGAATCGCAGCCATTGCACCTTGCCCTTGAGGCACTGCTGACTGCATCAACTGACCACGTAAATTGACCAGTTTAACCGCATCTGCCAATGTCATTGCATCTGCGGCAACCAATGCGCTGTATTCACCCAGTGAATGACCTGCAAGATACTTTGGTGCAACACCACCTAAATCCAACCATACGCGCCAAAGCGCAATACTGGCTGTTAACAATACAGGTTGAGTGTTTGCAGTTTGATCTAAACCCTCACCACTTTGCGCAATGTGCCATAAATCAAAACCAATGGCATCTGAAGCTTCAGCAAAGGTTTCTTGTACACCACTAAACTGTTCTGCAAGTTCAGCAAGCATACCTACTTTTTGTGACCCTTGACCTGGAAACAAAAATGCAGTTTTGGTTGCTTGAGCTGCTTGTTCGAGTCGTTTGGCAGACATATAAAAAGTCCCTTATTTAATCTTGATCGTTTCCGATGCGGCAATTTTACAGAAAAAAAAAATTTATTTAATTGCGAAATACAACAAAAAATACGCATATACAAAACAAAAAAAGGGAGCTTTCGCTCCCATTTTTTCACTAAGCTTACGCCTAATGCGTCAACAATTATTCAGCATCAGCTGCTTTAGCGAATAATTGACGACCACGGTAGAAACCATCTTTAGTCACATGGTGACGGCGGTGAGTTTCACCTGAAGTTTGGTCTACAGTTAATGCATTCTCGGTTAAAGCGTCATGTGAACGGCGCATGTCACGGCGAGAGCGACTTTTACGGTTTTGCTGAACGGCCATGATGGCTCCTTACAAATCGAAAAAATGGATCAGAACAAATTCGGTTGTCTTAACTTAACAGTATAACACAAAATTTAGTTAAGTTTACCCTTCAAACTTGCCAAAACATCAAACGGGTTATCCCGTTTTTCTTCAACAATGTCCTGAACGGCTGGCTGATGCTTATGTTCGCAAGCGTCATGCTTAGGAGACAAAGGCATCAACAATAACAATTCATCTTCTAAAAGTGCAAGTAAATCAACAGTCGCAGGAGTATTGGTTAAATAATCTCCCTTGGTTGTCGCTTCACTTTCACCTAATACGATGAAATCAGCATCCTCATCCAAGCGCTCTATCAGTGACTCATCATCTATTAAAGCCAAATGGAAATCAGAAACCAGAGGAATTTCAACAGAATCCAGACAACGCTGGCACTCCATCGGAACTTTAGTATCTACATGACCATCCAACCATACGATACGATGATACGCATCCATTGATAGCTTACAGTCTATATTGATCAATTGATCATCAATTGATCCAACAGCTTCACGGGAAATACGAACAAAGCGAGACAATGGCAGTGTACCTGACCATGTAAAGCCTTGTTCAGCCCATTTAAACGGCTCTATCTGTGCCGGAAAGGTATTTGCTGACATAATTAAGGCGGCAATTCTACAAATTCATAGGTACTCTGTCAAAGATTAAGATACAATTTTGTACTTATTTAGACAGATCTCTTGAGTAATACAAGCCATGCATCAGTTGCAGCCGCAACCTGAAGTCACTACTTCATTACAGTTTAACACCCGCTTAACCTCTGAAAACACATTGAATGTGACCGATGTGCAACGCTCCCAATGGGAGAATTTACAAACAGAAGCCCAGCAAGTAGATTGGCTTATCTTACACTTTAATCGTTGGTTTTCCCACCTAAATGTGACGCTTGTTCGTGGTGATTTTGAACCTGAATATTTTCCTGCAACAAAAGACCAGCCCGCTCGCATTCAATTTGCACATGGATTTTTCAATAGTGCTTTACATGAAATTAGTCATTGGACCATTGCCGGCGAACAACGTCGATTATTGCCTGATTTAGGCTATTGGTATGCGCCTGACGGACGTACAGCCGAACAACAAGCATTGTTTGAACAAGTCGAAATCAAACCTCAAGCCATAGAATGGTTATTCTCTAAAGCATTTGGACGGAAGTTTCGAGTCTCACTGGATAATCTCACTGGAGAAGGTGGTGATGGTACTGCATTTAAAGACCATGTTTACGCTCAGGTGCAATGCTTTTTCTCTGGTGAAAGCAAGCTTCCTCGAGATGCAAAGCACTTTATTGAATGTATTTGTGCATACACTCGAAGTGGCAAAACATTACAAAGTGCTGAATTTAATCGAAAGGATTTAGACAACTAATCCAGTACATTGTCTCAACCATCTTCATCAACTCTCTTGACCACCTTGTTCTTGTGCTGAGGATGTAACTGACAATCAGGATTCACTCTTCAGCACCAGATCGCCCCCGCTTTTAGTGAATGCCATATTCAAAATATACTCATCATGCATCTAAGATTATTGACTGATATTATGCACCTGGTATGAGTTGGATTTACCCATGCTGAAAATATAGACACATATGGCAGAGTCTTACACCAAAAGTTTAAATTTAGGGAATAACCTTCAGTTAGACCTGTTTTTTTTCAAAATGAGGAGCAAAGCTCCGTAAAGGCAACCATCTTGTGCAGCGACATCACTGTTCATCGTATTACTCGACCATGTCTGTCAAAATATTCTGAGTATCACAAATACTTTAAAAATGAGAAGCAGCCCTGCCTCAGACAATTGCGGATGATGTCCGCGTATCTATTTTATTCAAGAGACAAATATGATTTAGCGTTGCTGTGTAACATCAGTGATTAAAATACTCATGGATTCAAATAAAATTACAAATAATGGTGTTCTTAACCATTTATTTTCAATACCATATATGAATAGATAATAAATCAGGAGAATAAATATGCTGCATTTAAGAGTACATCCTGACAACCCTCAACCGCGTTTAATCAGTCAAGCTGTCGAAAGAATTCGAGCAGGTGATGTTGTGGTCTATCCAACAGATGCTGCTTATGCCATAGGCTGCCAGATTGGAAATAAAAATGCCATGGAACGTATCGCCCAGATTCGTGGTCTGGGGGCTAAACATCAATACGCCATTATTTGTGCAGACTTATCAGATATTGCGACCTATGCCAAAGTAGACAATGCAATGTATCGCCTGCTGAAAGCCAATACACCCGCAGTCACCACTTATATTTTACCGGCAACCAGTGAAGTACCTCGTCGCTTAATGCATCCAAAGAAAAAAACCATTGGTTTGCGTGTACCAAGCAATCCCGTCTGTCAAATGTTGTTAAAAGAATTAGGTGAACCCTTATTGACCAGTACATTAATTTTGCCAGGTCAAGATACACCTATGGATGATCCTTATGATATTGAACAACAACTTGAAAAACGTATTGATGTTTTTATTGATAGTGGTTTAGGTACTTTAACCACAACCAGTATTGTTGACTTGTCAGGTACAAATCCTGAAATTATCCGTCATGGTGTCGGTGATGTCAGCGCTTTTGAATAAGCGCCGATCATTTTTTCCAAACTTTTTAGAAGTCAGATCAAATGGATCTGTTTACCGCCATACTGAATATTCATCAATTGCAGATTCAGCAAAGTCTATTTGTAGAACAGCCGTGGACGCCAGAATCTCTGGTCAAATTACAGGATATACCGGTCAATAGAAAAATACGGAATGACAATTTCACTTACTTCTTAGATGTTCTGGAAATTAAATCTTTGCTCTTGCGTCTTGAATCTCGAAATACGTGTTTAAGAGATATATGTCATTTAATCATTGAACATGCTATCGAAAACAGTAAATTCATTGAATAATATTAAAATTCAGATTCAACAAAAAATGTTCATCACTTTTTGTCTATTTTTAGATTGGTATTTTTGCTAATTCAGTTTATAAACAAAGCATAATCCTAAAAACAAAGTGTCATTATGATATACAACATTCATCACTTGCATTGTGGAACGATGTGCCCTATCTGTGCACCACTGTATGGACAAAAAGGTTTACATGCCAAAATGGTCTGTCATTGTCTGTTGGTGGAAACGGATAAGGGATTGGTACTCATCGATACGGGGTTTGGGAGTCAAGATTATCTTCATCCTCAAGCACGTCTAGGTCGATTATTCGCCAAAATGAGTGCAATTCAATTTGATTTCTCACTGACCGCAGTTGCACAAATTCAACAACTCGGTTTTCAGCCTTCTGATGTGAAACATATTTTAGTCAGTCATTTGGACTTGGACCATGCTGGAGGGATTTCAGACTTTCCTCAAGCCACGATTCATATTCTATCCAGTGAATATAATGCCGCTCAGAACCTCTCAATGATGAATAAATTACGTTATCGCCCACAACAATTTAAAAATCATCGTCACTGGAACTTCCTTGAACCCAAGAATGGAGAATCTTGGTTTAATTTTCACAAGGTTCAGGGTTTTCACATATTTAATGATGAAATTTTACTGATTCCATTACTGGGACATACCACGGGTCATTGTGGTATAGCGATTAAACAACAAAATGGATGGGTTTTCTTTTGTGGTGATGCCTATTACAGTCATTTGGAATTAGATCCAAATCATAAACTTCCACTACTGGATAAGCTGGAACGCTTGTTCGCAGAGAACAATACAGCTCGTTTAAAAACACTTGCTGGAATACAACATCTTGCCCAAAATGAGCCACATATTGAAATAATCTGTGCGCATGATCCAGTTGAACTTGACCGATACCTTGTAAAATAATCATGAGATTGAAATTACTTGCCTCGACCGCCTTGGTCTGCCTCAGTTTAAATTTGACAGGCTGCATCACCACATCAACACTTCCTGATCATCAACGTCCTCAACAATGGGGCACTGTGATGAATAAACACTATAATTTCTATCGTATCAGTGACACAGTTTTTCGTAGTGAACAGCCCAGCACAGAGATTATCCCAGCCTTAGAAGAGCATAATATCACTGTGGTGATTAATTTAAGGAGCCGTGATCGGGATAAAACTGTTTTGGCACAACATGGCTTTGAATTGGTGCATGTTCCAATCAATACTTGGGCGATAGATCGTGATGATTTACTTCAAGTCATGAAAACGATTCAAATCGCACAAAGAAACCATAAAAAAGTCCTGATTCATTGTTATCACGGGTCGGATCGTACTGGGGCAAGTGTTGCCATGTATCGCATTATTTTTGAAAACTGGTCAGTCGATGATGCACTAAAAGAAATGAAGCATGGTGGTTATGGCTTTCATCCAATTTGGATCAATATTGAAAAAATTTTTACCCCTGAAAATATAAAATGGATCCGTGAGCAACTCACGAATCCATCTTGAATACCCCCATCCATACCATTTAACGGCGGTCTAAAGGCACCCATTCAATTACCCATGCAGACTTCATGCCCAAGCTGTCATCTGCATTAATTTTCTTACGTGCCGCATCTGCGCCTTCACGATCTTTAGATGGTCCAACCATGATACGAATCCCTTTTGAAGTTGGGCTCTTGGTCACTTTATAACCTTTGGCACGTAGTTTTGCCGCAACGGCATCCGCATTGGCTTCATTGGCTGCAAGCGCAACTTGCACCATCCATTGCTTATCACCATTTTCCAGTAAATCACGTGCTTTTTCTGCCTCAGCTTTCTTTTTAGCTTCTTCAGCTTTACGCTTTTTCTCTGCTTCTGCTTTCTTCTCTTCAGCTTGTTTTTTCTCAGCGGCAGCTTTCTTTTCAGCTTCTGCTTTACGTTTATCTTCAGCTTTTTGTTGTTCTTCTAGCTTACGTTTTTTCTCCTCAGCGGCCTTACGCTCTGCTTCTGCGGTAGCTTGTCGCTTCTGCTCAGCGAGCTTTTTTTCAGCTTCGGCTTTCTGCTTCAACTGCGCATTTTGTTGCTCAAGCTGTTTCTGTTCGGCGGCTTTCTGCTGCGCTTTGGCTTTCTCGTCTTGCACCAGCTCAGGTGGAATATCTGCACCCTCTTGCGCTGCCGCCGCACCACGTCTTGCATTTGCTGCTGCATATTCTTCAGCAGCCTTGCGTGCAGCATCCGCTTCTGCCTGTTGTTGCATCCGTAAAAACTCCGCAGCTTTAGCTTCTTGCTCAGCCACAGCCTTTTCACGAGCACGTTTTTGCTCTTCCAACAGGCGTTTTTCCGTTGCAACATCCACAGTCAATGGTTGCAATTGCACAGGCTCACCCGCTGGCGTAGTTTTGTTTGGCTGAGTTTGACCCGCAGGTTGTGTTTCAGCCTGTCTTTGGTGGATTTCTTCTTTACCTTTTAGAAGTAATGCCGCCAATAGAACACCACCACTTAATAAAACAACACCGCCCATCCAGCGTTGTTTGTTATTCATTGACATTCTTCTAAATACTCCCAGACCGCTTCTAAGGTATGGAACGAACCACACACCAAAATCAGCTGATTATTATTGGTTTCTGCAAGCGCTGATTGAAATGCGGCTTGTACACAATCAAACTGTTCAACTGTCTCATTCTGCAATGCTGTATGCAACTGTTCCATTGATGCTGCACGCGGCACAGTTAATGGAGCAATTTTCCACTTTAAGACAGTATTTTTCAACAACTTGACTACAGAATCTATATCTTTGTCAGACAACATTGAAAAAATAGAGACAACTTCTGTGTACTGTTTATTGTATTCTAAGAATTTTCGCAATTGCTTTAACAAAAATTCAACACCATGCGGATTATGCCCCGCATCAAAAATGACTGTTTTCTTTTGTATTTTTCTAATTTCAAAACGCCCAGCCAATTGTGCCTTTTCGATGCCTTGAGCAATTGCCTGTTGCGAAACATTTAAATCACTGAGCAAAACTGCGGCGACAGCAGTAGAAATATTTTCTAAAGCAAGATGCCCTGTAGGAAGTTTTAATGTTGTTCCCGAACTGGCGAAATCCCAAGACTGACCATCTTTAGATAACTGAAAAAAATAATCACGATTAACCGCAAATAACGTTGCATCACATTGTTGTGCTTTATCCTGAATCGCTTGCGGTAAGGTTTGTACGCCGCCAAATACGACAGGAATATTTGGGCGAATAATCCCTGCTTTTTCGAAAGCAATTTTTTCAATGGTATCACCCAGCCAATCTGTATGATCTAGCCCAATATTGGTAATCACAGCAACATCAGGATCAATCACATTCACTACATCTAAACGACCGCCCAGCCCGACTTCAAGCACCCAGACATCACATTGCTTTTGTTTAAAAATAACGAAGGCAGCCAATGTGGTTGCTTCAAAAAAGGACAAGGACAGATTACACATGCGACGTGCTTGGTCAACCTGAACAAAAGCATCAATCAGAGTTTGATCGTCAACTTCTTGACCCGCTAATTTAACACGCTCATTAAAACGATAGATATGAGGAGATTGGTATAACCCGACATTGAAGCCCTGTGCATTTAGAATTGCGGCGAGGGTTGTGGTGGTTGATCCTTTACCATTGGTCCCAGCGACAGTGATTACTTTCGCATCGGGATGCAGGATTCCGAGTTGTTCAGCAACAGGAAGGACACGCTCTAAGCCTAAATCGATTCCTGTAACGTGAACATGGCTCCAATAATCGAGCCATGTTTGTAATTTATCAGTATTTAAAGGTGCTGTTTCTTTGTTCAAGGCAAGTTCATCAGTTTCGCTACAATACGATATACAGTATCACGTAATGCATGACGATGAACAATTTGATCGACCACCCCATGATCAAGCAAAAATTCCGCACGTTGGAACGGTTCTTCAAGTTTCTCACGTACGGTTTGTTCGATAACGCGCTTACCTGCAAAGCCAATCATGGCTTTAGGTTCCGCAATCTGTACATCTCCCAACATTGCCAAAGATGCAGTAACGCCGCCGTAAACAGGATGCGTCAACACCACGATATAAGGTAGATGTGCATCTTTCATTTTTTGAACTGCAGCTGAAGTACGTGCCATCTGCATAAGAGACAGCATGCCTTCTTGCATGCGCGCACCACCAGAAGCTGCAAAACAGATTAATGGTTGCTTGTCTTTGATGGCTTTTTCAGCAGCCTGTACAAAACGATCACCTACAACAGTACCCATTGATCCAGCCATAAAGTCGAACTCAAAAGCACAGGCCACCATTGAAATATTTTTCAACTGCCCCTGCATGGCTACCAATGCTTCAGTTTCACCTGTTTTATCCTGTGCTTCTTTCAAACGTGCTGGATAAGGTCTACTGTCGACAAAATGTAGAGGATCTTTCGCAACAAACTCTTGACCAAGTTCATGGTTCACTTGATCAAAGAACCAGTTCAAACGATCACGCGCTTTCATTTTCAAATGTTCATCACATGACGGACAAACATAAGCATTAAAAGACATTGCTGTACGAGTCACGAGTGCATGACATTCAGGGCACTCAATGGTTGGTTCAGTAAACGTCGCTTTGAGTGTTTGTTGTTGATCAGGCATATCAATGCCTGGAACTTTACGATCTGTCCACGGCGTAGTTGCGCTGAGGATTTTCCCTGATTTCACTTCTTGATTCATACTAACTCATCGAGCGCCGCTCGAAGCTCCTTGACTTTATTCACTGCTGCTTCAACAGCTTGTTCTGGTGCAAGATTTGCAAAAGGTTTGACAAATGCACTTCCGACAATCACAGCATCTGCAACTTGACCAACCGCTTTAGCAGAAGCAGCATCACTGATTCCAAAGCCCACCCCGACAGGAATATCGGTAAAGCTTTTAATTTTTTGAATACGTGTTGCAACTTCGGTCGTGTCCAATGTTGCAGCGCCGGTAACACCTTTTAGAGACACATAGTAAATAAAACCACTGGCTTGATTCACAACATGTTGAATACGCTGTTCTGTAGAGGTTGGTGCAAGCAAAAAGATTTGATCCATATCGTATTTTTGCAATACGTCATCTAGTGTTTTTGCTTCTTCTGGAGGTAAGTCCACCAGCAACACGCCATCTACGCCACATTCATTGGCATAAGACACAAACTTTTCATACCCAATGACCTCAACAGGATTTAAATATCCCATTAAAACCACAGGTGTAGTGGTGTCTTTTTGACGAAATGCTTTGACCATATTCAAAGCGTCAAGTGTGTTGGTGCCGGCAGCCAGAGCACGCTCTGCTGCAAGTGCGATTACAGGACCATCTGCCATCGGGTCGGAAAATGGTAATCCAAGTTCTACAACATCTACGCCTGCTTCAACCATCTGATGCAACAGAGGTACCGTTACATGAGGTTGTGGATCACCCGCCATCACATAAGAAACCAAAGCCTTACGCTGTTGAGATTTAAGTTGTGCAAAACGAGTGGCTAAACGTGACATAGGATTGTACATTCCTTGAATTGTTCAAACTTGAGGAGTTTTTAGACGATCAGACAACTGAGATGAATTTAAAATTCATTGACTTATTATCTTCCATCATCCAAATGTATAAATACAAGACACCGCATTGTAACGCTATTTTTTACTCAAAGGATAGAGTCACATAGTCGCTCAAACGTATCTTGTTTTATATGACAAATAATAAAACAACCCATGTGCACATTTAGCGCTATTTTCAAATTGAGGACAATGATCAAAGTTACCTATTTTTAATGTAATGAAAATCACGCATATTTTTAAAAAAATAAAAACAAATCATCAATATAGGGTAAGAAAAGCACATCTAGAGCATACACAATCATTTTTCAGAAATTGCAAAAGCTGTTTATACTACGCGGGATTCTGATTTTTTATCTCCTCTTATGACCACATTTCCACAGGCTAAAGTACAAGCCAGTGCGCTTGCGCTATTGCCACTTATTGTATTTTTAGCCATTTTTTTAGGTAGCGGTATTTACCACACCATCATTGGTACTGAGTTTGCTTTTTATCAAGTCAAAGCCCCGATCGCTGCTTTGCCTGCGATCATATTGGCCATTCTGCTGTATAAAGGAAAAATAAACTCAGCAATTGAAGCATTTTTAAATGGAGCAAGTCATCCAAACCTGATCCTCATGTTTATGGTTTTCATGTTGGCTGGTGCATTTGCGAGTGTGACCAGTAACATTGGAAGTGTGAACTCCACTGTTCAATTTGGTTTGTCCATCATCCCCCCGACATTTGTCTTGCCGATGCTGTTTGTGATCTCTGCCTTCATTGCAACTGCAATGGGCACATCAATGGGCACTATTGCAGCTTGTGCACCGATTGCTTTTGGATTCTCGCAAGCCACTGCAATTCCGCCCATCTATGCCATAGGAGCTGTCGTCAGTGGAGCAATGTTTGGCGATAATCTATCAATGATTTCAGATACCACCATTGCTGCAACAAGAAGTTTAAATGTAGAACTACGCGACAAATTTCGAGTCAACATTTGGATTGCACTTCCTGCTGCAATCATCACCATCCTAATTTATTTTTTGACCAGCCATCAATCTCAACTCATTGAATATAAAAGCTATAACTTAGGCTTGATTGTGCCGTATCTGGCTGTTTTCTTTTTGGCTTTTACCCGTTTGCATGTGCTTGCAGTGTTAACGATCGGTATTATCCTTTCTATTTTAATCGGTTTGGTGGCAAACCCGGAATTGAATTTACTCAAATTAAATAACGCAATTTATGACGGATTTGTGGGAATGTTTGAAGTTGCGTTACTTTCCATGTTTTTAGGTGGGCTTTCTGCCATTATGCAAAAAGAAGGTGGTTTAGAGTGGTTAATTCAACGCATTTATGCTGCAACTCGACGATTTAATATAGGTCGACAACGTGCAGGCGAAATTGGCATCAGTTTTTTAGTGGTTTTCTCTAATTTATTCGTTGCCAATAATACGGTTGCAATTATTTTATCGGGTGACATGGCAAGAGAAGTTGCCAAAGAATATGGTGTAGATCCCAAACGTGCTGCTGCATTCATGGATATTTTTTCATGTGTGATTCAAGGCATCATTCCCTATGGTGCACAACTTCTACTCGCTTGCTCAATCGCTAAACTTTCACCTGTAGAACTCATCGGTTCCATTTATTACTGCTGGGTCTTGGCAATATTTGCAATTTTGGCTATCGCATTTAGATTTCCAAAATTAAAATAGAAATCATGTACATGAATAAAAATTAACTTAGTCCACCATCATATTGACTGAGTTAATTTTTGCAAAGGATTTACAAAGACCGTAAGTCTTTTTTCTTTTTTAACAACGTTTGCCCACTATATGCTTTATAGGCTCGGGCCAAAGCGGACTGGTCCGAATAACCTAAACGCATTGCAATTTCAGAAAGCTGCATGTCACCGCTAAGCAAAAATTCACATCGTTTCATGCGTTCACTTTCAACAATCTTTTTAAAAGAACTATCCAACTCGCTGAGTTGACGTTGCAAAGTACGCGTCGATATATGTAGCTCCTGTGCAACATCTTCAATCTTTGGCGCTTGTTCTTTGAGTTTTAAATACTCCGCCACGATAAGATGCAATTGTTGGGCAATGGTTTTATAGCGAGGTTTAGCTGCGATCGCTTCTTCTGCCTGTTTGACCAAAAGCTGCATCAAAGACGGATCAGCTTGTTGTATTTTCAGTTCCAAGCCATCCATACGCAATACAAAACTATAGTGAGGTTGATTGAATAACACCTCGCAAGCATAGAACTTTTGATAATGATAGAGCGCCATCTGAGGGGCATGAGCAAAGTGTACTGCTTGCAGGGGAAATTGATTGGGGGGTACGATTTTCCGTGCAAGATGCATCATCAATGCATTGGTAAATTCATTGATTAAAATATATTTATCGTGGTGAAATGGCCAAATTAAATGAACATATTGCCCTTTTTGTTGCATCTGCATGGGTATAACTTCATCCCCATCAATCACCAAGCGACTAAAACGCATAATATTTTGCAATGCTTCGGCAACAGTAGTACTTCGTGATGCCATATAACCCAGCACCCCAAAATGTTCAGGTCGAACATATTCCGCCATTTCAAAAACAATTTGGGGGCAATCGAATGCCTGTTTGGTTTTTTCAATCAATTGGTGAAAGAATAGATAAGCCGATTGCGTATCGATAGGCAATGACAGGATATTCAGCAAATGTTTTTTTTCATCTGTTTGCAAAAAATCAAGTGTTACAACATCCACACCTCGTTCAGCCAAGTACATCTGCCAGAGATGGAAATAGCCGTTCGGAATCTGAAGGTCTTGCATAGGCTGGCACTCTTTCTATTCTACATATCAACCAATTTGACATTCTAAATTTTCATTCTGTCATAAAATGTATAAAAATTGGCAATATCTGTCAAAACAAAGCTGTAATTTCCCGACATACTGAAAACATCTAAAGCAATGCAAGTAAAACAAAATGAATGCATTAGTTAAATATCAGGTGGATCCCGTCGTTCGAACCAAACTCGATTTTAAGCTTGAAGACGTTCCTCGCTTTTGGTTTGGTGGAGATCCATTCCGTACCCGGTTATTTGATGCTTTGAGCCTTACCTTTCCAGATGGAGAACGCTACTTTATTGAAAGTGTTCGTTTATTCCGAAACAAAATCACCGATCCAGATTTGCAGCAACGGGTTGCCGACTTTATTCGTCAAGAAGCTCAACACGGCATGGCACATGACAAAATGAATCAGGTGATGAAAGACCAAGGTATGCCTGTGGATCGATTTATTCAGCTTCTACAGAAAATCTTTAAATTTGAACTCAACCAACGCTCTCCACAGTACAACATCGCCATGACAGCTGCAGCTGAACATTTAACCGCGCTTATGGCAGAAACTTTTTACCGTCACAAAGCAACCTTAGCCGAAGCGCATCCATATGTTCGAGCTTTATTGGCATGGCATTCCATAGAAGAAATGGAACATCGGGATGTGGCTTTTGATGTAATGAAACAAGTAGGTGAAGTCCCTGATAATTTACGTCGTTTCGCTTTGGCGTTTACGACAATCATGATGTTCAACTTCACGCTGTACCGTGCCAATATCATGTTAAAGCATGATGGTTTCAGCCGTATAGAACGAATCAAAATGGTGGCTCAAGGCTTACCGTGGTTTTTGGGTAAGCAAGGTATTCTTTCTGCAATGAGAACTGAATATTTGGATTGGTTTAAAAAAGATTTCCATCCTAACCAACATCCAGTGATTCGCCAATATCAAGTTTGGATCGATAGCATGGCTGCCACCAATGACCCAATTCAGGCAGGCGAAGCATTTTGGCAAGCAGGTTTATAGGTTTGATTTAACTCAACCTGCTTATTTACCAACCGTTTTGGAACTCAATATTGCGAGAAATAAAACAATGAATGCATATGTAAAACATCAAGTTGACCCTGTAGTCCGAACAAATCTAGACTTTAGATTGAATGAAGTTCCTCGCTTCTGGTTTGCTAATGACCCATTTCGAACACGTATGTTCGATGCATTGAGCCTCACTTTTCCAGTGGGAGAACGCTATTTTATCCAAAGTGTGCGAGCCCTTCGCGATAAAATCACCGATCCAGATTTACAACAACGTGTGACAGATTTCATTAAGCAAGAAGCACAACACGGTCTGGCCCATGACAAAATGAATCAGGAAATGCAACGCCAAGGCATGCCTGTGAATCAGTTTGTTAAATTTATGGGTGAGCATTTTGAATACATCCTCAAACACCGCTCTAAGCAATACAACATTGCCATGACCGCTGCAGCGGAACATCTCACTGCACTTATGGCAGAAACTTTTTATAGTCATAAAGAAACTTTAGCCGATGTACACCCCTTTGTACGTGCACTCTTTGCTTGGCACTCAATTGAAGAAATGGAACATCGTGATGTCGCATTTGATGTGATGAAAGATGTCGGGCAGGTTTCTGAGCCTTTGCGTAAGTTTGCGCTGGCTTTTGTGACACTACAGATGTTTGGCTTCACCTTTTACCGTGCCAATGTGATGTTAAAACATGATGGGTTTGGTCATCTGCAACGCGCCAAATTCGCACTTAAAGGTATTCCCTGGTTTTTTGGTAAATCCGGAAAACTAACTGCCATGCGTCAACAATATCTGGATTGGTTTAAAGCTGATTTTCATCCGAGTCAACATCCAGTCATTCAACAATATCAAGTCTGGGTCGATACTTTGGCTGAAACCAATGATCCAATCCAAGCAGGTGAAGCGTTTTGGCAGGCTGCTCGATAAAGCATTAAAACCATTCAGCTGATTTCGCTACCTGATTAATTTTTCAGCAACATAAGATTTTATCCAAACCCATCTTATGTTGCTTTTTTTTCCTAAACACTCACTTCAATATTTGACTCTAAACTGAGTCTTACCACTTTGCATAATGCTGTTCAAGCAAACCATACTCTTGATTAAGCTGAATGATTTCACCTGTTTCTGATTCGATGTGACCACTGATTCGTGATTGCCATTGGCTAAACTGACTCCCCACCAAACGTAGATTTAAGTTTTCAAATCTTCGCCATCCCGTATCTATATGGAGATTAAGTTTCTGATCCAGAGAACGTACTGACCATAGATTGCTATCTATTTTTTCAAATAATACATCAGCAACACTGTACAATGTCCCGTTGACCCAAAGACAATTTTCATTCCCAAAGCTTTCATTGACGCCTGATGCAAGGTTTAAACCAATACGTTTGCCTTGTTGATCCCAAAAATTGCAGGATAACCAAAACCATGCCGTTTCAGGTCTTAAAAATCCACAAGTATCATCTAGGGATGCCAGTGATTGATCATTAAAATCGATCACTTGTTTTCGCTTATTAACAAAAAACCCCTCAACCGCCAATGTTGTTTTCTTTTGGGTATAGGTCCATCCATTAATCCCGTTGGGACTGCATAAGCTTAAAGGTTCAGTGCCAGCACAAAATATTCGTGCCTTTAACTGTTCTTCACCATGACGTGTTGCACGGATATAGCGTACCCCGTTAGCATGTTGCATTTCGAATTCAAAAGGCGACTTGCTAAAATGGCTTTGACTATATAAAGGCTGTTCATCAAGCGAAGTGCCACGTCCTAAAATGGTATTTGCATTCCACTCTAAAACCTCTTGATTTGTATGATCATATATGTAGATAAAACCGTGTCCAGCCCAACCAATATCCGCAATCGCAATTCCAATAGAATACGGTCCATGCTGAATACCACAAAATTTAAACTTCTTATATTTTAAATGCTTGCGCCATCCTGTTAGTGTCTTTCCATAGGGTGTTTTATATACGTAATCATGAACATTAATTTTGCTGGGCAGCTCTTTAAAGCGCCCATAACGTGGCTGACCGTTACTTTGTATTAAATCCATGTGAATTCCCAATCCTTTTATAAGGGAAATATTAGACTTTAGTCGATATTTTGATTATTGCTATTTTTCCACATATAGCAACCTGATTGATATCAAATCGTAAAAATTATCACGCGCATTATATTGAAGAAAAGTGTCATAAATGTATAGTATTTAATCAAAAAAGAGAGGATAAAAAATAGGGCAATTGCCCTATTTTTTTAATTCGTTCAATCCATCAGATAATTTTCCCTGATGGCATCTGATCTATCAATTTTTGTGGTGCTTTAAAACGCTCACCATATTTTGCTTCCAATGAGTTTGCGCGAGCCAGCGCTTTTTCCAGACCATATTGGTTGAGGAATTGAATCGCCCCCCCAGTCCACGGTGCAAAACCTATTCCGAAAATTGAACCAATATTGGCATCGACAACAGACTCCAATACATGCTCTTCATAGCAACGCAAAGTATCCAGTGCCTGTACAAACAGGAAGCGATCAATCATTTCTTGCTCAGAAATATCCACATCTTTCTTCCAATGGCTTAATCCCTCCCACAAGTGTTTTTTCCCACCCTCAGGGTACTCATAAAAACCTGCACCCGCTGCTTTACCCTTACGTTCAAAAGTGTGAATCATCGTTTCAATCACATCATCTGCACCTGAAAGTGGTAAATCCTTGCCTTCTGCTTGCAATGCTTTACGGGTTTCTTTAGCCACATGTTCAGAAAGTGTTAATGCGACTTCATCCTGAATCGCAAGTGGACCCACTGGCATACCAGCCTTCAATGCCGCCATTTCAATACGTGCCGGATGAACGCCTTCATGCAACAGACGCAAACCCTCTTGTACAAAGGTGCCAAAAACACGACTGGTGAAGAAACCACGACTATCATTGACAACAATAGGCGTTTTACCAATTTGCTGCACATAGTCATAGGCTTTTGCTAAAGTTTCAGCAGAAGTATTCTTACCTTTAATGATTTCCACCAATTGCATTTTGTCGACTGGACTAAAGAAATGCAGACCAATAAAATGGGTAGCATCCTTAGATGCTTTGGCTAATCCCGTAATTGGCAAAGTTGAGGTATTTGAAGCCATTACACCACCGTCGACCAGGAACTGTTCAGCTTCTTGAGTCACTTTGGCTTTTAATTCTTGGTTCTCAAAAACTGCTTCGATAATCAAATCACAGCCTTTTAAATCTTCAGCAGAAGCTGTTGCAGTAATCAAACTTAAAATTTGATCACGCTTTTCAGCAGTCATACGCCCCTGAGAAACACGTTTGTCCAAAAGTTTTTGACTGTATGCTTTGCCTTTTTCAGCATTTTCAACAGATATGTCTTTCAGAACAACCTGTATGCCCTTGATTGCCGTTGAATAAGCAATCCCTGCACCCATCATGCCTGCACCCAATACACCCACCTTGGTCGCCTGCCATTTTGCGATCTCTTTAGGGCGACTCGCCCCAGCTTTAATCGCATTTAAGCCATGCCAGAATGTGCCAATCATATTCTTCGCGACTTGCCCTGTTGCAAGGTAAGTGAAATAACGATTTTCAATGCGGAAAGCTGTATCCACATCAACTTGGGCACCTTCTACTGCGGCAGCCATGATTGCTTCTGGTGCCGGATAGCATCCTTTGGTTTTGTCCCTTAACATGGCAGGAGCAATCGCGAGAATTTGAGCAACAGCTGGTGTTTTTGGATCTCCACCAGGAATCTTATAGCCTTTTACATCATAAGGCTGTTGTGATTTCGGATTCGCTTTGATCCAAGCAATGGCTTTGTCGAGCATGTCTTGCTCGTTCTCAGCGAGTTCATTGACCAAGCCTAGCGATCTCGCTTTGTCGACACCAAACTGCTTGCCTTCCATTAGAAATGGAAAGGCATTTTGCAATCCGAGCAGACGTACCATCCGCACCACACCACCACCACCTGGCAATAAGCCCAGAGTTACTTCAGGTAGCCCCAATTTAATCTTGGGGTCGTTTAGCGCAATACGATAGTGACAACTTAAAGCAATTTCCCAACCGCCGCCTAAAGCAGTCCCGTTAATCGCAGCAACCACAGGTACCCCCAAAGTATCAATCGCACGTAGATCGTCTTTGAGTTTTGCTGTCATGTTAAAAAATTCAGTTGCATGCTCAGGTGTTGCTTCGATCAATTCATCCAAATCACCGCCTGCAAAGAAAGTCTTTTTTGCAGAACGGTAAATTACACCTTTGAGATCAGTTTCAGATTTAAGCTTTGAAACAACATTTTCTAAAGCCACACGGAAATCAGCGTTCATGGTGTTGGCAGATTGGTTCGGAGAATCCATCGTTAGAATAACAATGCCATCTGCATTTTTTTCATATTGAATTGCACTCATTATTCTTCTCCTTAAACCAACTCAATAATGGTCGCAATACCCATGCCACCACCCACGCACAAGGTCGCTAAACCACGTTTTTTCCCTTGACGCTCTAATTCATCCAACAATGTACCTAAAATCATTGCACCTGTTGCACCCAAAGGATGACCCATTGCAATCGCTCCACCATTGACGTTCACTTTTTCAGCAGGAACTTTCAATTCGGTCATAAAGCGCATCACAACCGACGCAAAAGCTTCATTGACTTCAAATAGATCAATATCATCAATCGTCAGACCTGCTTTTGCCAATGCCTTACGTGCAGCGGGAGCGGGTCCTGTCAACATAATCGTGGGATCCGTCCCCACCAAAGCCGTTGCCAGTACTTTGGCACGAGGCTTTAAACCTTGTTCTTTTACTGCTCTTTCAGATGCCAATAGCACCACAGCGGCCCCATCCACGATTCCTGATGAGTTTCCGGCATGATGTACATGATTAATTTTCTGCGCTTCTGGATACTGCTGTAAAGCAATTGCATCAAAACCCATGCTGCCCATCATTTCAAAACTTGGATTCAGCTTTGCCAAGCCTTCCGCTGTAGTGAGTGGCTTGATAAATTCATCTTTTTCAAGAATCGTCACTCCTGCTTTGTCTTTCACAGCCACCACAGATCGATCAAAATAGCCTGCTGTTTGTGCCGCAGCTGCTTTACGTTGTGAATTTGCAGCAAACTCATCCACATCCGAACGGCTATAACCATCTAGGGTTGCAATTAAATCAGCACCAATCCCTTGAGGTACAAAATGTGATTTCAAGTTGGTTTCAGGATCAAGCGCCCAAGGTCCCCCATCTGAACCCATTGGAATACGGGACATCGACTCTACGCCACCCGCAACCACAATGTCTTCCCAACCCGAACGGACTTTTTGAGCAGCCATATTCACAGCTTCCAGACCAGATGCACAGAAGCGGTTAATTTGTACGCCTGCCACATCATTATCCCAACCTGCTGCAATCGCGGCAGTTTTGGCAATATCTCCACCCTGATCCGCAATTGGCGTCACACAACCCAATACAATGTCATCAACTTTTGAAGTATCCAATTGATGGCGATCTTTCAACTCATTGAGTAATGTGGTCAATAAAGTGATTGGTTTCACTTCATAGAGTGATCCATCTTTTTTTCCTTTTCCGCGTGGTGTGCGAATGGCATCAATGATGTAAGCCTCGCTCATAGCTGTTCCTTCTTATGACTTCTAGATTGTTATGTGCTTCGAGTGTACTTTATAAAGTCGAGAGATCAATGACGAGAACGGAATAGTCGCTTGATATTTTTTGTCAATTGAAAAAAAGCTGCAATTTAAAGAGAATTGAATGCCCATGTCTCAGCACCACAGATTCTTCATTACATACTAAAACTCATATAAGAATTACGATCATGTTGCTAAACAAAATCAATATTGAGAATATCACTGAATTTTCTTTTGCCTGTCTGGGCTAGATCAGTTTCATTTCTTGGATAGCTGATTGGTTGATCTTCACTTAAGTCTGAATGTAATGTACCAATTTCTAAATAGTCGATCTCAGCAAATTGAGGAAAATCATGTTCTACTGCTTCTAATTGTTGAATATACGCAATCGCTTCAGTTTGTGTGGGCGTTATCGCTTTTAAAGTTCTTACAATTTGTCCAAAACTCTCAAGATATTGACTGATTTCAAAGACAATTTCCTCATTTTGAAAATCACCATCCATAGCAATAATACGGAGATCATCATCTAAAGACGACTCGCGATAAGCTTGATTACGCCAAGGATCATGATCTTTACGGTATGTTATATACTGTGTTCTAGCTTTTTCAGCATCTTCTACAGTGATAAAAACACCTAAAATAATGTCGATAAAAGTATAATCTGAAATTGTTCTCATCAACATCCACATACTGTCCTACACCACATCTTGATTGTTAAATACTGAATAAACAACAACCAGCAAATCAATCTATTTTCATCTTGCATTCGCTTTAGATGGATAAAATATCCAATCTCATCGCACAGCGACTTTTTCGATTGAAGCCACATTGGACCTCATGTGCAATTTTCTTTTGCAGATAATCTGGTAAATCATCGTCATCCAGCTTTTGAAAACCTAGACTCTCATAAAATGGGCGATTCCAAACCACATCATTAAATGTCGTTAACGTGACCTTTGAAAAATCATGTTTGTGGGCATAATCGATAACATACTCAAGCAACTGCCGTCCAATTCCTTGTTTTTGCAACGTACCATCCACATCCAATTCAATAATATATAAATCCTGGTTTTGTTTTTCAGCATATAAAAATCCTGTGGCGTTATTTTCAGGATTTATCGAAACAAAGCCGTATGCTTGGGAAATCAATCGCATGTGGTCATCTATAGACAAAAGCGAGCTGTCTGCCAACCAAGCCAGTTCAGGAATATTTAAAAAAGCTTGTGCTGCCGATTTTTCGATTTCAATTAAACGTGCGATATCTGAGGTCTGGACTCTTCTAATTAAACATGTCATTTATTTATCTAGCCATACATTTAGCGTTAAGTTTGATCAAACTCTCCCCTTCAAAAGTTTGAAATTGAGATACCTCTCCACTTTAAATAATATCATGCAATCAATGATGTAACAGACAAGTCTAAATGATAAAACTGATTAAATTCGGTAGCTTGATAATTTGAGAAAGCATCGCCTTTGATAAATCCAAACTTTTTATACAAATGAATTGCTGGTTCAAAAGAAGGATGTGTCCCTGTTTCAAGACTCAATTTTTGATATTTTCTCAACTGTGCAATATGCAAAAGATGTTTTAAGACTGTAGTCGCTGCGCCTTTAGCTAAATGTTGAGGATGAGTCCGCATTGATTTTACTTCAGCATGAATCGGTGATAGCTCTTGAAGAGCGCCACATGCTAAAAGCTCATCTTGATCCCAAAGGGTATAAAAACTGATCTGTGGCTGTTGTAAGGCGAAAAGGTCTAAAGCAAAACTATTTTCAATCGGTGAATTTTCATGCATGCCCGCCAAATGAATGCGAAGCAAATTTTGTACTTGTATGTCATCAAACTGCCCGAGTTTAATCATCTTTTAATGCCTTATTGTTTAAACCTTTCCCATCATATATTAGAAAAAAACCTCAACAAAATAATGGGACATAAAAAAGCCCAAGTTAAACTTGGGCGGAGGATAATCAAAAAATAGTTTTTGATTTCATCATGCAGGCATCAGTGATAACCATGTAATTGGCGATATAGTCCTGGTGTAACCCCAGTCCATTTTTTAAATGCTCGATGGAAAGTACTGGTTTCACTGAAACCAACTTGCTGAGCTACATCTTCAAGGGTTAAATCTGGATTTAATAACAAATGAATTGCGGCATCACGACGTAATGCATCTTTAACCCCCTGATAGCTCTTACCTTCAGCCGCTAAACGACGTCGCAAAGTTTGCGGAGAGAGATACAGCATGGATGCAACATCATTCAAGGTCGGCATTTCCTCGCCGATTTGACTCTTCAGCACTTCGCGGATACGTGATGTCAATGAATTGGTATTTTTAAATTTCACCAACAGTTGTGCAGGGGCAGCTTTTAAGAATTCTTCTAAACTCGCCTCGTCTTGACGAATCGGCAGGTCTAAATAATCAGCAGCAAAGGTAATTTCTGTACGAGGCATGTCGAACTGCATTACAGGTGCAAAGAACAATGCATCATATTCATCGGCATGATTGGGACGTGGATAGCCAAAATGTACACGCTCTAAAGGAATACGACGTTCAATTAACCAAGATGCCAGACCATGCCAAATCATCAGCATACTTTCAGTAATGAAGTGGTCCGGATCCATGGTTTTTGGAATCAGAGGCACCAAACGAGCTTCATGTTTATCTCGTTCAACTGCAACGGACCATTCATCACCAAATAATTTATAGAATTGTGATGAAAGCTCTAAAGCGTCACCCAGTGTTTTTGCATGGATGATCAATTGGCACATGATGGCAAAAGAACCCAGACGACGTGGTTGAATATCGAATCCAACATGTTCATCTTGGGTCACCATCCACAACATTTTCACAAAGCGAGTATATTGCTCTGGTGAAATACGTGCTTTTGGCTGACGCAGTAATTCTGCTTCTATGCCGACATGTGAAAGTAAAGTATCAACGTCCATTCCTAAACGTTTTACACCGGTTAAGGCTGCATTCACAAAATGGATACTGATCGTATCACGACTCATGGTAAATCCTTCACTCTCTTTGATGTTCACTAACAATTGACCTAAATGACGCTAAAAAATGTTTTATTGGCGATTTACAACAGTGTAGATCACCTTTTTACATCATAAATTGCCGAAATGATCAAGGTAAATGGCTGAACATGACATTGTTTTGTTAATTTTATATTTCTATTATGGACGTAAAATCAACACTATATTGGTAAAAACAATTATGACAAGCGCTTTAAAGGGATTGAAAGTACTCGATTTTTCGACTTTATTACCTGGCCCATTCGCAACTTTATATCTTGCTGACTTAGGTGCAGAAGTGATCCATATCGAGTCACCTACTCGTCCGGATCTGGTGCGTTTGTTTCCTCCCTATGCAAATGGACAAGCGACATCACATAGTTATCTGAACCGTAACAAACAATCGGTCACACTGGATTTAAAAGATCCGGCCAGTATAGCGCAGGTCAAGCAAAAAATTTCCGAATTCGATATTGTGGTCGAGCAATTCCGCCCTGGGGTCATGCAACGCTTAGGTCTAGACTACCAAACCTTGTCTGAAATTAATCCTCGGCTGATTTACTGCTCGATTACGGGTTATGGTCAATCAGGCTCATATAAAGATAAGGCGGGGCATGATATTAACTATATCGCTTTGTCCGGAATCGCGGGACATTGTGGTCGTCAAGACAGTGGACCACCACCGATGGGAATTCAGATCGCTGATGTTGCTGGAGGCTCATTACATGCGGTGATTGGAATTCTAGCAGCTGTGGTCGAACGCCAAAATAGCGGGCTTGGACAGTACATTGATATTTCTATGACAGATTGTGTGGTTGGGCTCAACAATATGGCTGCAGCAGCCAATTTGGCAGCTGGTCAGCATCAGCACCGCGAGTTAGAACAACTGAATGGCGGCACGTTCTATGATTATTATGCAACTGCAGATGATCGTTATTTATCGATAGGTAGCCTAGAACCACAATTCATGACAGGTTTAGCAACAGCACTCGAACTGCCAATTCTATTAGAAAAAGGAACGTCTTTTGATCCTGAAGACCGCCAAATGGTTAAACATGCGATTCGAGAAAAAATTAAAACTCAGACACTTGCGGCATGGAATGATGTATTTAGTCAACTGGATGTTTGTGTGGAGCCGGTTTTAAGTTTGGATGAAGCTTTAAACTCCAAAATTTCCAAAGAACGCGGTTGGATCGTTCATGTTCCATTAAAAGCCAATGCAGATCAAACTGAACCTCAATTGGCTTGTCCAATCAAGTTTTCAAGATCACAGATGCGTTATCAATATATCGGTCAGCAACTTGGTGAAGGAGACTGGTAACAGCACATCAATTACATCATCTTTCAAGTTAAATAAAATTACAAATTGGTCATTTTCTTTACAATTTGTATGAATTGTAAGCAGATCATCCTGTGTAATCTTGAAACTAATCAATTACACAGGTGTTCTGATGATGCTTCATTATTCCTGCTTCTTACTGACTCAAAAACACGCACCCTCTACTTTCCATACTGATTTCAATCAACACATACATAAATTTAGTCAAACAAAAACAATAGAATAAATTAACCTAGAAGATACCCTTACTTTAATTATGTATTTTTTAGGAATTATCATCATACGATAAACTGTTTACATAAATTACAATTAAAAGTCAAAATCAATAGATTTTTATACAAATATGAGAGTATCATAAATAATTAGTTACAAAGTGTTATCAAGGTCACCAAATATGAATAAATCTAAAGGTTACTTTTATGGGGCAATCAGCCTATTGTCTTTATGCTGTTCTTTTCAAAGTACGCAGGCAGCTGATGCATTTGATCCACAAAGTCCGTGGATGCTAGGCGACTGGAACGGCAAGCGAACCGAGCTGCAACAAAAAGGTTATGACTTCAGTTTTGGTTATACTGGTGAGTTAGCCACATTACTGGATTCAAAAAATCACTCCAGTCACGGTACTGAGTATGCAGATCAGTTTGCAATCGGTACGCATATCGACTTAGAGAAAGTACTGGGCTGGAAAGATACAGAAGCGCAAATTACCATTACTGAACGTAATGGGCGCTCACTTTCACAAACCTCAGATGCACTTGCTGGACAACTCAGTTCCACTCAAGAAGTTTGGGGACGAGGTCAAACTTGGCGCCTCACTGATTTCTGGATCAAGAAAAAATTCCTTGATCAAAATCTAGATATTAAAGTGGGCCGGTTTGGCGAAGGCGAGGATTTTAACAGCTTTGACTGTGATTTTCAAAATCTTGCGCTTTGCGGCTCTCAAGTAGGGAACTGGGTGGGTGATCAATGGTACAACTGGCCAGTGAGTCAATGGGCGATTCGAGCAAAATACAATCTCAACCCAGAACTTTATGCGCAGATTGGTGCTTATGAATACAACCCTGAAAACCTGAAACGGGGCAAAGGTTTCAACCTCAGTACAGATGGTTCTCACGGTGCAATTATTCCAGTGGAAGTAGTTTGGCAACCTAAACTCAGCGCAGCCCATTTACCTGGTGAGTATCGTTTAGGCTACTACTACAGTACAGTAGATGCCCAAACCATCAAGAACCCAAACCAAACAGATCATAAACAAGGCGGATGGGTTGTTGCAAAACAACAACTCACCACCCATCAAGGTGATGTAAATCGCGGTTTAACAGGTTTTGTCAATGTCACTTTTCATGATTCAAAGACCAATACTGTAGACAATATGCAAAATATTGGGTTGGTCTATAAAGGTCCATTTGATGCCCGCCCTCAAGATGACATCGCCATTGGTTTTTCACGCATCAGTATCAATTCTGATGTAAATGATATTCAGATTCGTCAGCAAAACGAAGAATACAACACCGAACTTTATTATGGTGTCCATGCCACAAACTGGCTCACAGTTCGTCCAAATGTACAATATATCCGCCATGTCGGCGCATATAAAAATGGTGAAAATGCGTGGGTTGGGGGCATTAAACTGCAAACTGCATTTTAGTTTGAAGACGATAAATATTTTGATGCCCGCTCATATATTCTCCCAAGGCATGAAAATATTTAAAGTCTGATTTTTTAAGTTCTCTGCTTCATCAAACCTTATGGGAATGATCAAGCGTTCAAAATTAATTAAATAGATAGATAGGTGGTCAACATGCAAACTCCATCTTCAGGATTTAGAACATTTACCATTGCGATTGCAATTGTTTTTGGTCTGGTCCTCCTTATTGGTGGCGTATGGCTTGCAGCACTTGGTGGGTCTTGGTACTACATCATTGCAGGTCTACTGTTCATTGCAACAGCAATTTTATTACGTAAATTGAGCAGTTCTGCTTTATATGTCTACGCTGCGCTAGTACTCGGTACTGTAGTCTGGGGGCTTTGGGAAGTTGGTTCTGACTTTTTCGCGCTTGCACCACGTCTAGACATTTTAGGCGTGTTCGGTTTATGGTTGCTTATTCCAGCAGTTACTCGTGGTTTCGATGCCAAAGGCGCTAAAATTGCGCTTTCTGGAACATTGGCAATCACCATTGCCGTGATGGCATATTCGATCTTTAATGACCCTCAAGAAATTCGAGGAACGTTATCAGCGAAACAACCGACACCGGCTCCAATTGAAGGAATCGCCGATGCGGATTGGCCTGCGTATGGGCGTACCCAATCAGGTTTACGTTATTCACCATTGAACCAGATCAACTCTGACAATGTAAAAAATCTGCAAGTCGCATGGACTTATCATACAGGCGAGTCTAAAACAGAGAATGACTCTGGTGAAACCACCAACCAGGTTACTCCGATTAAAATCGGCAATAACATGTACCTGTGTACAACACACCAAAGATTGGTTTCTCTTGACCCGTCTACAGGCAAGGAAAAGTGGGTATTTGATCCAAAACTCAAGTCTGACAATACCTTCCAACACTTAACCTGTCGTGGCGTTTCTTACTACGATGCAAATAATACTGTCGGTTTTGCAACAAGCCTACAGGCAAAAAAATCGTCGTCTACAGAATGTCCACGTAAAGTTATTCTACCTGTGAATGACGGTCGTATCGTTGCTGTAAATGCGGATACCGGTAAAGCATGTTCTGACTTTGGGCACAACGGTGAAGTTGATTTGCAAAAAGATATGCCATTTCCTTACCCAGGTGGATATATTCCAACTTCTCCGCCAGTCGTTACAGGTACAACCATTATCATTGGTGGTTCAACAACCGATAACTACTCTACTCAAGAACCGTCTGGTGTAATTCGTGGTTATGACGTCAATACTGGTGCCTTGCTCTGGGTATTCGACACAGGTGCTGAAGATCCAAACCAAATTCCGGGTCCTGGTCAAAAATATGTCAACAACTCACCAAATGCATGGGCACCACTTGCCTATGATGCAAAACTTGATCTTGTTTATGTACCGACGGGTGTAGGTACACCTGATATCTGGGGCGGTAACCGTACTAAACTCCATGAGCGTTATGCCAATTCAATGTTAGCGTTGAATGCAACGACAGGTAAATTGGTCTGGAACTTCCAAACCACTCACCATGATTTATGGGATATGGATGTACCGTCTCAACCTACCCTGGCTGATATTAAAGATAAAACTGGACAGACTGTTCCTGCGATCTATGTATTGACCAAAACGGGTAATGCCTTTGTTTTAGACCGCCGTAATGGTCAAGCCATCGTTCCGATCAATGAACGTCCAGTGCCACAAACTGTAAAACGTGGTCCACAAACCAAAGGCGAGTTCTATTCTCCAACTCAACCTTTCTCAGACTTCAACTTAGCACCTAAAGATAAATTGACAGATAAACAAATGTGGGGCGCAACCATGTTTGACCAATTAATCTGCCGTGTCTCATTTCATCGTTTAAATTATGATGGCATTTATACTCCACCTTCAGAAAATGGTACTTTAGTTTTCCCTGGTAATTTGGGTGTATTTGAATGGGGCGGTTTATCACTTAATCCAGATCGTCAAATTGCTGTGATGAATCCAATTGGCTTGCCATTTGTCAGTAAGTTGATCCCAGCTGACCCTAACCGTAAGCAAACAGCGAAAGGTGCAGGTACGGAAGCGGGTGTTCAACCGATGTATGGTGTTCCTTATGGTGTTGAAATCAGTGCTTTCCTTTCACCATTCGGCTTACCATGTAAGCAACCTGCGTGGGGTTATGTTGCTGGTGTAGATTTAAAAACACATGATGTTGCATGGAAACGTCGTATCGGTACTATCCGTGACAGTATGCCTGGGATTCCATTGCCACCGTTCAAAATGGGTGTACCAATGTTAGGCGGCTCTATTTCAACAGCGGGTAATGTCATGTTCATTGGTGCAACCCAAGATGACTATATTCGTGCAATTAATGTCACCAATGGTGATGAATTATGGAAAGGTCGTTTACCTGCAGGTGGACAGGCGACTCCTATGACCTATGAAAGCAACGGCAAACAATATGTTGTAATCATGGCCGGCGGGCATGGTTCATTTGGGACTAAAATGGGTGACTCTATTGTCGCTTATGCCCTTCCAGATAAATAATGTAATAATCTAAGCAATAAAAAACAGGTCTTCGAGACCTGTTTTTTATTGCCTCAGAAAAAGTGGCATAACCTTAAAATGAGCGACTGATCACCTGACCATTAAAGTTAAAGCAATCTTCTACCCGGATTTTTTGTACAGGGGAAAGCTGATCAAAATCAAACCATTGATATTCAGAATGTTCTTCACTTAAATTGATCTGCTGATCACCAGGCAACGTACATTTAAAAATAAAGGCATGCGAGTTGACTGCTGGGTGATAATAAATACCTGATAGATATTCAATCTTCACATCGCATCCCAGTTCTTCATGACATTCACGAAGTAGCGTTTGATGTACGGTTTCACCTTGATCCAATCCTCCACCAGGTAAGCCCCAAGCACAGTCTGCATAGCTTGCCTTCAATAAGAGGACTTGCTGCTGCTCGTTAACAATAACAGCATGTGAACTCATTCGATAAAAATCATGAAATCCCATTTAAGCCCATCCTGATCCAAGCCACTGCTTATCTTGCTAAATAACATTTTGAAAAAATAAGACGTAATGCATAAATGATGGCAATCACAAATACCGCATATCCTGTTTGATGCAATATCATAGGAATACACAGCACAATCACCGCAGTAATTGGATAAAACCATTTCTTTATACCCGATAAATGATGAATATCCTGTAATAACCACAGGCTAGCACTATATACAATTAAAGAGATCGCAATAAAATACGTCACGATTTCCGTTGAAATCTCAGCTTTATGCGTTACAACATCAACAGCAGCTGCCAAACCTGCACCCAATGCGGCAATACTCACGAAAATAAAAAAATGACCATAACCCCATGAGAATGCACGTTTGCGACTATTTAATCTTTCGGCAACATCGTGATCAAAATACGCCCACCACATCGTAAACATGATCAGTAAGCCACCAACTGTTAAAAACATCAATTCTTGGCTTAACAGCTGATTATTTAAAGCATCAGAAATTGCTGCAAAGCACCCGATGATAGATTCACCTAGCACAATGATCGTGAGCAATGCATATCGCTCTGAAATATGATGTGGATGCCACGGCGTCATAGTGTGTGCTTCGGCAAAAATTGGTACACCGAGTTCTGCAATCACCAAAAGTACAAATAAATATAAGGTAAAATTAATCGGGGAAAAATGAAAAAGTAACCATCCAATTTGTACAATAATGATGCCAAAAGCATATCTTAGGGCTGTTTGCTTACGTTCAGGATCATTTTTCGCAACTCGAAACCATTGCGTCACCAGCCCAAGACGCATAATGACATAGCCAATGATAATCACATCAAAATCTTGCTGCTGAAAAGCACTCGGAATTCCAGCCGCCATAACCAAGGAACCGATGATTTGTACAAAAGTCATGATGCGATAAAACACATCATCATTGTCATAAGCCGAGGCAAACCAGCTAAAATTCATCCACGCCCACCACAGCGCGAAAAACACCATAAAATAAAGCAATAAACCATGTGAAAGATGGTTTTCGATAATACTGTGATGTAATTGCTGTCCTGCTGTGGCGATCGCCACTACAAAAATCAAATCAAACAATAATTCTAAAGATGTTGCCACTCGATGTGGCTCATGGGGGTTACGGGGAGTTAAGGGTTTTAACCAACCATATTTTTCAAACAATGAATTTGGCATTATTTTTCACATTTTGAGATTATTTTCATGATTTTTTCAAAACTCGATCTATGATTCAAGTAGCAACCCCACAAGCACTGAAAAATCTTTTTTGTCGCTTCAAATGTTTTAATTTCAACTGAAAATAAACGCCCGAGAAAGGGCATGTTTTTACAACAATTTATTTATACCACTAATCTCAATTTTGCCTTGTCTTTTAACTTAATGGCTTTGCCAGTCATCATATCAATTGGCATTGAGATATGTTGATGTACCACCAACCATTGCCCCTCTTTCTTTTGGAGACACAATGTGGTGCGACACCAAGGCATTTGTAATTTATCTTTCAGTGCCGTATTTTCCACTTTAGAATGACAATGCAGGATGGCCAAATCATTTGATGCATATATTTTCATATTACGTCGAACAATTTTAATATTCTCGCTAAAATAATGGCTGAACTTTTCCCATTCCTGTTTGTAGGCATGAATACCATCCATTTGAGTACTGACATCAAACATACTGACATCTTGTGCGCATTGATCTAAGAGGTGTTCAAGACTGTTACCAACAACAGCAGCATCCCAGATTTTAATTTGGGAAATAACCTCAGCAGCAATTTGTGAATTACCAGCGATTTCTATTTTCATCGAGAAACCTCACTTATTTGTGATCAATTTAACACTTAATAAATATTATGTGAATTATATTGGTGTTTATTTAAGTGACTGCGCAATCTAAATCGAATCTATCCCTTGTGATTATTCCAATATGATTATTTTATGGAACATCTCCTATAATCTAGATACATTTACCTAATTCCATGGATATAATCCTTCATTACATTAGCAATATTTAAAAATACTCATTTAATTCACATATTTTCCGACAGGCATTTGATTAAATGCTCAAACATACCTATCGCAAATTATTTACCAAAACTCAATAATACCAAACTGATACAACGAACTTAATTTGATAATAAATTGACCATAACATATTTAAATTTTAAAAATGCTTAAAAATAGTCATATAAATTTATGATAAAAACTCAATTAAGATTTATAGGTGATTGCAAAGCTAATAAATATAATACTCTTGATATTTTTATATTCTATCTTTTTAAAATATGTTCGAAGATTTATGTCAAAATTGTAATCTTAAACTTAACAATTTAATTAAAATTTATTTAAATAATTTCATTAAATTGATCAATTTTGATAAATAATGGTATTTTTTCTCAACTCAATATTGCCATAAAAAAAGCATGTAAATAACATGCTTTTTTAGAAAAATTTAACAGTTGTTTATGCTTGCTCAGTTAGATCTTTAATTTTCTCAGAAGGACCATTTTTCTTTACAGACTCAATCCCATTATCGCGAGCTGCATCACCCGAATAAAATTGGCTCGTACCAATAATCTGATGATTTGCGGCTTTTAAATTGAAGTAGGGTTTCCCATTTTTGGCTTCGAGACGATCATAACGGGCATCATCAGGACTATTTTTTTGTACAGACGCAATACCGTTCTGGGCTGAAGCTTTTGCCTTATACAACTCACTGGTAAGGATAATTTCTCCATTTCCTGCTTTCAATACAAAACGATATTGACCATCTTTTGCTTGACTAATTTCATACCATCCTGACATGGATCACCTCTTGATTATTTTCAGTTTATTTTATTACACAGCGTTTATTGGGTATAAATTACGCCACTGATATGAAATATAAATGACTTTTGATTTTTTAAAAAGACTAATTTGTTATCACTTTATGCTTTGTGTAAGGTCTGTGAGCGGCGATCTTATCCGAATAAAAATATTTTTAATTATCAATCACAAATAGTTATGCAAATCAAGTTTATCGCTCAAACTCGTTGCTAGGTCCCTTATTCACCAAATGGATCTATATGGGCATAGCTTTTATATTTTATCTTGAGTAGCCGTTCAATTTCAGAGTCATTGCCACGCAAAAACTTTTCCAAACAATCACGGAATACCTCAAAAGGCAGATTATCATTGTCAAAGCTTGGCATGCTTTCAGATTTAAATAAACCAAAAAAATGTGACTTTTGCTGTTTTTGATACAGTTCTGCATGAACATTAAAATTATATTGATTATGGCTGTAGGCAATAAAAAGACCACCAAATTTACGCCCACTGGGTATGTGCTCAACTTGAAAAAAAGGAAAGTCACCTTGATGTTGCTCTAACATCGCCCAAACAGCTTGTTGCAACCAGTCAATTTGATCAAAGCTATTTAAAATTTGAGTGGACGCATTACTTTCAAAATCCAAGGAAGAGAGGTCAGACTCATTCAATAATTCGATTTGAATCTTAAAACTCATCAGCAGCATCCTCTCTGTTGCAGTTTTTCCAAGTAAAAACACCTACACAGATAAAACATGTGTATTTCGATACATCCATCAAGCATTTTATACCGTGCTTGATGATGAGATTACTGGAATATCGATCCAGATACTGTTCGGAAAATGTTTCCTCAAATAGGCTTTCAAGTATTCAGCGGTATCTTTTGAAATCAGTTCATCCTGTGATTCATCGTTTAAGTTATAGGCAAGCGCATACAACTCTAAATCACGACTTTTCAACGCTTCTAAACTTAAAATCGTATGATTGATACTCCCCAAACGTCCAGAACTGACCAAAATAACAGGCAATTTTTTGTTGGCGACATAATCAATCGTCAGCAGTTCTGTCGTCAGTGGTACCATCAAGCCGCCTGCACCCTCCAACAATACAGCTTCATAGTTTTGTGCAAGTTGTTGTGTGGCAGATTCGATTTTTTGGAAATCAATTTTACGTCCATCTATTTGAGTTGCCAAATGTGGTGATGCAGGATAAGTAAAAATTTCAGGCATGGTCAGTTTACTTTCATCTTCAGGAAACCAGCCCATGCCCATAATTTCACGATGTTGTTGAATATCTTCTGAAGTATCGGTATTACCAGTTTGAATCAACTTTTGGGTAATGGTTTTGCGCCCTTGTGCATTCCACAGTTTTGCCAAATATCCTGTCGTGTAGGTCTTGCCAATCCCCGTATCTATTCCACTAATAAAGTAAACTGATCCTGTCATGGCATTCTCCGAGCGATACAATAAATAGGATGATAAGTCAGGCGATACTGAAGTATTCCTGTCTCATCAACATATGAAAACTGTTGGTAATTCTGATAAAAATCGATAAGACTTTGCTTTGTCCAACGGAAATATGCAGCCGTTGCCGTTACACCCGTAGCTTTTAAATGTTGTAACACTTGTTTGGGATGGGTAAAAGTCATCTGTTCAAGCTGCTCAGATAAATGCAGAATTTCAAAACCATTCTTCTGCAACTTAGCCTGTAAGTCCTCGATAGATAAATAGTTCAATCCCTGTCCTGTTAAGCTTTTAATTTCTCGTAAATTATGTGGACCAAAACTCGAAAAACACAATTCAGCTTGCGGGGTTAAATGACGGAAAGCCTGATCCAAAATCGCATCCAGATCATTTACCCACTGTAGTACAGAGCTTGAAGCAATCATGTTCAGATTGTTGGGAAACTCAAGTTGTTCGATATCACCGATTAGCCAGTTTATCTGAGGTTTGTTGACCGCATTTGTTTGGCTAAAATGCTGCTGCACATCCATATAGAGATCATTCAGAATCAAATCCTTGATGTGCAGTTTTTGCATTAAAAGTTGGGTTAAATTTCCAGAACCACAACCAATTTCAAATACTTTGTCATGCTGATCAACAGTATATTGAGCGATTAAATCAGACAAGTGCCGGGCAATTTTTCTTTGCACAATTGCTTGTTCTGGATAACTCTGTCCTGCCTGCGCAAATCGCAAAGCAATCTGCGACTTATCAAGTTTTAAAGATTTCACATTCAGCTCACAATACTTTCTGCTTACAATAAGGGAATCAGCTGATCTAGATCAGCTTGAGATATTTGCGCAGTTAGAGAAATGCGTAATCGTGAACTCTGTTGCGGAACAGTCGGCGGACGCACAGGCATAATATAAAACCCTGCCTCTTGTAAAGTTTTTGCCTTCGTTACCGTTTGGCTTGAGTCACCGATAATCACTGGAACAATATGTGATGTGGAAGGGCAATCAAAGCCTTTACTTTGCACAGCCTGCTGTAAATACGCACTGGTATTGTGTAAATGTTGGCGCAATTGATTGAAGCCTAGAACTTTCTGAAAGATAAAATTCGTCCAAGCCATACAAACCGGAGGCTGAGCCGTACTAAAAATCAAAGGACGCATTGAATTAATCAGAAACGCTCGAATCACGGGGTGGCAAACTAAATAGCCACCAACAGATGCGATTGCCTTACCGAAGGTTCCGACCAGAAAATCAATATCTTCGATCACCTGATATTGCTCTGCACACCCCAATCCTTGCTCACCTCGAACACCGATTGCATGGGCCTCGTCTACATATAACATGACTTTGTAAAATTGCTTTTTAATTCCGACCAATTTGGTTAAGTCTGTTTCATCACCATCCATACTGAAAATGGATTCAGTGACCACAATAATCCGTTCAAAAGCATCATCGTCATGGTATTTATGCAACAACTGAGCCAAATGCTCGAGATCGTTATGTCGATAACGTACATATTTTGCAGATGACAAGCGAATGCCGTCTATCATACTGGCATGAATTAATTTATCGGCAAGAATCAGTGTCTTGCTGTCAGCAAGTGCAGGCAAAATACCGATATTCATATGATAGCCACTGTTAAACAGCAACGCTGCACGACCTTGAAAAGCCTCAGTTAAACTATATTCAAGCAATTCATATTCTGGAAAATTCCCCGTTAACAAGCGTGAAGACGAAGAACTCATTCGGCGTTGTGCATTTGGAGTTTCATCAAAAAACTGCGTCCTAAGCTCAAGGTCTGAAGCCAAGCCCAAATAATCATTTGAAGCTAAATTCAGCATCTGCTGATCATGAATATAAATATCACGGCCTTGCTGAATGTTTGAACTGAATTGCCGCAAGTTTCCCTGCTGCTTCAAATCATCTAATTGTTGGGCATAAGATTCAAGTAATATATTGCTCTGGCTCATTTAGGTTGCTCCATCCCCCTGACAACTTCGACCAACTGTGTCAGTAAAATATTGAGTTCACTGTCCAGGATCACATAAGGTGGCATTAGATAAACCAACTTACCAAAGGGACGAATCCAAATGCCGCGCCGAACAAATTCTTGTTGCAATGCCTTCATATCCACATTCACCGTAAGTTCAACCACACCAATGGCCCCCAATATACGTACATCTGCAACATGTTTGAGGGATTGTAAAGGTTTTAGATAGCGTTGGAGCTGGGCTTCGATACGTTGAATATTGTTTTGCCAATCTTGACTGATTAACAGTTGCGTACTTTTGACCGCCACCGCACAGGCTAAAGGATTTGCCATAAAGGTAGGACCATGCATAAATACACCTGCCTCCCCTTGACTAATCATTTCAGCGATATGCTTTGACGTGATCGTCGCAGAAAGAGTCATGTAGCCACCCGTCAAGCCTTTACCTATACACATAATGTCAGGCTCGACCTGTGCATGTTCCCATGCAAATAGTTTTCCTGTGCGTCCAAAGCCTGTTGCAATTTCATCAAAAATTAATAAAACATCATATTGCTTACAGAGCAATTTGGCTTGCCGTAAATATTCAGGATGATAAAAACGCATCCCACCCGCACCCTGTACAATCGGCTCAAGAATCAAACCTGCGATACTGGCATGATGTAATGCCAAAGTTTCCTCAAGCCCCGCTATATCTTGTTGATTCCATTCTTCATAAAAACCAATTTGGGGGGCAGGGACAAAAAAACGGTTGGGTAAACTTGATCCAAAAATTTGATGCATACCGGTTACAGGATCGCAGACAGACATCGCATTCCATGTATCGCCATGATAACCGGAGCGAGGCGTGACAAAATTGGTTTTTAGACAGTTGCCTTGAGAAGACCAATATTGCACAGCCATTTTGAGTGCGACTTCAACGGCAACAGAACCAGAATCTGCAAAGAAAATTTTATCGAGACTGGGTGGGGTAATTTCCAGCAGTAACTTTCCCAGCTGTATTGCCGGATCATGCGTAAATCCACCAAACATGATATGAGACATATTCTGGAGTTGATCGATGACAGCTTGATTCAATTCAGGATGGTTATAACCATGAATCGCACACCACCATGAGGACATGCCATCAATCAGCTGGCGTCCATCCTCCAGCTCAATTGTGGCACCAAAAGCCTTTGTGACTTTAAAAGTGGGTAAAGGCTGTGTCATGGACGTATAAGGATGCCAAAGATGTTCACGATCAAAACTCAGATCATTCTTTACCAATTCAGCCATGTGCGTGTTGAAATCGGTCATCCATTTACTCCAGTATCCATAGGTAAAGCAGTTACAGCAAAAACAGTGTAACGATGTTAAACCTACAGGGAATAAAAATAAATTGCGAGATTTGCCACTCGTCCCATGATTTATTCTATTTTTTGTAAATATTGGCAGATTTTGTCAGTTACCAATTCAAAATGAAAAACTGGAAGTCCGTGGGAGCCTTTTAATAGTTCAGCATTCAAAAACTTTGCATTGAATTTTTGAAAATTTTCGAAAACTTTGTGACTAACTAAAAAATCTTGTTGCGCAAACAAATGAAATTGCCTTCCAGTATAATTTTTTAAGATCTCAACATTGTTTAATAACTCTAGACACAATAAACCCTGTTTTAATAATTCTATATTCTGTGGTTGAATCAAACTTTGCAATTTTACAAAATCTGCTTTGCTGGTTTCACTCCCCTGACACACCATAAAACCAAATTTCTTCAGCGTTGCAATTGCATCGTGTGCAAACGATTGTTTGAAGTTTTGAAATGTGGTTGGACTCATTGCCGTTTGCCATTCGGTATTTGCGACAAAACATGGATTAGAAGCCAATGTGATCAATATTTTATGTTGCCGATATTGTCGTTCAATTTGATCGACCAACAAGGTTGCCAATTGCCCACCTAAAGACCACCCGCAAATCACATCAAAGGATTGGGCTTTTTCAACATTGTGTTGTAAGACTTGTTGATCTAAAGCATTAAAAATATTAATCAGCTCAACTGTATGACCTTGTTGTTCTAAGCGTTGTTGTAATGTCATGAGCAGCTTTGTTCCACCGCCCCAACCAGTAATCAGCAAAATACGTTGATTCAATTCAAATCACTATTAAAAATCATCAGAAGCGTTGATTAGAGCATGCTTAAAATAATAGAACAACAGACCTGATTATGCTTTCAGAAGCAGTATTTTAAAATCAATATCTTAGATTCACTATTTTTAATGACTGTTGTTTAATTTCTGTGTCAACCCATACACTTGCTGGAATCACGTTCGCCCATGTACTTTTAAATTATTGATGGATTTACTCGAGTGCAAATTGCACTGTTTCTCGAAGTTTCATACGCTTGGAAAATATCTTCAGCGCAGGTATCAGCAGTTCCACATGAAACCATGATTCTGCATGCGCATCTTCAGGGAGAAGCATCTGTATTGTATCCGTTGGTCTGCTATTTCATTTTTTCTGCGACCTCCACATCCGCTTGCTTATCCTTTTTCAATTGGATGAATACTGCACCGACATCCCTATTGTTCTGAGGATGATATACAACTTTAAAATTCATAGATATGTTTCAAATAAAAGCCAACATTTCTCCACGCGCGCCGCAGCTAAACTTTGTTAGTATGGACTCAGGCTCAATGCAGCAAAGGATATACAATGAAACCACTTAAAATATTAGCTATAGGATTACTCTCCGTTTCCACACTGTGCATGTTGAATCGCATCGGCCATGCTGAAAATTCAATTTTTTCTTCTTATGAATCAGAGCGGCAATGGGTTGGGAAACCTGCACCCAGTTTTAAATTACAAGATCAAAACTCAAAATGGCACGAACTCAATCAATACAAAGGCAAATGGGTTGTTCTGTATTTTTATCCAAAGGATGATTCACCGGGCTGTACGCAAGAAGCCAATCAATTCAAATCACTGTATCCACAATTCATTAAGAATAATGCTGTGGTGCTGGGTGTGAGCTTGGATGATGTAAAATCTCATCAGAAGTTTTCAGAAAAATTGGGGCTCAATTTCCCGATTCTTGCAGATACCAATCACCAATTGGCAAGCCAGTTTGGGATTGTACGTAATCTGGGAATTACCAAAATTGCAAAACGAGAAACCTTTTTAATCGATCCTCAAGGCTCGATTGTGTATCACTACAGCAGCGTAAATACTCAAACGCATGCAAACCAGGTCCTTGCAGACATTCAAAAGTTTTCAAAAAAATAATCTTATGAAGCAACAGCATTGTTTGAATGGTCTTTAGGCAGCGTATAAAGCTCAAACAAATGATTGAGCCAGTCTAGTCCCCCAATAAGTTAACAGCGATAAAAAGCCTTTAGATAATAAAATATCTAAAGGCTTTTTGATTGCAGCACATATCACATTTGAGACTGAATATAATTTTGTAAACCAATCAATTCAATCAAACGCAATTGTTTTTCCAACCAATAGGTATGGTCTTCTTCTGTGTCATTCATTTGCTGACGAAGCATATCACGGGTAACGTAGTCACCTTTTTCCTCACACAGTTTTACGCCCTGTGCAAGTTTTTCACGCACATGATATTCCAACGCCAAATCAGCTTTTAGGCAGCTGACAACATCCTCGCCAGTAACAATATCATCTCGATTCATATTCGGTGTACCTTCAAGGAAAAGTACACGACGGATTAAAGCATCCGCATGAGAAGCTTCTTCTTGCATTTCATGATCGATACGTTCATAAATTTTGCTTAAGCCCCAGTCCTCGTACATACGAGAATGAATGAGGTATTGATCACGAGCAGCCAGTTCGCCACCGATCAACATATTTAGATAGTCTATGACTTCTGGATTGCCACGCATTTCAATTACTCCGCTTTCTTTTGCAATAGTATGGACAAGTTTTATAAAATTTGCAAAAGACAAAATGTGTAAGTTTATGATTTTTATAAAATTAAAATGAGAAACATACGCATTTGCAATTCAAATAAGTAATTTTTCATATATAAAATAACCTCTTGCAAGACTTGATTGCACTTTTCAAGTGGAATAAGTTTCAACATTGCGAATGATTTATTTTGTAACCATTAAAAATGCTTCTTATTTGCCATCATGATTTTATTTTCTATTAAATTTTAATGACTAAACTCAAGTGAGCACTTTTTTAGTTTTTTTAGTGCTAATATTTCAAGACAACGTTCGCCTTAATATTTATGATATTGAATATTAAAAATAGAAGGAAAAAAATAATGGTTCAGGGAAATCTTTCAGCCCCAATTCTCATCACAGGTGCAACAGGCTATATCGCCAGTTGGGTGATCCAAAAACTACTGGAACAAGGTTATACCGTACATGCAACCGTACGCGATTTAAATAAAAAACAAAGCTTTGCCCATCTTGAAAAAATTGCACAAAAAACACCGGGAACACTTAAACTGTTCAAAGCCAATCTGTTGGAAAATGGTTCTTTCGATGAAGCGATGAAAGATTGTGAAATTGTATTACATATGGCATCACCCTTTGTCGTCACCAACTATAAAGATGCCGTTAAAGATATTATTGAACCCGCAGTCTTAGGAACAGAAAACGTTCTTAACAGTATCAATAAAACGGATTCTGTCAAACGTGTTATCGTGACTTCAAGCATTGCTTCAACCTATGGCGATGCGGTCGATATCTTAAACACCAAACATAATCAGTTTGATGAGTCTCACTGGAATACAACCAGTTCAACCACCCATCAACCCTATCCGTATTCCAAAGTGATGGCTGAGCGGAAAGCATGGGAAATGGCAGAAGCGCAAGACCGCTGGACACTCGTTTGCGTGAATCCTGCCCTCGTACTTGGTCCATCACTGACCGCCAGCACTCAGTCTGGAAGTGTTGAAGTGCTTGAGCAGTTTGCAAATGGAATGACCTTATTTGGTGTTCCACCGATGTGGAATGGTATAGTCGATGTTCGTGATGTAGCAGATGCACATATTTTGGCTGCATTTAACCCGCAAGCTTCTGGTCGTTACATTATCAGTGGTGGCTCCCTCAGCCTCTTGGAAATGGGAAAAATTTTACGTCAACATTTTGGACAGAAATTTCCTTTTCCACGCAATCAAGTGCCTAAAAAAGCGTTTAAATTTATTGGACCTGTTTTTGGATATTCTCGTGACTTTATTGAAAAGAATATGGGGTATCCGATCTTCTTTAATGCTGATAAAAGTATCAAGGAATTAGGCATTCACTATCGTGACATTGAAACCAGTTTAGTGGAGCATTTTCAACAATTGCTTGATGATGGCGTCGTGAAAAAATATATCTAGAGGCTGTTGATACATCCCTCCCTACAAATATTTTTTAAACAAAAGCCTCTTTCACATATGAAAAAGGCTTTTGTCTTATCAAGATCAGCTAAAGCTTAAAAGTCAAAAGTTACACCTGCTTTATAAGTTCTTGCACCCCCCACGACCGCATAGTTTTGGTTAAACATTCCTTCCCAATATTTTTTATTGGCGACATTGTCTATATTGAATAAGAATGTTGTATTTACCCCACCAAGTTTAGTTTTATAACGGGCACCCAAATCAACTATTGTATAATCAGGGAGTTCAAGTGTATTGGCATCATTCATATATTGTTTACCCACATAGTTTGTGCGGGCATTTACATTTAATCCATCAAGCAGAGGAATTGCATAATCTAAACCTAATGATGCAGTCCATTCAGGCACACCAAAAACAGTATTTCCTTGATTGGATACACCTTTAGTCACTGCTGCTTTGGTTAATTCAGCATCTGTATAAGCAAGATTTCCAAGCAGATTTAGCCCCTCATAAATTTCACCAGAGAATGACCATTCCACACCACGAGACCGTGTTTCTGCATTGTCAGTCGTCATCTGAATGTTCCCATTCGCATCTGCTTGGCTAAATGTAGTGACCATCGTGCTCGGTTTTTCAATTTGATAAAGCGCCAAAGTATTTAACCAAGAACCTGACTGATATTTCGCACCAAATTCATATTGTTGAGTTTGAAATGGTGCAAATGTCTTTCCTGCATTTACATCTTTTAAGGTTGAGTCAACAGTCGATCCTTCAACTAAACCTTCGACATAACTTGCATAAAGTGAAAGATTTTCACCAAATGGTTTGACCACAATCCCAAAACTTGGCGAAACCTTATCATCACGATAAGCGGTTTTTTTCTGACGATTTTTGGTATCTATATCTTGATAACGTGCGCCTAAAATGAGTTGCAGTTTATCGTCTAACATCGAGAGTTGATCCGTTAAGGTATAACTCAAATATTTATTATCCCCCAAAGGTAGAATCGCAGGATTCGCTAAAGGCATATTTCCTTTATCAGAAGGATCATAGATATTGGTATCGAAAGTCACAGGGGTGGCACCTTGACCCTTATGTTGATTATATTTACGTGTGAGATAATCGGCACGTAAGCCTAAAGTATGTTTAATTAAACCTGTATCAAAGTTTGCTTCAAAGCCTACATTTGCAGCCGTATTATGTTCTTGTGAACCCACACGATAATATTGTGATGTTGCTGATCCATTTAGATTGGTGACAATCATGCGAGTACCAAATAAATGCCCTGCATATTGCTTCTCGACATAACCAATACCGGCAAATGCTTTTAGATCTGGAGTAAATTTATATTCTCCTGATAGTCCCACAAAATTACTTTTGGTATTCCCTTCTAAATGTGGAAAATAATTCAAATCTCCAGCAGGTGCCGATAGTACTTGGTTCACTCCATTTCCTTTGGAGTCTTTAACTCCCATTGCAATCATCGCTGGAGAACCGCCTTTACGATTGTCATGGATGGCATAGGAATCAAAATTAATTTTGACTTTGTCTGTCGTGTAATCCGCAGCGACTGCGCCTGAGATATGGCGATCATCCATACCATCAACGATATGTTCACCCTGACCATAAACACCATTTACACGAACGCCAAATTCTTTGTTTTCACCAAAACGACGTGAAATATCAAAACCAGATTGATAGTAGCCTTCATCTTGGAAAGATGCAGATAGTTGAGTGAGTTCTCGATCTGCACGTTTAGAATTCGCAATCACTACAGCCCCGATACTGCCTGTGGGCGCAACACCTGTTACCAATGCATTTGGTCCTTTTAGCACTGTCACTGATTCTAAAAATTCTGTTGGAATACGCCCATAAGGAGCAACACCAAAAAATCCGTTGTAGTTCATGTCTTCATGGTTGACATCAAAACCACGGATTTTAAAGTTTTCATTAAGATGTCCCTGATTTGTCGTAATTCGAATTGCAGGATCGTTTTTTAAGACTTCAGCCACCGTTTTCGCTTGTTGGTTTTCGATCAACTGCTCAGAATAACTATTGATACTAAAAGGCGTATCAATGATTTGCTTATTGCCCAATGGTCCTAGATTGGTATTTTTTTTCAATGCCCCATTGGCAAAAGTTGCTGTCTCTTGTTGTTTTTCAGCAGCAACTTCAATTGTCGGTAAAGTTGAAACTTCAGTATCCGCCAAAGTTGTTTGTATAGCGCCCCCGCCAAAAAGAACGACTGCAATAGAATGAACGAGAAGTGTTTGGGAAAAAATTTTCATATTCAACAAATTACTTTTCAATTGATAATGATTATTATATACACCATCACTATTGTTAAATATTGTAATTTCTCATCTAAAACTTTTTTTTAATGGAAAATTCTATTAAATAAGAATAATTATCATCTAAAGCATTTAACTTTTTAGTCCCTTCAAAATGGAATTCAATGCTTATAAATATTCATAAAACATCAATAATCATTTTTCTATAGGTAAGCATACTATCTATAGTGATGTAAATTTTTCATATAAAGCCTGATGTTGCAAAGGCAAGTCTTTCAGATTCATTTCTATGTCATGGTAAATGTT
>NZ_JAPKMY010000017.1:0-53936 GCF_026344175.1 Acinetobacter nematophilus
AAAATAAAGCTAGGTCAAAGTCCATTTTATGTAAGTCTGAAATATTGTCTGTCGTTAAAATCCTTAAATCAATCCCTTCATTATTTTGCTGAAATGCTGCTACCTTAGGCAATAACCACAGAGCAGCCATAGCATTTGTAGTAGCAACTGTTATTTGATGCTCTCCTTGCCATTTTTTTATCTCAGCTGTAGCCTGAGATACTTCCAATAAGGAACTATAAATTGTTTGATAATACTGTAACCCTGTAGGACTTAATGAAATATTACGATTTGCTCGAACAAATAATTCTTTACCTAAATACTCTTCAAGTTGTCTGATTTGGCGACTAATAGCTCCTTGAGTAACACTTAATTCATCAGCAGCTTTTGTAAAACTAAGGTGGCGGGCAGCTGCCTCAAATACAATTAAGCTGTTCATGGGCGGTAATGGTCTAATTTTCATGGACACTCCTGGTTTGTCCGTTATATCGCCAAGATAGATATAACTATATATTTTCTAAAAAATTATTACTCATTTGAGAAATCTCCCTTTTCTCAATCATATTTTTACTTCATAAAAGTTAACTTAGCTTGTCGTAATAAAGTGTCATAAATATAAGTTAATAAAAAGTGAGAAAAAGTATTTCGCTTATGAGTTTTTCTCACAGTTTGAAACTACAGGCTGATTTGTTCATTTATATTGAATAAACTCTAAAAAACAGCCTTCAAAAACAAATTAAGCTGCTACCTTCATATCGTTCATCTAGATCGTAGTACTCACTTAAAGTAGATGTATCTCCGATTAACCAATTTCATTCGTATTAATTTTAAAGAAATAAACCTTTAATTAATATAAATAAATCATTTTCTATTTTCCTAAAAAAATCCTCCAGCATCAAACTTTAATTTATTTTACAAATGCTATCTTTGAGGATCACTATTGATTTTAAAATAAAGCACGTATAATCCACTATTCGTTTTTTTCTATCTTTTCAGGTTTACTTTATGTCTGAGCTCCAATCTCTAACGCCTCGTATTTCGGTTGCCCCGATGATGGATTGGACCACTCGCGACTATCGTTTTTTTGCCCGTTTATTTAATCCCAATATCATTCTATACACAGAAATGGTCACAACAGGGGCTATTATCCATGGTGGGGCAAATCGCCATTTAGATTACAACCATGAAGAGCATCCGATCGTATTGCAACTTGGCGGATCAAACCCAAAAGAACTCGCAACTTGTACCAAGATGGCGCAAGACTGGGGCTATGATGAAGTCAACTTAAATGTGGGCTGCCCAAGTGACCGTGTGCAAAATAATAAAATTGGTGCATGTTTGATGGCTGAACCTGATTTGGTTGCGGAATGCATAGCTGAAATGCGTCACGCAGTTGATATTCCAGTCACCGTAAAACATCGAATCGGCATTGACGACATGCAATCCTATGAAGAAATGCTGCATTTTGTCGATACTGTAGCAAAAACTGGATGCAATAATTTTATCGTCCATGCCCGTATTGCTCTGCTTCAAGGCTTGTCTCCAAAAGAAAATCGAGATATTCCCCCACTCCGCTATGATGATGTCTATCGCTTAAAACAAGACCGTCCTGAGTTGTTGATCGAAATCAATGGTGGGATTAAAACCTTTGCTGAAACTCAAGCACATTTAAAACATGTCGATGGCGTCATGATCGGTCGTGAGGCTTATCATAATCCTTATCTATTAGCGGAACTGGGACAGCTTTGGAATTTAGATCTGCCTGATCGTTTTGAGATTATCGATCAAATGTTGCCTTATATTGCTCAACGGATGCAGGAGGGTGCGCCACTGTCGATTATTACTCGTCACATTCTTGGATTATTTCAAAACCTGCCAGGTGCGCGTAAATGGCGTCAAGCTTTAAGTGGTGGCAATGCCAAAACTTTTGCCGATGTCGAAACTGCTATCGTAAATATTAAAGAAGCAATGAAACGAACTGAAGATTATATTCGAGAACAGTCTGTTTAAATTCACTGATCTCCATAGCCAACAGACCCAGTCAATAAAAAATGATATGCATTTACGACCTATCGTTTTTTATTGAAGTTTAATTTTGAAAGTATTTCGCTAATTCTTTTGCGCATTTCACTACTGCATCATCCGCATGACTGTTCCATGCCATAAAGACATCAGAGCGTGCATGCTCAACATCCAAAGCAATCAATCTAACTTGCTCAGGTAATATATTTTCGAATTCGGCAGGAACGATACAGATCCCTATGTTTGCTGCAACCAATTGCAGTTGCGACACTTTTCGAGATTGAATTCTGGCTTTCCGGGGCGCAAAACCTGCACTCAGGCAAATATTAGCAACCAAATAACTCAGCCCACCTCGTTCTGCATGAGGCGTTGATACAAAGGTTTCATGTCTTAATTGCTGAATTTTAACTGTGCTTTTTTTCGCTAGAGGGTGGTGTTGATGGACAGCAACATATAAGGGTTCATCATATAATTGAGTGGCGATTAAGCCATCCAAACTATTTAAAATAGGGGGACGAAAAAATCCAATATCAATGTTACCTTTTATCAATTCAAGTACTTGATCTTCAGAAGACATATTATTGATTTCAAAATTAATATTGTGATATCTGGCGACATGATCAAACAACTGTATTTTTTCCAAACTCATCGTAATGGTACTTGAATGCGCAATCTTAATTAGGCGATGTTGCCCTTTAGCAATATCTTTAGCATTTTCAATAATATGATTTAAGTTAAGTAGGTTATTTTTAACTTGGGAATAAAAGAACTGCCCTGCTTTGGTCAGCTTTATTTTCTTATCACCACGATCTAAAATTTCGAAACCAACTTCTTCTTCCAAAAGCTTCATTTGCCGACTTAACGCAGATTGGGCAATAAACAACTTTTCTGCAGCAGCAATAAATCCACCTTCTTCAACAATTTTAATCAGATAATGGAATTGTTTGAGTGTTGCCATATTCATCTCAATATTAGATCAATCATTCTTTTTTCCATATTAGATTAGATCAACAAACTTCACTAGACTGAATTTAAAAGTAAGCGTCCAGGAAGAAAGCCAATGAGTATATCTAAACAAATCTTGATTTTTATCAGTATCATTGGTGCATTTCTTTTATTGAGTTGCTATGACCGTTTCATCACTCAGCAAACAGGAAAAGAGATTAAGCAATCAACGTTTATTGAGTCGCAGGATTGAACAGATCTGGTACATTGAGCAAGTAACAACAAGGGCTGGTTTGTTTTTTAACCACAATCATGTATTAAAAATAAATCCCTATGGGCTGAACAGCAATCTGAACTGATCTCATTCAACTTAGACGGATAAACCATATTGATGGATATTCAGGTCGTTTCGTATAGGAATGCTGCTTTATCAACGGGTACAGAATTTTACGAGAGAATATTTTTCTATATTGGTCAAACATTCGGTTTTATTATTTTTTAGGTCATATCGATAGGCAATATACTTCCCAGCAAGATCATCACTGACAGAATGATCATATTTAAAATAGACTTTGATCATACATGTCTGTAAGTCATTTATTGCAAAGACTTTAATACGTTCAAGATATTGTGTCTGCTGTTGAACACTCACGTTCCAGTCGAATAATTGGTTTATTTTTTGAAACTCGGCGTGTGCACTGGCTTGCTGTATATTCTTAAAGTTACATGTCTTTATCGCATTATGAGGATATTGGGCACTTGACCAAATCAGCACCGTTCTTATATCACCCAATGCTTTTCGTGCTTCATTCAATTGATTGACTGCTTGAACGTGGCGAACCGTTGAATAACAACCGTAACCCACTCCAACTGCAATCAAAATGAACAATATGAGCGGGCTAAGATTAAAGTGTAAACGATTCCCCCATAGAAACATGTTTATTCAATATCCATATGTATAGATTGATGCTAAATCCACTGTAATCCGCATAACGTCAGATAAATTCCGAATCTATCGACCAAATTTATTTAGGCAGCGCCAATATTTATCTTTAAAGATACTGACCTCAATTTCAAAATCGTTGCTATATTTTTCAATAATCTGATCAATTACTTTGGACGGTTTTCGAAAATCCTTAGCGGCAAAATACATGGTTCTTAAATGATTTCCAGTTTCACGACCAATATTTAAATAACCATCAACATCTTTTAGCTCAGCCAATAATGCTTGTTCTATATGTTCAAGTTGTTCATATTGTTTTGAAGGCGGCATACCGCTCGAGTTTTGACCATGATAGGTGATTTCAATAATCATCATCCATGGATGCGACGCTTTTTGATCCCAATCCAGCAAAGTACTGTTTAAAACTGCAATCAGGGGTAAGCCCTCATTCGTTTCCCCTTGCAGGCTGATATATTCATCTTCATCTGTATTCGTTCGGATAACTTTGTCTAAACGAGAAATTTCACTCGTTTTTAAAATTAAAATATTTTTTAAACTCTCCATCGGCATCAATTCTTTTTCAGCATCTTGTCGACAGCGTACTGACACCTGATCCAATTTAGTGATTGAATCGTATTCGCCTAAATAATTGTCTAAAAAAATATAAACTGCTTGTAAAAACTCGGCTTTTTGCTCTTCATTATATTGATCATGCACGACAACGAGGTCAATTTCGTCAGGGTATCCATCATGATCTCTCAGATAAAAAGATAAAGTTTCTTGACTAAATTCATGACAGTGCATAGCAATACTGGTCTGGTGAATATCGCTGGCAGGTTTCAGTGCTGTAAATTTCCAACCTGCAATTTCAGGGGCAGCAGCCACCAGTTCTTCAACAAAGATAATATTGGAAATCACACCATCTGGCGTCAAGATCAGCTCAGCAGTCTCTTGGTCGTACATTCCTGTTAGAAAAAAAATCCCAACATGAACTTTTTCCAATTCAGGAGACAATTGATCAAAGAAATCTCTTTGAATCGTGTCTTGATTCATTTCATCGACCACTCGATGAAAATGCTGTTGATGCTGCTGAAACCATTGCCAAAATTCAGCATAGCGGTTTTGATTGTTTTGTACCTGCTGTTGTTTTTTTTCAAACAATTTCTTAAAAAAACTCATTTTGATTATTTTCTTTTATTGCTGATGAATCAGGTTAATTTAACCTAATTCATCTATTTTTTAAATGTACTGAAGCAACAATTAAGTCAACTTAAGCATTACTTTCCAGGTTGTAGACGATCCAATTTTTTTAATACTTCTGCAACTGCAACCATTGCAAAACTGGATGTCACGACAACAGCTGATCCATAACCGCCACAGCGCAGACCTGCACTGGCACAGACATCTGCGCTAGAAAATGGATTATCTATTGAATAAATACAGGTAATACCAAATTTTTCTTTGGGTTTCTTACAAATGCCTTTGCCACGTAACTGGCTACGTAGTTTTGCCAACATCGGGTCTTGCTCTGTCTTAGACAAATCAGCTACACGAATCTTTAAAGGGTCTAATTTTCCGCCCGCTCCACCAGAAACAATCAGTGGGATTTTATTAAAACGGCAATGTAACATGAGTGCAAACTTTGCTTTAACATCATCGATACAATCTAAAATAATATCGGGTGCCTTTTCTAAAATTTCCTTGATATTTTCAGGACTTAGATAGTCATCTATCAAGTTGATCTTGATTCGTGGATTGATTGAACGGCATCGTTCAGCCATGACTTGAATCTTTTCCATCCCTAGAGTTGAACTCATCGCGGGCAATTGACGGTTGATATTTGAAGCTGCAACGGCATCCATATCCACAAGGGTGAGTTCACCCACCCCCGTTCTGGCTAAGGCTTCCACAGCCCATGAACCGACGCCACCGATCCCAATCACCATCACATGACTTTTTTCATAATGACTAAACGCATCGTCTCCATAAATCTTGGCAACACCGGCAAAACGGCGTTCATATTCATCATCAGTAGAATGGTCAGTCATGTTTAGCATCAACTCAAAAATACCGCACTATTTTACTCATTTATCAGCAATGTGTCTTGCATGGACGCAATAAAAAAAGCCCTGTACTGTATACAGGGCTTGGAGAACCGATATAAAACCTGAGCAATAGCTTAACTAAGATGCAATTAAATTACGCAGTACATAATGTAAGATCCCCCCTGCTTTAAAGTATTCCACTTCGTTCAACGTATCAATACGGCATAACACTTTGAAACGATCTTGTGATCCATCTGCACGTTTAACCTCAACCTCTAAAGTTTGATGAGGTTGTATATCATCAGATAAACCGTAAATAGACAGTTGTTCATGTCCGGTTAGATTTAATGATTGGCGGGTCTGTCCATCGACAAACTGCAAGGGCAGTACCCCCATTCCTACTAGATTTGAACGATGAATTCGCTCAAAACTTTCGGTAATTACGGCCTTTACCCCCAAAAGATTGGTGCCTTTCGCGGCCCAGTCTCGTGAAGAACCCGTACCATACTCTTTACCTGCAATGATCACCAGTGGAGTGGCATCTTGCTGATACTTCATAGCAGCATCATAGATCGACAGTTTTTCACCGGTTGGGATATACAGCGTGTTGCCGCCTTCTTCACCATTCAACATTTCATTTTTGATACGAATATTGGCGAATGTGCCTCGCATCATCACTTCATGATTCCCGCGGCGTGAGCCATATGAGTTGAAGTCTTTTTGATCCACGCCCTGCGCTTGTAAATAACGCCCCGCTGGACTGTCCTTTTTAATGTTCCCTGCTGGTGAGATATGGTCTGTGGTGACTGAGTCACCTAAAACAGCCAAAATATTGGCATTAAGAATATCTTGAATTGGTTTTGACGGCTGATCAATCCCTTCAAAGAACGGTGGATGACGGATATAAGTCGATTGTTCATCCCATTCATAAGTTTCAGAGTCAGGAATCTGAATCGCCTGCCATTTCTCATCGCCATCAAATACCGCAGCATATTCTTTATGGAACATCTGTGTATTCACTTTTTGGAGTACAGCATCAATCTCGGTCTGTGTCGGCCAAATATCTTTTAGATAGACTGACTGACCCTGTGAATCAACACCCAGTGCAGTAGTGGTAATATCATGACGTATGTTACCGAATAATCCGAAGGCAACCACCAACGGTGGAGAAGCCAACCAATTGGTTTTTACCAGAGGATGTACACGGCCTTCAAAGTTTCGGTTTCCTGAAAGTACCGATGCGACATTCAGGTCATAGCACTGAATCGCATCTTCTATGGGCTGAGGCAATGGTCCAGAGTTACCAATGCAGGTGGTACAGCCATAACCTACAAGGTTATAGCCCAGTTGGTCTAGATAAGACAGTAATCCTGCTGCCTCTAAATAATCCGTAACGACTTTGGAACCTGGTGCTAAAGAACTTTTGACCCACGGCTTACGCTGTAAGCCTTTTTCTATGGCTTTTTTGGCCAATAAGCCCGCTGCCAACATTACGCTTGGATTCGATGTATTGGTACATGAAGTAATTGCAGAAATAACCACATCACCATCGGTCAATGGATAACGTTGACCATCAATGACACAATGTGGTTCTTCATTTTGTAATGCAGACTGTTTTGAATCAATGGCTGTGCCTGCACCCCCTTCATTCACCAACCGTTCTTTCTCAATTTTAGCTGGTTTAAGGTCTAGTTCCATCAGTGCACTAAAGGTCTTTGGAATATCAGCCAATACCACGCGGTCTTGTGGGCGCTTTGGCCCTGCAACACTGGCTTCAACCGTATTCATATCCAACGCCAAAGTATCGGTAAACACAGGCTCATCTCCTGGATTGCGCCATAACCCTTGTTCTTTACAGTAGGCTTCAACCAGTGCAATACGGTCATCTTGACGACCCGTCAAGCGTAAATAGCCAAGTGTGATTTCATCGATAGGGAAAAAGCCACAAGTTGCCCCATATTCAGGCGCCATATTGGCAATGGTTGCGCGGTCTGCCAATGGTAAATCCGCAAGCCCATCACCATAAAATTCAACAAATTTCCCGACTACACCTTTTTTACGGAGCATTTGAGTGATAGTCAGTACCAAATCAGTTGCTGTGATTCCCTCACGTAATTTGCCTGTTAATTTAAAACCAATCACTTCAGGAATCAGCATCGAAATCGGTTGCCCCAACATCGCGGCTTCGGCTTCAATGCCTCCAACGCCCCAACCCAGTACACCCAAACCATTGATCATGGTGGTATGTGAATCAGTCCCCACCAAGGTGTCCGGAAAAGCATACTGTTCTCCGTCACTTTCGCCTAACCATACAGCCTGTGCCAGATACTCTAGATTAACCTGATGACAGATCCCTGTACCCGGCGGGACAACGCTAAAATTATCAAAGGATGATTGCCCCCAACGCAAAAATTGATAGCGTTCACCATTACGCTGCATTTCAATTTCAACATTTTCTTCAAAGGCTTGGTCTGTACCAAAATGATCTACCATGACCGAATGGTCAATCACCAAATCAACAGGTGATAAAGGATTAATTAAATTGGGATCTTTATGAGCTGCCTGAACAGCAGCACGCATTGCAGCCAAGTCAACAACTGCTGGAACCCCGGTAAAGTCCTGCATCAAGACCCGTGCTGGTCGATACTGAATTTCTTGATCTGAAGTTTTATCTTTCTGCCAATCGACAATAGCCTGAATGTCACTTCGCTTTACCGTGAGATCATCTTCAAATCTCAGTAAATTTTCCAACAGTACTTTGAGTGACTTCGGCAGTTTTGAAATATCACCTAATTCAGATTGGGCTTGTTTCAAACTAAAAATTTTATATGTTTCATTCCCAACATTTAAGTTGTGTAGAGAATTCAAACTATTTATACGACCATACTTTGCCATTGAGTTAACCTCCAGCTTGGCGTTAATTTCTTATTGAGCTACTTGGAGTACTTCTTTCAATCTAAGACAAATATTTATTTTAGGTGTTGTGAATTGGTTATTTTTATTCAATTGAGTGAGATACAAGGCGACGTCCAGTGAGGAATGGTGATCCATTTACTCAAGATATTTTGAACAAACATGTGCCATATCATTGCGAACTTAAGCCCTTATCAAACTTCATTCATCCTCAAACATGTCATGGAGTTATTCCATAAAATATCTGCCAACAACAAAAGTTCCATGTTTAAGCTTTCTGCCAAACCTTGCAGAACATAGGGTAAATTGACAGGCGTATTACGTGTTCGATGTTGTGTAGATGTCTGACAGCACAAAGGCGTCATGTCTGGACAGTCTGTTTCTAAAACGAGATGCTCAGCTCCCACTGCCTGTACCACAGCATGGAGTTTTTTGGCATTTGGTTGAGTAATCTGTCCTGTTATCCCAATTTTAAATCCTAACTTGATCAATGCCTTGGCTTCTTCTACACCACCACTGAAGGCATGTGCAATTCCACCATTTTGAAACTGATGTTGCTTCAACATCGTCAGAACATCGGCATGAGATTTACGGATATGCAAAAGAATCGGCAGATCAAACTGTTGAGCAAGTTCAATCTGTGCTGAAAAGAATGCCTTTTGCTTTGCCAAAATTTCAGGCTGTTTATGCTGTTTCAAAAAAGTATCTAAACCGATTTCTCCAACGGCTATACACTGTTCTGTTTGGAGAATCTGTTCGAGTGCATCGAGATGTGCTGAATCATGCTGCTCAATATAAAAAGGATGCAAACCCGGTGCCAAATGGCTGCGCGGTGCCTGTTCTAACTGATTCAGTATGTACTGGGTATGAATCAACTCTTGAAAACGTGATTTTAAAAATCCGATTAAAACCAGATGTTCAACCCCAGCCAATTTTGCTTGATATGCCAACGTCTCCCGGTCCTGATCAAAATCCGGAACATCGAAATGCGTATGCGTATCAAACAGTCTCAATGACATTATAATTTCGCTTTATTGTCAGCCGCCGGCGCAGAACTATTCGGTTGATCTACCTGCATTTGTGCTGGGAAATATTGCGGTTTTAATATCCCCTTTAATTGATCATAAGGAATAGTTAAACGAGGCAAACCCACCACATATGGACCAATATCATATTCACCATACTGTAAAATCAAACCTTGTTTGCCCAGATAAAAATTATTGGATAATTGAAATTTCCAAACTTGCTCATACTCGCTCACATTATCCGCAAGTTTTGAATCAACTACCCAAGCTTTAAATGCATCATGTGCCAATTGTTCAAATTTAGCTTTTTGCTTTGCTTCAATGATTTGATCCAGTTGAACCTGTTTCTTCGTCAACAAATCAAAATTAAAATAAGTTTGTGCAGATGATCCATGTGCTCCCCCCAAGTAGCTACTGCTATTTAATACAACCGTTGCTAAAGGCTGATCCGAATTCAATATTTTAGGGCTTAAACTAATCGTGATCTGACCACTTGCACCCAATGTTTTAAGTTCTTTATCCAATGCCAAGAATGAGTTTGCATACGGTTGAACACGATCTTGCAATTGCTGAGTCGATGTTTTATCTACATTTACTTCACTGGCTGAAGCTTGTGAACTGGCTTGCTGTTGATCGGCAACTTTTTTACTCAACTGTGCAATATCCAACATTTTATCGAGATTATCCAAAATTGCTTGGTCAATCACTCGATCTACAAAAGGCTGGTTACTTTGCAGTCTTTCAATTGAAAATTCAGGACATGTTTTTCCATCACACTCAGGTAAACTCAGTTTTAATTTCTCTCTATCGCCTTGTAACAGCAGTGAAGTATCTGCGACTTGTGATGCAGCAGTTTCATCTACTGTTGGCTCTACTTTTTTAGAGTCTGGTTTTTGACACGCTGCTAATCCCAAGGTGATTAACAAAATTGAAAGTGCTAAGGTATTTTTTTGATTCAACATTTCACAAACCTATCCAACAATCCAAGCTCAGATTTTTTCAATATCTCTAAGGGATAGCCTATTCTTCTCTGTATCAATCCTCAATCAAAATTTGTATGAAAATTGAAGCGTTATTATCATTATCAATGTGCTGATTTAATGTTCAAACCCGGTCATCAATGCTGTATACAAACTCAAAGGAAAGTTCGCCTTATCGACAATTCAACATCATGGAATAGTCGATAAAATTTAGTTTTGCTCATCAGCTTTGTAGGCATCAAGATTAGAACATGTGTTGAAATACTTCTGCTTTAAGTATTTTTTGGGTTTGTTTTTTACTTAAATAAATATCCAACTGAGTTGCATCTTCTACAATCTCATTGGCGCGATAGTGTAAACCCACACCTTCTCCATCAAAGAACCAATCTGCTTGTCCCCAATAAAGTTTTTTAGGTGCATGTTTTTTTACATCCGGGTTTTGTTTTTCCAACCATGCTGCATATTTTTCTTGTACCCAAACATTCAACTGATTTTGTTGATTGGGTTGAATCACATCTAAAATGCTCAAACTCTTTTTCAATTTACGATCTGCGACGAAAAAGTATTGACGTTCCTGGATACTGACATCCGCTTGCAATGAGTTGACCGAGACTTGAAGTAAAACATATTCATTACGTTGTGATGCCATTCGGGTTTGCATATGTAATTCAAATGCTTTGTTTTTTGGAAACTCTTCTTGCCACGCATCTGACTTTTTGACAAAAGCATTAATTGCTTGCTGTAAAGTCATGTTCTGCTTTAAATCAATTTGTGCTTGAATCACATTCGCCTGATTATTACTGATCCATTGATTGAGCCAAGCATCTTGAGTTTTAATGGTTTGGATGTCGATTTCAATGCAATTCTTTTTCTCGCAAAATGGCAATGCATAATCCGCTTTGCTTTCTTGAATATTTAAATAAGGTAAAACTTCTGCGGCTTGTTGTTTGGATTGTAATACTGAACCATCTTTATCTTGATCTTTTTTTGAATCACATGCTACCAAAACCAAAGTACTCAAACAAAACACCGTGATTATTTTTTTTGAATATTGCACCGTATAAATCCCTTTGGACAAAAAGCACTGTATTTTGATACAAAAACAGCTTCACTAGGAAGCTGTTTTTACATTTTGCAATAAGTTAGCAAAACTTAATGTTCACGTGTCGCACGGAACTGAATATCAGGATAACGCTCTTGCATCAACTGTAAATTCACTCGGCTCGGCGCAAGGTAAGTTAAATGACCACCACCATCGACTGAAAGCTGGTCATGTGCTTTTTTCTTAAATTCGTTGAATTTCTTTTCATCATCACAAGATACCCAGCGCACTGTATTGATATTCACTGGTTCATAAATACAATCCACTTTGTATTCTTCTTTCAAGCGGTATGCAACCACATCAAATTGAAGCACCCCTACTGCGCCTACAATTAAATCATTGTTAATTTGGGGCATGAATACCTGTGTCGCACCTTCTTCAGAAAGTTCTTTCAAACCTTTTTGCAGCTGTTTAGATTTCAAAGGATCTTTGAGACGTACACGGCGGAACATTTCTGGTGCAAAGTGCGGAATACCTGTGAAATGAAGATTTTCACCTGAGGTAAAGGTATCTCCAATTTGAATCGTACCATGGTTATGCAGACCAATAATATCACCCGGCCATGCTTCTTCCAGTTGCTCTCGTTCGCCGGCAAGGAAGGTTAATGCATCACTGATACGTACATCTTTACCAATACGTACATGATTCATTTTCAAACCTTTTTCATACTTGCCTGAACAGATTCGCATAAAGGCAATACGGTCACGGTGCTTCGGATCCATATTGGCTTGAATTTTGAAAACAAAGCCACTGAAGCCTTCTTCAGTGGCGTCAACAGTCCGTTCATGTGTTGGGTGTGCTTTCGGTTCCGGTGCCCATTGGATAAATGCGTCAAGCACATGATCAACGGCAAAGTTGCCTAAAGCTGTACCAAACAATACTGGCGTTTGTCGTCCTGCCAAGAATTCTGCCGGATCAAGCGGATCATTGGCCATTTTGACCAGTTCCAATGATTCTTCAAAAGACGCAAATGCCAAGTCACCCACTTTGTCACGGATATCCGGATAATCATAACCATCACGAACTTCAATATCAGTAATGGTTGAACCAAAGCCTGCCTTGTAGAGATAAAGCTTATCTTCAAGAATATTATATACACCTGCAAAATCACGCCCCATACCCAACGGCCAAGTAATTGGTACACAACGGATTTTAAGCACATTTTCAATTTCATCAAGCAACTCTAATGGCTCACGGATTTCACGGTCCATTTTGTTGACGAATGAAATAATCGGTGTGTCACGCATACGACACACTTCCATCAATTTAATGGTACGTTCTTCGACACCCTTTGCCCCATCAATCACCATCAACGCCGAGTCAACGGCAGTTAAAGTACGATATGTATCTTCAGAGAAATCTTCATGTCCTGGTGTATCGAGCAAATTAATGACATGTTTTTTATAGGGAAACTGCATTACAGAGGTAGTGATCGAAATCCCACGTTCTTTTTCCATTTCCATCCAGTCAGATGTCGCGGCACGATCTGATTTACGACTTTTTACCATTCCCGCAACCTGAATTGCTTTACCCCATAACAACAGTTTTTCTGTCATTGTGGTTTTACCAGCATCGGGGTGGGAAATAATCGCGAAAGTCCTACGCGCTGCTACTTCTGTAGCTAACTGATCTTTAAACATAAAAAAATCTACAATATGTGCACAGTTATGTACACATTGATAAATATGTACTTGAACTGAAAAAGTTTGAATTTGAAATTGTGTGGATTGTAGCAGATTTCATCTGTATTTTAACGCTTGTTGATCGGTCTTAATCATCTATAATTTGTTCTTGAATAAGTCATGCAGGGAAAATGAAATTCGATAATCGACTTGCCATCTCATAAAAATCCTTGCTTGGCACACTTGGCTCGTCCTAAACAAGATAGGTAAAGCCTAGATCTATCTCCTTCATGGAAAAGAAAACAGAAAGAATAATACTCAAATATAAATTTATTTGATTGGCTTCACATTGAAGATTAGTATTTATTAATCAATCCTATGATTCCATTTGCAATCATATCAATCGCTATGGTTCCAATTAAAAGCGCCGATAAACGCCCAACAATATCAAAATAACGGTCAATATATTTTGCATGACTATAGCGGAGATGATCATGACCAAATTTCATAATCATTAAAATCCCACAACTGATAAATAAAGTGAATGCAATCAAGAGGGCCGATTCGAGTAAAGACATACTGACACCCGTCACAACAGCCGCACTAATTGTGCCCGGACCTATCATAAATGGCATCGCCATGGTACTGGCTAGGTGTGCGGGTGTCCCTCTCATTTCGCCAATTGTATCAGCACCTTGAAAGACAAAACGATAGCCGATCACCAAGAAAATAAGTCCACCAAAAATTTGAAATGACTCAAAACGGACATTTAAATACGTACTAAAGATGGCTTCTCCACCCCATGCGAAAAGCAAAAATACCACATAAGCAATCAGCGCACCCTGAGCTAAACTCTTATTAAAAACTTTAGTTTCAGTATGACGAATCATCCCAATCATATAAATGCTCATTAAAAATGGATTGAGCAGAGAAAAAAATAAAGCAAAAGAATGGATATAGTTTGAAAACATAAGAACTTTCCATTAATTAATTCAAAAAATATAGGGGTACATAAAGTGTAATATCAGTTCTTCACTCATTTTGTCAGACTCGTTATTTAGAATTGTAAAATTGTTGAATATAAATGAGTTTACTGGATATAAAATCATAGAAATATGTAACGATATTGCTACTCAGATAATTGAATGAATCAAAGTCTGTTTACTCGACTTACATCATTAAATCCTATCAAATGATGTTCAATTTTCGGGCTTAATACATTAAAAGTAAAAATTATACTTAGAAAAGGATATATCAAAAATTAAGATGGATAAACATCTAAAGAAAAAGAAGTTTATCCATATTTATATCATGAAATGTCGTTATAACCGATCATGGATTAAAATTTGTAACCGATTTTTAGTCCATATACCATCGCGGTATTGTCTTTAAAATCAGCTTGTTCTGCGATTTGTGAAATACCTTCAATAGGGAGAAAGTATGTGCCATCTTGTGCGACAGCATCACCAAACCATATATAACGAAGACCTGCAGAAAGAAAATATTTAGGTGTTGGGTTATATTGGAGCCCTAGCCCCAGTCCCCATCCACCATGAATTGGTCCTAAAACACCTGCAGGGTTGCCTGTACCTGAATCCCAGCTCACGTCAGTGGATGCACTTATTTTCTCATTAAATTGATGTCCAACGCCTAATGCTGCACTCCACTGATCTTTTCTATAGTCATCCAAATTGAAACCACCACCATATGCGCCTTGGCTTAATTCAGCCGTTGCTAATTCAGACAGTGCGCCAAACTGAGCTGGACGAATAACAGAATTTTTCCAGTTCACCCATCGTGCATTTAAATATAACAAGGTGTTTTGACTTACTCCTGTTTGAAAATCTAAGTTTATAGACTTCGGCGTAATTATTTTTGTATCTTTTGCTTCGGTAAAATTCATAATTTCACCATTCAGACTTTCTTGTACATCAATACTATAATCAATTTTAGAACGATAAGTTAACGCTGCTTTTAACGCGATTTCTGGGATTTGATATGCCACACCCGCCAACCAACCCGTTGAATTATCTTTTAAAAAATTTGCATCATATCCATTAAAAATGCCCATACTATTTCCACGCAGGGAGACATTTCCTTCCATGCTTTGATAGACCCCGCCCGCATAGAAATTCAAATATTTGTTCGGTTGAAAGCCAATGATTGTCGTAAGGTTTTGGGTTTCAACGTTCGCTTTGGTCCCAACAAAGGTGTATTGATTATCCGAAAAAGTATTATTCGCTTTCATAGGATATTCTGTATTCGCACCAAAAGGTTGGTCATAAAGAAGACCAAATGAGACCCTGGGTGAAAGCTGAAACTTCATGGCAGCACTATAATATTGAATATCTTTTATCATGTCGCCCGTATCTAGATCAGAACTTCCTGATGCGACTAAATCAGGTCTATTTCTAATTTTTCCCGAGATATCTGGAGAGACAGCTGTAATACTTGCCTCTGCATAATGCCCATCTTCTAAAAATGCTAAAATAGATTGACCAGACTGATCCATACCAGCTGCATAAACTTGTGTAGATGAATAGATACTCAACAAGCAAAATATGAGTGGGGTAATTTTCATAATTAACCATCCTTGATTAAAAACAATAACTTCTGCTGATGATGCAAGCGCTGTTCTTCTTTAGTTGCACTTGCAACGGACTATGTTTATTTATCGAGTGAAGCAGCTATCGCACTAAAAGCAGCAAGCGTATAGGCTTCAATATCATGATCCTCTGGTAAATCCAGACTAGATTGCTTCACTATAACGACATTGTGTTTAGGGTCGACATAAATCCATTGCCCATTTATTCCCCATGCACTAAATGACTTTTCAGGATTATTGAAAAACCAAAATTGATCCACATAACTAGATCCTTTCGGTGTTACAGCATCTCTTGCATACACACTATTTGCATAGGCTTTTGCATCTCCACCTTGAGCAATGCGTTCAACGACTTCAGTAGGTAAAATTTGCTGACCATTAAATTGACCTTTTTGTAAGATCATTTGACCAAAACGAGCCATATCTCGAGTTGTTGCATTTACCCCACCACCACAACTGGGAACTCCTTGTGGATCAACAAGAACATAAGCATCACGCTCCATCCCCATTTTTTGCCAAATGCTTTTTTCAAGTAATACCGTTGGTGTCATACCTGACGCACGCTCAGCTAACCAACACATGACATCACTAATGGGAGTAACATAATGAAATGTAGTACCATGCACTTTTTCTTTTTTGAGTGTAGGTAAAAAATTTCGTATGCCTAATTTACTGTTATATACATCATTTTCTGGCATTAACCCCATATTTTTAATGTATTGAGTAATTTCTGAATGAGGAGATAAATAATCCTCTGAATATTTTATTCCAATCGTCATATTCATCACTTGATCAACGGTTGCATCGCCAAATGCTGAATCTTTCAGTTCTGGAATGTATTCAACTACTTTTGCATTTCTTTTTAATTTTCCCTCTGCAATCAACATTGCGGTCAAAGAACCAAAAATAGACTTACTAACGGACATCATTTGGTGACGAGTAGATGCATCTTGACCATTTAAATATCTTTCAACAACAATTTTTCCATTTTTTAAGACAACAAAACCATCTGTATTGGTATCAACCAACATCTTTTCCAGATTAGTTTCTACAGGCTGTTTTGTAGACGGTTTTATAAAGTGAAATGGAATATTATTTAATTGCGGTGAAGCATATTTGAATTCCGATATCGGTTTATTTCCCGTCCATATCGTAATTGTCGGTAAGAATTCCTGCATATGTAAAAATGAATAGCGATTTTTTTCAGGTGCAAATACATTGTTCAAATTTACATCGAGTTTCTGCCGAGGGGATTGCAACTTATCGTTCTGATGAATCTCCGAAAATACTGAACTATTAAAAAGACACAGGCACACGAGACCCAATAAGGTTTTTTTTACATGACAAATCAGCATATCATTCCCTAATACGCAGTTAATTATGTGAATATTGGATGATATTTTTATTTATGTGTACACTCATTTATTCTCATGCTTATTATTGACATTTACACATACATTTACCAAGTCATTATGCTTTAAATATTTTTTTACTTGAACTGATAATTTTAACACTCAGCATCATTGTCTTATTGCTGAGATTTTAAAATAAGCAAATTCGATCAAAATATTAAACTTTTTCTAAAAATATCTATATTTTTTGATGAGTAGTCAATGCTGCAGAATTAATAGTATGACTTTGATTGATACTCTGCTAAATGAACAAATATCCATTTAAATAATATCGTTTTTTATTCTCTCAGGTCATTATAAATTATTGATTAAATTGGGTGATAATTTGCTTCTAAACGATCGACAGGCAATGGCATACCTAATAGATAACCTTGTAACTGTTGACAACCTAAGCGTTTAAGAATTTGCGCTTGCTGCTCTGTTTCAACACCTTCTGCCGTGACGACCAAGCCTAAGCGGATTGCCAGATGGATGATACTTTCTAAAATAATCTGTTCTTTTGAACCTTCGCACAGATTTCGAATGAACTCACGATCTATTTTTAGTTCGTCTACAGGTAAGTCTTTTAAATATAAAAAACTGGAATGCCCTGTTCCAAAGTCATCAATAGCCAGTTTAATTCCTAAATTTCTGAGTTTTTCAAAAGTTTGAATACTATCATCGATATGGTGCATCGCTGTAGACTCAGTAATTTCAATAATTAAATTTCCATGTTTAACATGATATTTCTGGATTAACTTTTCTAAATTGCCAATCAGATGCTTATGTTCAAATTGCACTGCGGAGAGATTAACAGCAACAGGGCAAAAGGTATAATTCTTTTGCTCCCATTGTTGAATTTGCATACACGCTTGCTCTAAGGCCCAATAGCCCATACGAATAATTAAACCCGTCTGCTCAGCGCCACCTATAAACATACTGGGTGCTAATAATCCCAAACTTGGATGTTTCCAACGAATCAGGGCTTCAACACCACAAATACGATAATCAGCGGTAAACTTGGGTTGATAAAATAAGATAAATTGCTGTTCTTCAACAGCTTTGTATAAATCATTAATCAATTTAGATTGACTTCGATTGTTATGCTGCTGGTCTAGGGAACAGCTATACATACTATAAGTGTTTCGCCCCTGTTCTTTGGACTGCATCATCGCAGAATCTGCATTAATTAATAAATCTTGTAAATTTTGTCCGTGATCTGGAAAAAATACAATTCCTATACTCGCTGAAATATTGATTTCTTTACCCGAAATTTGAAAACTATCCTGAATTTTTTGTAAGAATAATTCAGCAATATGCTCTGCTTCAGTTCGACTGGAATCTTCAAGAATTAGAATAAATTCATCACCGCCAATACGAATCAATTTTTGCCCTTCAGTCAATAAAGGATATAAACGTTGAGCAAACTTCACTAGAAGTTCATCGCCAATATGATGACCAAAAGCATCATTAACAGATTTAAAGCGATCAAGATCAATATAAACAAAGGCTATTTTTGTTGTTGCCTCCTTATAATCCAAAAATAATGCATCCGTATATTCAACTAGAAAAAGGCGATTAGGCAACTTAGTCAGATTATCTTGAAGTGCCAATCCTTCAAGCTCTTTATTGGCTTGTATTAATTGTAAACTGCGTTCTTCTAATCTTCGTTCTAAAATTGCCACACAAAAGGCAGAAACAAGAATCAAACTTGCCACAAAAATAATAGTGAACAACAAAACACCTTGCCCTTCGTTCAACTGATTTTCAAAATGATTGACATGCGTTGACGAAAACGTTATCGCTGTCATACCAGTATAGTGCATCCCTACAATACTCAGTGCAATCATGATGGATACGGCAGCTTTATACAACAGCTTATGACTAAAGGTATTTTTATACTTAAATGCCAGCCAAAACGATAATCCCGAACCACTGATTGCAATCGTCACAGAGAGTATGACTAAAATTGGATGATAATAAATTTGCTGGTTTGGAATTTCCAATCCCATCATGCCTACATAATGCATGCCGGCAATACCTAATCCCATAAGTAAAGCGCCTAAAATCAAACGCGGAAGGGGTAAGGTGTCCTGAGTTGTCAACCAAACTGCAAATATTGAAGCCAATGTTGCAATAATATAAGAGATTACAGTGAGTGTTAGATCAAAAGTGTGATTTTCTGGTAAATGGCAAGCCAACATTCCGACAAAATGCATCGCCCAAATGGCAAATCCCAGTGCCATACCACTTAAACAGATAATAACTTTTTGAATACGTGCCGAGTGAGGCGTAAAAATGAGTTGTTCTAATGAAATAGCAATGTAACAGATAATCACTGCAATGCACGCAGAACCTATTACGAGGCTACTATCATAACTCATATAACTCATAAAATTTTTCTTCCAGTAGTCAACCTATTATTGTTATAAGAAACCCCAATGTTTTATGACGTATAATGGCAAAAAGGTTCACTTTTTAGAACTCTAATATTTCTTAAAATATCACTATCCTATTGAAGGTCAAGTTATTTTTCTTAAAATTATCAGCCGCATTTTGAAACAAGTTAATCATTCTATGGCTTATTTTGAAGAATTGGAAAAAGATCCAAGAATTAAAACAGTTTTGTGTGATTAGCATCTCACTTTTAAATGCATTAATTAGGTTCATCATTTAGAAAAATAACAAATAACAGGTGTAAAGCGCCATCAAGTTAGCATTGCAAATTCAGATAGACCTTATTCATTACCAAAGGTAAGGATGATGACCAAAATGCTTTATTACAATAAGTAATGAAAAATTAGAATAAAAATTTTAAAACAGACACACATAGGATTCAAAAATCAGATCGATTGATCGTAGTATCGCATGCATTTACGTGTGAATGTCCAAATTGGAATTTCACATCGCAATCGATGCCATTTATCTCACCACATCAAATGTATGGAAAGTGAAAACCGAGCGACCCCTATCGCTCGGTTTTAACTGAAATCACGTTCATTTTTAACATACAATATCTAAGTAAATTGCTAAGCTTTTCTTAGTCCAATCTCAAGCTGAATTTGATCTAAGTCTGGAACATGGTAGCGAACATTACCTATTTTAACATATTGAAAAATTGTTTTATCTTCTATAGCGTCTTCAACATCCACCACTTCAGAGATACGTAAACGAATAGAGTTCGGCATTTCATTACACATTAAAGCAAAACGTTCATCCAACTCCTCACCTTCTATAATCAAGGCAACGCCCAAAGCCTTTCGGGGATCACTGACACTAAAGGTGGGTAATTGCTTTTCATGCCATTCCACTACAGGAACATGAATTGGACTATTCTGAGCAGATAGCACCACATTCTGCGGTAACAACATTGGGTCTTTGCCATAACAATTAATAATATAAGCATCAATAAACCCTGTAGACACCGTAATCAGGTGTTGCAGTTCCTGTGTACTGATTTTATCAAGTGCAGATTTTTCGATATTTCCCGCCATGAGTGCTCCTATTTAACCGTCAACAAAGCATCAATATTGGCTAATAAATCAGCCTCTTGGAATGGTTTACCCATATAGTTTGTCACCCCCAAGCTAAATGCACGTTCCCGATGTTTTTCACCTGTTCGTGAGGTAATCATAATAATTGGCAAGTCACGATGAATTTCATGATGTCGAACCAAATTGGTCACTTCAAATCCATCCATGCGCGGCATTTCAATATCTAACAGCATCAGATCTGGTTTAACATTTTCAAGTTGCTCAATCGCATCCACACCATCTTTAGCTGTAATCACATCAAAACCTTGACGTTCTAATAAACGTGACGTTACCTTACGAACAGTTACTGAGTCATCCACAATCATAATCAAACGACGTTGATCACGATGACGTTGTTTATCCTGTTGTAGATATTCAGCCCCACCTCGGCTTGAACCCTGAACTTGTCTGGCAATATTTTGCCCATCAAGAATCAAACAAACTTGACCATCACCAAGAATCGTAGCACCTGCAATCGCATTAATTGCTGCAAATTGTTTGCCGATCGGTTTAACCACAATTTGAGAACGTGAGCCAATCAACTGATCGACTAGAATTGCAACAGATTGACCTAAACTGCCTTTAATCAGTAACACAGGTAATGAATGTGCAAAGCCATGCAAACGTGGTGTCACCTGATTGGCTGTAAACTCACCGAGATAACGCAATTTATAACTTTGGTAATCTATGTCGAAATAGTCATTTTGAGTTTCAAAATACTCTTCCAAAGCAGCTGGAGAAATTCGTACAATCCGATCAATTTGCGACAATGGAACAGCAAATTGTTGATCACCGACTTTCACCATCAATGCATCACTGACAGCAACTGTTGTTGGTACGCGGATGGTAAAAGTCGAGCCCAGGCCCAATTCAGAACTTACGCTGACCTGCCCACCCAGCGACTTAATTTCACTTTGAACCACATCCAGCCCAACACCGCGTCCAGAAATCTGGGTAACTTGCTGCGCTGTACTAAAACCAGGATGGAAAATAAATTGTAAAATTTCCTCTGGTTCTAGATGCTGATCTGATTTAATCAAACCTTTTTCGATGGCTTTTTCGCGGATAATTGTAGGATCAATTCCTTTACCATCATCTTTAAAGGACACCAAAACGTCTGTACCTTGGCGACTAATATTCAAGTCAATTCGACCAGTCAATGACTTGCCAGCTTTTTGTCGCTGCTCTGTATCTTCAATCCCGTGGTCAATTGCATTACGCAACATATGTTCTAAAGGAGATACTAATTTCTCCAGAATATTACGATCTAATTCACCTTCCGTATTATTAACCAAAAGCTCAGTAGGCTTATTGACCGTCGAAGCAGTTTGACGTACCAGACGCTGTAAACGTGGTAATAAACGAGAGAAAGGAACAAGACGGGTACGCATCAGACTTTCTTGAATTTCAGCTTGAATCCGTGATTGCTGCAATAACAAACCTTCCGTATCACGAATTTTTTCAGCCAAGGTGGTTTTAAAGTCCACCAAGTCGGATGCAGATTCAGCCAGCGATTTAGACAGTTGATTCAAAGATGAATATTGGTCCATTTCCAATGGGTCAAAGTCTGCATAGCGCGCACTTAAATCACCGTGCTTAGCAATAATTTGACTTTCCAGCTCACCTTCCATTCGACGAAGCTGATCCGCTAAACGTTGAATCGCTAACTCCATATCGGTCAACGTATTTCCCAATTGACCCAAATCCATTTCAATACGCGAACGGTTAATGGCATTTTCACCAGAAAGATCGATCATCTTTTCAACCAAATCCGCAGAGATACGAATCATCTCATTGCTGGTTTCAGTTTTTTCAGAAAGATCCCATTCACCCAACATTGAAGGTGGTTCAGTCCCATCCCCCTGAACAAATTCATTATTGGTCTGTTCAAAAATCAAATTGGTTCGAGATAGTTTTTCTGGAAGCTGAGCAGAAACATCAACATATTGAATACGGTTTAAATTTGACTTTAAACCATCAAAATTATCGTAGCTCTTTTTGAAGATTGCTGCATCTAACCAGTGAAAAGCACTTTCCAATAAACCGTCATACACATTCGAATTAAAGTTGTGCTGACCAAATTGTTCAAATGCATTTTCAAGCTCATAGGCAATATCCGCAACACCTTCTAATTTCACCATTTTTGCACCGCCTTTTAAGCTGTGCGCAATACGTTGTAATTGAAGCAGTAAACTACGGTTACTTCGTTGATCAAACCATTGACTTAAAATGCTTAACCCATCATCAATCAACTCACGTGCTTCCTCAATAAAGGTTTCTTGAGCAACACGTTCTGCATCATCTAAATCATCTAATTGAATCTCTTCAACTACTGGCTCAACATGTTCAAGTGTTGATCGCTGTTGCTGTTCAACAACAACATCCAGATCTGGAGAATCGTTGACTAAAACGATCTCGTCTTCAACTTTGTCAGCTTCTTCAACATTCGTATCAGGCGAAAATTGCTGTTGATCAATATGCTGTAAAACTCCAAGAATATGTGTTGCTGGGTAATCAATAGATTTTTCACGAATCAACTGAATACGATCTGCAACATCATCCTGAATTAAACGAATAGATTGAATAACTTGTGGTCCAGCTTTGAGCTGACCTTTAATTACTCGCTCATAAATTGTTTCGAGTTCATGGGCTATTAAACCAATATTCGTCGCTTGAACCATGTTTGCACCACCTTTTAAAGTGTGCAAATAACGCATTAAATTATTTAATGCTGTGGTGTCATCTGGATGACTCGACCATGTATTGAGATCATGGTCCATCCCCACCAACAGTTCATCCGCTTCCTCAATGAAAATATCAAGAACGTCGGCATCAAATTCCCGCTGACTTTGCGTAGAATCAATATTTTGCTTATCTAGATTAATTTGGGTTAAGACAGAATGATTGATTGTCTCAACAGCGTTGATCTCAGGTACAACTGCTGCCATATGTTCAACGGCTGGTTCAGCAATTTGAACCTGATCCACATCAATATCTTGATGTACATAATCATGAAGCTCATCCAAAATCGCCTGAGTTGCATCATTCAGAATGACACGTTGACCTGATGCCAATGTATCAAATAAATGAATGAATTCCTGATGAGCTTTAGAGAAAATTTCAAATACATAATCGGTGTTCAGCAAATCCGACTTGGCAATAATCTGTGCATATCCATCCTTGAGTGCAAGACTGAAATCATGAATACCTTGTGACGCACGATTGTCAGTATGATCGACCAGAATCTGAGCTTGTTGAATCAGTTGTTGGAAATATTCTGGATATTCAATTTGAGCGCGTTTATCAAACTCAAATTCGGCATCCAACAATAGATCGATTTCCAAATCCACCAATTGAGTCACTAGCCCTACTTGTGGCTGATGATCCTGTTGATATTGATTTTGGAAATCATAACGTTCCCAAGCATCATTAAATTTTTGGTAAATCTGTGCTAATTGCTTATCTCGATCACCCGTTTGCTTGAGCACATGCAGATAATCACTGACGAATTCAGCATAATAGGTCAATAATGCATTTTCATTTTTAGAAGACTCTGTATCCTCTTGGACCAACACTTTAAACAAATGCTCAACTTTACCACTTGCTTCAAATACATCCTGAATATGCGCCATTGAAGAACTGCCACGCAAAGTGTGTAAAGCGCGAATCAAGCGATTATATTGTTCAGGTGTATGTTGCTCTAAATGTAAAAAGTCCTTTATTGTTGCCAGATGTTCTTCCGACTCTTCAACAAAAATCGTCAATGTTTCAGAGATTAGACTTTCATCAGAAGTTGATGTTGCCTCTAAAGCAAACTCTTCGGTTTGAATCAGATCTGGTATCGCATGCTCTTCCACATTTTCGGAGCTCGCGATTGATTCAGTTGTTTCCGCATGTCCTACAGCAGCCTCATCTTCTGCAAACTCTAAACCTGTCACCACACTTTCATCATTGAGGGTGTGCGCAAGTGACAGTAGATCTGCCAATGCAGGCTCTAAACTCTGCTTTTGCTGTAATTGTTGCCCCAAATACACCAATGGTGCTAAATCAAGATGATGTGGTTGTTTGTTTAAAAACTCAGTATACAATTTGAACTTATACACATTAAATACAGCACTGACATATTGTTGAATTTCAGTACTTAATTCCAAGTTTTTTGCAATTACACGATTTAATGTATCTTCAACAGTCCAAGCCAACTCCCCTGAACGCTTTGCCCCCACCATACGTCCAGAGCCTTTAAGGGTATGGAAATAGCGACGTACATTCACCAATTCCTTGTCTTTGGACTCATCACTTAGCCATTGATCAAGAGAAGCTTGTAACTGTTCAAAAATTTCTTCAAGTTCTTCTACAAAAATTTCTAAAATCTCATCATCCTGATCAATATAAGCATCTTCAGGTAAAGTGACGTGTTCAACTAAATGTTTTAATATTTCTTTCATAGCTCAGGCTTCTATGTTAGTTCCCGATTTTGGGACTAAAACCTTTCAAAATACAGTCAAGCTGAATGGCTTTAGAAGGCTTTTCACTGTGCGCAACCCCTACATTTTTATTGTAGAAATTACGCATATCAAGTCTCAATCGTTTTAGTCTGGTAATTTAAAGTCAGAAACTGATTGACGCAATGAATCCGCCATAGTTGCCAATTCAGATACCGAACGCGCTGTATCAAACGTTGCGCCTGTCGTTTGCGAAGTAATTTCTTGTACAACATTCATCGTATTGGCGATATGACCTGCTGATGCAGACTGCAATTTTGCTGATTCAGAAATACTTTCAATCAATCCTGCCAAGTTACTCGATACCGTTTGAATTTCACCCAAAGCAACACCCGCATCTTTTGCAAGATTTGCACCACGTACAACCTCAGAAGTGGTTTGTTCCATTGAAATAACAGCTTCGTTGGTATCGGTTTGAATGGTTTTTACCAATGTTTCAATCTGCTTTGTAGCAGATGCTGAACGTTCTGCAAGACGTTGTACCTCATCCGCAACCACGGCGAAACCACGACCTGCTTCACCAGCCATAGATGCTTGGATTGCAGCGTTTAATGCCAAGATGTTGGTTTGGTCGGCAATATCGTTAATCAGCGAGACAATGTTACCAATCTCTTGAGAAGACTCACCCAAACGTTTGATACGTTTTGATGTTTCTTGAATCTGTTCACGAATCGTGTCCATACCCTCAATTGAACGGTTTACAACATCTGCACCATTTGATGCAATCTGTACTGAACGTTGTGCTACTTCTGCGGATTCAGCAGCATTTGCCGATACATGGTCAATCGATTGTGCAATTTCATTAATCGCTGTGGATGCACCAGCAATCTCTTGCGCCTGATGCTCAGATGCCTCAGCCAACTGGTTGGTAATTTGTTGTGTATTCTGAGTATATTGTGCAACTTCCTGAGAAGTCTCATTGATTCGCGATACAAGGTCACGTAATTGGTCAATCGCAAAGTTAATCGAGTCGGCAATTGCACCTGTAAAGTCCTCAGATACCGTTGCATATGAACTCAAGTCACCATCAGCCAAATCGGCAATTTCATCCAATAAACGTAAAATCGCATTTTGGTTACGGTCATATTCGTCTTGTAAGCGCATTACACGTACTTTATCTGACTCACTACGTAAACCAATCAATTTAAATACAGCAAATAAGAATGCGCCTAAAGCAAACAATAAGATTAAGGCAGGTAAAATAGTGCCTACACCTGTATTTACTGAGAGTCGATCTAAGCCCTTTAATAAATTATCTGATTCAGCAAAGATATTTGATGATGCCTGACGAACTTTAAAAATTTGATCAGAGTTCTTTAATACTGAAGTCGATGCCAATTGCACAATTTCATTGTAATCTGATTTGATGCTTTCTAAAGATTCACGCAACTCAGGCTTGTCAATACGCGTTACACCCAAGTCAGCATTACCGTTTAACTGTGCATTTAGGTATGTTCCAAAAGTTTCAGTATCGGCATTGAAGTCTTCTGCAGAAGCACGTGTATTATCTGAACCCCCTAGTACTGAACCAATAGAACGTAAAATACGTTCTGCAAGGAATACTTGGTTTTTCGCGATTACAACCTGTGTACTCGGCATGTTATCACGTGCCATTTGGTCAACCATTAGGTTATATTCAGCCTGCATGCCAGGAATCACATCTGCAACGGCGATATTGGTGTCATATAACTGGTTAATGATTTTTTGGTGGGTTGCAATCATGTCAATATCAGCAGAAACTTGATTCCAGGTTTTTTCGACCCCTTCTACTGCTTTTGACGATGCATGAATATCTTTAACAATATCCAAGTTTTCTTTAAATTTCTTTTGTGACGCTACTAAAGCATTGATCGATTCTTTTGAGCCTGAAGCTGTTGCTTCTGTTGCTTGACGCGATAATGTTTGAGATAAAAGCTTTAATTCACCCAAACTACGAGTTAAGTCGTTATTTCGAGGAACTGTATAGAATAAAACCAAAAGTAAAATAATCGCGACGATGATGCTGACAATCGCCATTTGAATAAATGGTTTTGATTTGTCACTTTCCCCAAATAACTTTGCAAACTCATCAATTTTGGATTTGGTTTTTGTTAATACGCCTGGACTACTTTTTTGAGCAGTATCCCCTGTATTTTTCTTTTTTAGTTTAAAGCCCATTCAGCTTCTCCCGATTCGCTTAACTCTAATTAGGCGTCAAAGCTAGTTTATAAATTTTTCTGATGCATTCATGTATTGAGGATCATTCAACAAACGACTGAATAAGAATATATTCCAGGCTTGGTTATGCTGTTGGAAATATCCTTGACAATAGGTTTGAAGCTTTTCTTCCAGTTGATTATTTTTAGAAAAAAAGCTTTTTTTATTAAAATGTTGAATCCCCAAAACCTGATCTACGACCAGACCAACATAATGGTCATTATGACTAATACATAAGACTTTTTGAGTAGGTAGAAATTGGCTTCTTTGCCCCGTTAAATAAAAAGCCAAATCGGAAACCGACAATAACCGTCCGCGAATATTCGCTAAACCTTTTACCCAGCCCTGAACATTGGGAACTGGTGTATATTTTGGCGGATAAATGACTTCCGAAACTTCCCCCAATGGAGCAACAAAATATTGCCCCATCATTTCAAATGCAATGCCTGACCATCGGTTTACTTCACTATCATTGTCAGCGTAATTTTTATTTCCTCGCTTAGACAATCGAAGTAATTCGATAAATCCATTTGCTGCCATACATTATCCTGCTTGCAGATGCTGCTTGATTGTGCTGATCAGCTGATTTTCATCAATAGGTTTGGTGAGATAATCACAAGCGCCCTGACGTTTGCCCCACACACGGTCAGTTTCTTGATCTTTAGTACTTACAATCACAATTGGAATATGCTTCGTTGTTGCACCACGAGCAATTTGACGAGTTGCCTGGAAGCCATTGACCCCTGGCATTACCACATCCATCAATACAAGATCTGGTAACTCTGCTTGTGCAATAGTAATCCCATCTGCACCATTGGTTGCTTCAATCACCTCAAATCCATGTTTAGCCAAGATTTCTTTAAATCTAAACATTTCAGTTGGTGAATCATCAACGATTAAAATTTTTGTCATTGTTTCCCCCCAATTAACCGTTATGCACTCACATGGTTGCGAATTGCATTTAATAATTCATCTTTACTAAATGGTTTTGTTAAATATTCATCAGAGCCAACAACACGACCCTTTGCTTGATCAAATAAGCCATCTTTGCTTGATAGCATAATGACTGGAATGTTTTGATAATTTTGAGAATTTTTAATCAAAGCACATGTTTGATAACCATCCAAACGAGGCATCATAATATCAACAAAAACAATATCTGGATTAGCTTCAGCAAGCTTAGACAAAGCTTCAAAACCATCTACAGCAGTGACTACTTCACAACCTTCTCTTTGTAATAACGTTTCAGCAGTACGACGAATGGTTTTAGAATCATCGATCACCATGACTTTAAGATTTTGAAATTTATCGTCCATTTAATGCCCCTTTCCGTAAGCTTGGAATGAATTGTGCTGTACAGATTTATTTTTACAATTAATCATGGTTTTTTAACATATATTAACTCACTTTATCAATGAACATTTCTTGTCATAAATCTCATTTCAAATAGAAAAACACAGTAAAGCTCACATAAAAAAAAATATTCTGTATTTTTTTAGAACTTAATTGTTTATTAAAATTTTGTAACCACATAAAATGATCAAAGATCGTTTTTAAAATCATATAACTGACTTTATTTTTTGGGGATGGCAGACTTCGAATGGATAGAATAATCTATTATCAAAATGCTGGCTTAAAAACAAAAAAAATACGCTGTTTGACCTTAGTAATCTGTTTGATCATGTGCAGCGCTGTGGCATATGCAGATATATCTCAACCTAGAGCTGCTTGGTATCGATATTATGACAAAAACGGGGTTGCAAATATTAGTACTTCAGTCACGCCTGCACACATCAGAAATGGCTATGAAGCACTTGATCGCAATATGCAAGTGATTAAACGCAACCCTGCCTATAATGTTGAAAAGGATTTGCAACAGTCAACCTCCAGGGCATCTGAAGTTCGTAAACTAGAACAAGATGCCCGTCTCAAACGTGCTTATGGAAACTCGTCCGTTGCCACCAATAAACGTAATGAGCTGCTCAACAACTTAAAACAACAAATAGCACTACAAAATCAAAACCTTAAGCAATTACAAAGTGATCGAATTCTATTAAAAAGACAGGAAATGGAATATTATAGAAAAGGCAATACAGTACCATCCATCCTTAAAGATCGAATCAAGTACAATGCAGAAAATATAGACAAAACAAAAGGTTATATTAATAATTTACAAAATAGTTACCGCACTACCCAAAGCAAGTATGACGATATTATTAATCGGCTAAAAAAACTTGAATAATCAACTTTTAACTCAAAAAAATTCATACTCACTATTGAAAAAATCTTAACAAAAACCAAAGCTATCTAAATTTTCATTCAACTTTCTTAAATTTAAACCTCATGAAATACCCTTTTATGAGAAATCACGCATCATCTGATCTTTGTATTTCAAACCAATCAGACATTAAAAAACTTCAGCTAATTTTTTATCGTATTATTTTATCGTATAATCTGCGCTTTAAATCTAAAAATTTTAGGACAGTTTCCATGCGCGCGAGTCGCTTTTTGTTTGCTACGTTGAGAGAAACCCCAAACGATGCTGAGGTCATTTCACACCAGTTGATGTTACGTGCTGGGATGATTCGTAAGTTGGCTTCAGGTTTATATACTTGGCTGCCGATGGGTGTACGAGTACTCAATAAAGTTGAAGCAATTGTGCGTGAGGAAATGAATCGCGCAGGTTCATTGGAAACTTTAATGCCTGTAACACAGCCTGCTTCACTCTGGGAAGAATCAGGTCGTTATGTGCAATATGGTCCTGAACTTTTACGTTTTAAAGACCGTCACAGCAATGATTTTGTTCTAGGTCCAACACACGAGGAAGTGATTACAGATTTAGCACGCAACGAGCTAAAAAGTTATAAACAGCTTCCGATGAATTTCTACCAGATTCAAACCAAATTCCGTGATGAAATTCGCCCAAGATTTGGTGTAATGCGTTCACGTGAATTTATTATGAAAGATGCGTACTCTTTCCATGTAGATCAAGCATCGCTACAAGAAACTTATGATGTCATGTATGACACATACTGTCGGATTTTCACCCGCTTAGGCTTAAATTTCCGTCCTGTTCAAGCTGATACTGGCTCGATTGGAGGGTCTGGCTCACATGAGTTCCATGTACTTGCATCAAGTGGCGAAGATGATATCGCATTCTCTACCGAATCAGATTTCGCAGCCAATGTTGAAATGGCTGAAGCAATCTTGGTGGGTGAACGGGCAGCACCAAAACAAGCGTTTACGATTGTTGATACACCTAATCAAAAAACCATTGCGGATGTTTCTACCTTTCTAAATACTGATCCTGCCCATTCTGTTAAAGCTTTATTGGTACAAGGTGTTGCTGACGAAAACGGTCACATTCCTGTGGTTGCATTGTTCTTACGTGGTGATCACGAACTCAATGAGATCAAAGCGGAAAAGCACCCATTGATTGCAGCTCCATTGACTTTTGCGACGGATGAACAATTAAAGGCATTAGATTTGACAGCTGGATTCTGCGGTCCTCAAGGACTGGTGGAAAAAGGCATAACAGTCATTGCAGATCGTGCTGCATCAGTGCTTTCTGACTTTGTTGCTGGTGCAAATGAAGTGGATAAACATGCTATTGGTGTAAACTGGGAACGTGATGCTCAATTTACTGAAGTGTTTGATTTACGCAATGTCGTAGAAGGCGATCCTTCTCCAGATGGTCAAGGCACCATCATGATCAAACGTGGTATTGAAGTGGGTCATATTTTCCAACTCGGAAAAAAATATTCTGAGGCGCTGGGCTGTAAAGTACTCGGTGATGATGGTAAACCACTAGTCGTGACGATGGGCTGTTATGGTATTGGCGTAACGCGTGTAGTTGCCTCTGCAATTGAACAAAACTTTGATGACAAAGGCATTATCTGGCCTATGGCGATTGCACCTTTTGAAGTTGCCATTGTTCCAATGAATGCACAAAAATCACCACGTACACTTGAAGCTGCAGAAGCGTTATATAATGAATTACAAGCTGCAGGTTATGATGTTTTACTAGATGATCGTAATGAGCGTCCAGGTGTGAAATTCTCAGATTTAGAACTCACAGGTATTCCTCATCGTATTGTGATTGGTGAGAAAGGCTTGGATGCCGGTACTTTTGAATATAAAGGTCGTAAAGATACTGAGTCTGTTGATTTAAGCAAAGCAGATCTATTGGCCAAATTGGCGAAATAATTTTACTCAGTCATAAAAACCCGCAATTTTTGCGGGTTTTTTCATTTAAACCAATTAAAAATTAAAACTTATAAACCATTAATTTTGACTTTTAAATCAGTAACTGAGGTTCCAATTGCACCAAAATTCCCCATCGAACCATTTTGAAGACCATTAAACACAGTAGATGTACTGGTACCGCTGCTTCCCATAATCATCTGATTGATCCCTACATCAAATTTACTGGACTCACCTGTATTGCCAAAAACAAAACCACTTGGCTCAACGCCTGCGTAGAAACCATTTAACGAGAAACCATTGGTTTTATCTGTACCCGTGAGTTGAAAATTGAAGTTTGCACCAATATCACTATCGTCTGACAGAAGGGCTATAGCGCAGCCAGTTCCTGCGCCACAAATGGATTGAATTGCTCCGCCAAAAGCGAGCATACGACCTTGAGGGGCATTGCCGAGTTGTAAATTCATTGTGGGTTTAATTGCAGCAAAATTGATGTCAAAGCCACTGTCCATTTTCAGTATTTTAATCACATCAGGTTTTTCACTGGTTCCGGTGAAAATAGATTGATACCCTGTTGGACCTGAAGATGAACTCGCACCCGCCAAATAAAGTGCAAAAGGCGAAACTTTAATACCCGTAATATTGCTGCCGAAACTTAAACCAATATTCGCAAATGGTTTGCCTCCAGTACTGCCATCTGCATCCAACATGACCTTCATCGTTGGTGTAGTTGAAGCCCCCAAGAACGTTACATTTAAACTTTGCTCTGCAAGCGTACCTGCCGTTTTGCCAGCAACAACAAGCGATGCTTTGTTTGCATCATTCACACTTGTACCTAATCCGTCACGATCAATAATGGACAGTTGATTGATTTGAACTTTGCTAATATTTATACCGACATCAATCCCTGCCTGACCCGTTGTTTGAGAAAGACCTTGATCATCCAGGGGTTGCATCGCCATTGCAACTGGACTCAATATCAATAATGATATACACCCTAGCTTGTTATTTTTCTTCATTATCCTAATCCTTAGGAAACTTTATATACTGTCTACTACATCACAGTCTAATCAGAAATGAACTACGATAAAAGTATAACCCGACCAATAACGCATCAATTTCGCGGAATAATATTGAGTTCACTGCTTAAGCGACCACCTGTCAATGCAATTTCACCTAAGCGTGCACCAGATACTAATGCGCCCGAAGCAGCTGGAGGATAAAAGTTTAAGTCTCTCGCTCTAAATACACCATCTACCGATTGTGTCGGATTAAATTGGAAACTTGCATTAAATCCAACTTGACCTGTACCTGAAGTTGGATTTTTACTAATGACAATTGCATTATTAAAGCGGACATTCCCTGTCAAATTATCTAAACCGAGCGATGAACCATTCACTGGATCACTGATCTGAATCGTATTATTATTCTGAGCCAACTTTAAATCACCCACAACAGTTAAACGACTGCCTGTACCATCATTATTTATTTCGCTACTCGGAATCAAGGAGAGGTCCATATCGCCACCGAAACGAAGTTTTACACCAAATAGTACATCATCACTCTTTGCAAAATTATTTATATCCGAGGCACTTTTATTCCCACATGCAACTGATGCTGTCGCTAAACCTAGGGCACATGATTTGTAAGTAGTTCCAGGTAAATAACCACCAGCAACCTCAGCAGCCATCACAACCAACATATTTTTTAAGCTTAAATTTAAACTTCCATTTTCAACACCAACGCTACCATTTCCCTTGAGTAACATATCGATATTTCTAAGTCCCATATAATAATCTGTAGGCTGACCATTTCGTAACCCACCATCAATCACCATAATCGATGTTGTATTATTACCCAATTTAGTAGTGCCATTTTTATCTACACCTTCTGTCGTGAGCCCCAGTGAAAAGCCAAGCCGAGCAGTTTGACCAGAAAGTGCTATTTTACTTTGTGTACCATCCGTTGAATAAGAATACACTTTATCTGCATCCACAGTTGTTCCATACATCGCTAAGTTTGCATTCAGATTATAAAATGGTAGTGCCAAGCCCCATTGGTTATTCAATCCACTATCTGTAAAAAGATTATTTGTGGCTACACCCGCACTTGTTGTAAACCGACCTCTTCGAGAAATTGCTTGGAATGCCGCACCTCGAATAGAAGATACAACACTATAAGGCCGATTTCCCGTTGTCAAAGTGCTATAAATATCCTGTTTATAGTCATTTACATTTGTCAATGACTGACCATTGGCAAAACTTGAAGTTTGGAATGTATTATTAACAGGTAAAGTTAATTGCTTTGAGTCTGTTAGGTTTAAAAATACACTGCCGGTATCAAAAGATGCACGCGTATCTTTTTGTAATCCTGTTAAATTGCCAAATTCAAACCCATAGCTATTTAAACCCGCACCGCCTATTTCTAAGGTGGTTGCATCACCACTGCCAGCAAGCATTGTATCGCTATCTTTGGTAAAGTCTGTTTTCATTCTAAATGCAATTCCAGAACTACCGACAATATCTTTACCGGTATCAGTACCTGTCGCATTCACGGCAGAACCAATAAGATTGCTTGCATTCTGTATACCGCGGAATTGCAGTGAGCTGTTCACCATACGACCACTAGCACCTACACGAATCAAGCCTTTCGCGCCTACTGGGGTATTATAGTTGTCTACATCATATAAAGATGCTGGTGTAAAATTAGTCCCTTTATTATTCACCATAATTTCAAGATTTAGACCAGCATTGGAAGTTGTAGTGCCATTGCCATAAGACCCACTATTGATAAAACCTGCTTTTGTAGAGGCAGGGTCAACAACACGGGCTAAATCAACATAACCATAGGTCGCATTTGGTGTTGCAGAATTTCCTGCAGTATTAGCCCCCAAGTTTGTTTGCAACTTAAAGCCTTCAATTGCATCCACAAATGCAAATCCTTTACCTTTAAAGTTGAAGTTGAAATTCTTTAAAATCAACTGATTTAGTTGATTTGCAGCACTGGTTTGTCCAAGGTAAATATTGGCATTTTGAAGTCCTAAAGTCATATCCAGTTGATTGGTTTTGCTCAAAAGCCCATTGACTGTTTTTATCCCGATTATTGTATTTGATGAAGTTTGAATCGCTAAATTTCCAATTTTTGCACTACAGCGAGCGCCACTTGGATCACTGTCACACACTCGAAATGAATCCACAGTCATGAGCACAGGAGAGAGTGATAAATTCAGATTAACTCCAGCCTGCCCATTTGTGCTCCCCATGTTCAGTTTTAAATTCGCTGTTAATGGATCTGATGGCGATGCAACGCTATTTTTTTGAATCTTGACAGTATCTGCTGTTGCCGTAAGTGCTTGACTCGTTGCATCCGCTTCTGCACGCCCCGTCTGATCAGTCCAATACAATGTTTTAATATTGGCTTCTTTCAATGTCGCTTCTATATTGACACCGTCTTGACCATTTACATTTCTAAGATCACCATCATCCAAAGCTTGAAGTGCATAAGCAGGCATATGCATCACCAATAAGCTGAATGCCAATGTATTTAAAATAAATCTCTTTCCATGCTGTTGTTTTTGTATTTTCATCCTTGAGCCCTCAGATTTATTTTCCTTAGCAACGTTTATTCATTGTTGAGTCACAACTAAACATCATTAACTTGCCCTGAAGCGCCAGATTGCCATTCATTTGCATGCCCATAAATCCAGTTTCACGACCTGTATCGTAATTGTTTGCAGTAGAACCATTGATACCCGTTGTTTGAGGTTTCGCAGCATACGTATTGGCTTTTAAATAACCATATTGCGCTTGTGTCGCACCTGAAGAATTTTCAGTCACCGTTCCATCCGCATTGGTTTTACTGGTGAATTCATCTTTTTCAATAGAAAGCGAGTTAAAGCCAAAGTTACGGATCTGTATAGGTTTATCTGCATCAAAAGATAACTGAACAGCTGGTTTAATCATCTGTAAATCATTGGTATTTTTATAAACTAAATCAGCACCATCCAAACCCAATTTCTGAATATTAATAGTTCCCTGAATTCCTTTAAATACAACCCAGAGTTTTTTTCCTTCAGTACTGCTCGCCACACCATTTGCATCGACATAACGATTATTTACAGATAATGCTAAGTGGCAAAATTGTAATTTCTCACAAATTCCACCAACACCATTATCAAACTTATAAGCATTATTTGTTGTGAAATATGAATCATTGGCATTAATTTGATTCAATACCAGCTTTAAAGATAAATCTGCCCCAGCCTGGCCTTCGACTTGCTGTAGATCTTGATCGGATAACGCTTCCAGAGCAACTGCATGAACGCTCAATAAGCCAGTGAGAATAAGGAGTATTGTTTTTTTCATCATAATTCGTCCTATCCTATAAGCCTTTAGTCGTTATTTTCATATGTTGGATCAGCATGCCATCAATGACCGCTGACCCCAAATTATTCTGTGCGTTTGAAGTAGCGGCATTACTTAATTGATTAAATGAAATTCCAACAGCGCCTGCAGTTTTATCGGCAAGTAAAGTTTTACCAGCATCAGGACTATAAACAGTCCCTATGCTAATACTACTGTGCGTCGCTGTACTCCCTTGGTAACCTGAAATTGAACTTGTACCACAGTTATAAACATTACAAGTTGATCCTTTATAGCTTGTATCCGCACCGGTATAATCCGTATATATCTGTTTATAAATTGATTCTTTATTTGGAATTCGAGCTAGTTCCAAACTAAAGTTTGTTCCATCAGAACCCAGAATAAGTGGTTGATACAATGAACCCAATACTAAATTTGTATTCAGGTTATAAATATAAATACCTTCTTTATCCGAAAAAGTGGGGGCTAATCCGCCATTGATTGCAGGAGTAGATAATATGTCTTGCGCTGTACCTGTTGTACAACCATTCAAGTTTCCTACCCCACATTCTTGGGTACTTAAACGCAACACATGATTCATCAAGTTTACAGGCATAGCCCACGAATTTGATGCAGATGTTCCCAATAATTTAGAACCATCACCACTATTCAACCGTATAACGCCAGCAAGTCCTAAAGTATTATTATAGAAAGCACTCATCCCACCTGTATTGGTCGCACCGCCTAGTGTCTGGAATAGTTGAATTTTACTGCCATTCAATCCAAAACCATTAAAGATACCCTGTAAACGAATACGGTTTGCACGCCCTGTTGCGGTTGTACTAAATCCCTCACCTAAATTAAATTGGTTTGAGTCCTTATCTGGTTTACTTTGATCACGTACGAAACCATCTGCCCATAGCGCTAGTTTAAGGTTATATGCATCCTCACCACCTGCATCATTGACAAATGCATTTGTAGTTACGGTTCTTTTATCAGCAGCAAATGTATAGATATTTTCATATAACGGCGCTTCAAAATTTAAATAGGTTACCGAATTGCTCCCTGTACCAAAATCTGGAATATTTTGATCTGTTTTTACATTAAATATCCAAGGATTTGTTGCAGTCCCCCAACTTTTAATTGCAGCATTAGCTATACCACCTGTTTGTCCTGCATCTAACCGTAGATTTGCATTATTGGTCGCATTTTTAGACAAAGCTAAACCGTATAAATATAAATCTGCCTTACCCACTGAGTGATCACTGCTATTCACAACACCATCTTTATTGGTATCTTGCACGATTGATGACAACGGTCCTACTGGCACATAATAAATGTATCCCGTATCTAAACTACGATCGGTCAGTATTGTATTTTGCGACTGGTTCACGCCAGCACCTTGAAACACCATATAGGCATCTTTAGGTAATAAGGCGATACCTTCACCTGTGGTATCACTTAATTTTTCATCAGACATGACTTCCAATGCGAAGCACGATTGGGAAATGACCAAGCCAACAAAACCAGCCAAAACTGTTTTATGAAATTTTGCCGTATAAGTGAGTGTAGTCATCTATGACCTTCCTGTGTTATACGATGCTCCGCACCATATTTTATTTTATTTCTTAATCTCTACGTCACTGTACATTATGGTCTTTCCCTACCCATACAGTTATGTTATCTATATCACACTTTATCTTATGCAATATTTTTCATTATGCCAAAGTCTTTTATGTAAAATACACGTTTTTCCGATAAACGTAATTCTAGAAATATAAAAAAAGCAATAGAACATTTGCTTCTATTGCTTTTTAAATCTGATGATCATTTTTAACAGAATTTTAAAGTACCATAACAGTTTGGGGTAAAGTCTTGTTTGGCTAATTGCAAGTTATTCAATGTCATATTAGGTCGAGTTGCGTCTTTTAGATCAACGTCTTTTAAAGGAATTGTACTGCCAAAAAGACAATTTTCTAATGCAAGAGACCCACATTGTACAGGTTTATCTTGCAAATAATCACTCACCTGATTCATAACTTCATTTAAAGTTGCTTTAGGAATATCAACACGATCAGTCGGATCAATTTTTCCGATATCAATAGGATTAGAAAACTCTAACCACCAACCTTTAGCAGCTGTAGATTTATTGCCTGGCCATTGCAGATCTTGTCCTTGTAAGGATAAGGATGCAGGAGTTCCATTTAGGCTGGCTTTGTGAAAATAACCTAAATCCTCGTTAATATTTACATCTACATTTAAATTTTTAATTGTTCCACTCGTTTCTTTATCCAAGTTAATAACACCTAGGGCTCTAGCGATAATATTACCACTCAAATCAATATCTCGTACTAAGGCACTTGCTTTCAATGCTGCACTATTTATACGCTTTCCAGTAATTACTTGTTCTGGTAATAATAAATCTCCCTTTAAAATATTACTTCCAGTTGCTTTATCTCGTAAGTTTAAATTATATGAAGTAGTAACAAAATTAATTGGAATAATAAAAACAGCGCAACAAGCCTTCCCGTTGATTGCATTGTAACCATCTGATTGTATTAATTGTCTTCTAGATGCTTCTCCAGAAATCAAACTATTACCAAAACCGTTCACCAAAGCTGTTCCAGTGGTAGCTGCAACTTTCATATAACCACTTAAAGAATTAATTCCGTTTTTGCTACTACTATTTTCTTGGCCAAATGTTAATAATCCAATGGCTTTTTCTGAACTTAGATTAATCCCCACAACCTCTCGCGTCGAAGCACTATTTGGATTTTTAATCGCAAACTCCATAAAGGGATTGCTTAATACCGCACTAGACCCTACACGCGCTGCTCGATCACTTGCACTGTTTGTATTTGATGTTGCAGAATTCCCTAAGCCACTTAAACTCAGATTATCAATATCAATATCGCAATTCCCTGCACCATTGACACCACCACACCCCAACTGTAGCTTTTTTATATTGGCGTTCAATTCTAATTCTGCTTCCAAACCTAATTTATAAAAGCCAATATTTTTTGCACCTATTATATTTCCTGCACTATCCTTACGCTTAGCTTCAAGGTTTGCTGCATCTGTTGGTGCAATATAAGACAAGCTCATGAGTGCCTGCCCTGTCGTTTCAGAAAGTTGCTCATCTGACATACTTTGTAAAGCAGAAAAATCCGCATATACGGAGGACACACTAAAAATGCTAAATGAAAAAAGTGTTATACACAAAGACTTTATTTTAAACATGAACATCTCCTCATCCTTAGACTATGTTCAAAATTGTTACACTCTATTTTTTAGCAGTAAAAGTTAGTTTTTAAAAAAACTTTATAAAACTTAAAACTTTAACAGTAAAAATGTATTTTAATTTTCAATAGAGCAATATAATATGAGTAAGTTATCACACTTATTTTGATTTCTGATGTGTTTCCGATAAAATGACAAAATATAAAAATACGATACTTTTCATGCACTTAAAAACCCAATTATTAAGACACTAACTTAAGTTTATAACAGTGCCCTCCAACCCACTGTATTTTATCATTTTTAAATACACATCTTTATCTAGAGTGAGTTATAAATTTTTTTATTCTGCACTATTTTGTTTTTATAATTAAACTTCACAATAAAAATTAGATGTAACTATAAAACGTTATTGTTAGGATGAGTTGTAAGAATACATACCTGTTTAGTCTAGAAGATGCGTACATATAGTTTTAATGTGATTCAAGCAAAAAATTCTGCTCAATATTCTTTATTCAAATCAATAAAGATAACCAATTAAAATCATGCTAAGACTCAATCAGTCATATCAAATTCACTAAATACAAATATTATCTGGTTAATAAATATGAGTTGACCTGAATGCAATATCAATTTTCCAGGAAATAAATCATTATTGAGCTATTGCTTGTAATTGGTTCAAACAGCGCAACAAATAATTAAAATCTTGTAATATATCAATATGCTTTAATAAATTAGAGAAAGACTAGATGTAAAAATTTTCCAATAATCAAAATTACTCATCAGGTGAAATTGGAAAAGAATAAAAGCATACGTGTTTCATCAGACCAGCAGACTCCTCTAAAAAATTTAGAGGAGTTTTAAATCAACAGAACTTTAAGTTTCCATAACAATTACGGTAAGGCTGCTCTAATAAGGTAATATTTCCGTCTCTGGCATTTGAACTGGATGCAATATTACTTACAAGACTACTGACTTTATCTGAAATATTGAGTGTGAACGCATCTTGAAGATACATACTCCAACCTTTACTCACAGCAGCCGCATAATCTGGATATTGTAAATTTTGTGCAGATAGGGCTATACCAAAGGTATTTGAATTCACATCGATTTGATGGACATTACTTAAGTTATAAGGCATTTGATAAGTACTTAAACCAGAAACCGTAGTCCCTAAACCTGTTGCTAACTGTTGCTTAATATAGTCTGAGATTCCACCTCTTAATACCGGTAAGAGTGCATTACCAATATTTGCGCCGAAAGATCCTGAACAAATACCAAGAATCCTTACACAAGAATTACTGGTATTCAGCTCTAATGCAGAAGTAGTTGAAGTACCGTTCATAATATCATCGACCACTGCACTTAAATCTAAACCTTGTATTTTCGCCTGAGTTACACGATTTCCAACGACAGAAACTGCTAGACCATTTCGACTCACAGTTGAATAGTTTGCGGTAATTTCACTATATTTTACTGAAGCCAAACCTAAATTTAATATTGTTGCATCATCGAGACCCAAAAAGGCGCTTGGTGTCGATATTGCATTTGTATTCCATGTATTTGATCTTACAGGAGAAACATTCGTTTCACCTTGCATTGTCAAATTTGCTTTCCCAGTAAAATAACCACTAAATGTATTTAGACTACCAATGGATAATGGTCCTTCAGCCTTTTCAGCGCCAATACGAATACCCACCACTTCACGAGTAGAGGCACTGTTGGGATTTTTAATTGCAAACTGAAAATATGGATTGGTTAAAACAAAATCTTTCATATTTACTTGGTTGCTAATCGAGTTATTGCTATCAAGACCTGTAGGTTGTTTTGGATTAGTTGTAGCAGTAGTAATACAGTAACCAGATGCCCCTGTAATACAACCAAATGAAACATTATCCAAATCTAAGTCACAAGCACCAGCTCCGTTCGCTCCACCACAACCCAATTGCAGTTTTTTAATATTTGCATTCAATTCAACTGTAGCTTCAAGTCCTAATTTATAAAAACCAACCGTACCGTCCCCTCCAGAACGGCGAGCTTCTAAATTTGCTGCGTCTGTAGGTGCTAAATAGCTTAAACTCATCAACGCCTGTCCTGTCGTTTCTGACAGTTGCTGATCAGTAAGTGGCTGTAACGTTGCTGCATGGCTTGAGCCTATGACAAAGCCACTCAATGCAACCAATGCAAGACTTAAATATTTGAACTGGGACATAATACGCTTCCATCCTGAGCAAAGCTTGACCTTATTTTTATCTTTATGCTAAATGTTCATTCAATTCCTATCTGAATAACATAATATAAATCACATTATATTTAGCATATATTGAATGATTTCATTTGTAGCATAGATCAAAGTTTATACCGAGAAAATATTTGTATATTCCGATAAAAATCATTAATTTAGAATAATTTAATATTTTCTTAAATTAATTTAAACAATCTGCTTTATTTATCGCAAAACTCAAATTAAAATAAATCTATACATCACAATATATTTACTATATCCATAATTGCAGACACAAAAAAAGCAAGTATTTTACTTGCCTTTTAAACTGATTTTTTTAGGTCTTAGGTAAAGTGACTCCTGTTTGACCTTGGTATTTACCACCACGATCTTTATAAGATGTCTCACAAACTTCATCTGATTCGAAGAATAACATCTGTGCTACACCTTCACCTGCGTAAATACGTGCTGGTAAATTGGTCGTATTGGAAAATTCTAGTGTCACATGACCTTCCCACTCTGGCTCGAGCGGCGTGACATTGACAATAATCCCGCAGCGAGCGTAAGTCGATTTCCCTAAACAAACAGTGAGAACATTACGGGGAATACGGAAGTACTCAACTGTACGCGCCAAAGCAAATGAATTTGGTGGAATAATACATACATCAGATTCGATATCGATAAAACTACGATCATCGAAATTTTTTGGGTCTACAATCGCGGAGTGAACATTGGTAAATACTTTAAATTCACGCGCACAACGGACATCATAACCATAGCTTGATACACCATAAGAAATTAGCTTCTCACCTTGTTCATCATAACGAACTTGGTTTTCTGCATACGGTTCAATCATACCGTGTTTTTCGCTCATTTCGCGAATCCAACGATCAGACTTAATGGCCATTTATTTCTATCCCAAAACTGTGCTGTTTACTGCGCTGTACTTTAACTGAAATTGCTTTTGAAAGGAATGTTTCTTGCGAAATAGCTTTACCTCAGTCTGTAAGTAAACTCCACAGACTTTAACGAGAAGGACCTTATAAACTTAAAAGAGCAGAGTAACTGAGAGGAACTGTGAAACTAACTAAGACTAAAGAAGCGGTTCTTTGCATATTGCGTTGATTCAACCAGGACACTTTATTGCTACAAATCACAGAACCGATAAAGGTCCAAAAGAATGCAATCGGAATAATCAACAATAGGAAGACCAACATATGGGAGGTATAGGCTGAAGCATTTTGCCATACGTAGGTTGGAAAAATTGCAGAAGCGAATAACAACGCTTTTGGATTTAACAGCGTTGCCAAAAATAATTCTCTAGCACGGATAGTTGCTTGGTTAAAGCCTTCATCTTGATTTGCTGTACGCCATAATTTTAAAGCTAAAAATAGGATATAACCCGCACTAAATAGTTTAAGTATAACAGGCACACTTGGAAACTGCTTCGATACAGTACCGATGATCAATCCCCAAATCGTGATGGAGACAAAATATCCTAAAGCTTCAGCTGGAATAAGTGCAAGAGATTTTCGAATTCCAACTTGAATTCCAGAAGACGCTAAAAGCGTATTAGTTGGTCCAGGTGTTAAAAGAATCGTCACCACCAGGCCAATAAAAAACCATGAAATCATTAAATGACCTCACCTATCAATTGAGCGCAGATTAAATCTTTTAGTGAGAATTGGCAAAAAAATAATTGTAAGAGAAATCTCAAAGAACACCAAAAACAAAACTAAATATATTTTATTTTCAATCAACTACATGTCTAGATAACGCAAAAGACTCCAAAGTCATTTAAGCCGTGATTGCTGTTTTTACGTTCATATTTGAGTAATAAAACTTTCAATAATGTCTTTTAAATCAGTATAGTTAAGTCAAAAAAGTGAAACTGATCACACAAATATGGATTGCTTATCGCAAATGAACATGCGCTTTACTGGATATCACTGTTTTTAAGGTAATTTTCAGTTTCTTTGCTTAACATTCACTCAAAACCATCATTCATTCTTTCAGGTATTTTGTTCGAAAGGTTGTCGTTTTTATCTACATTGATGCACAATAGTCACCTTTCCTTCATTCTTTAGTTTTATGGCAAAGCATTTTTTTCAGTCTTGGCTCCCTTCGCCAGAACGGGTCAATAATTTGAAATTCATGAAGATTTTTGGCGAAAAAGCCTTAAGTCCTCAGCTTTGGTACGTCAATCGAAAGTCTATTTCGAAAGCAATGTTTATAGGTACGTTTTGGGGGATTTTGCCCATTCCGTTTCATACCCTGCTCATTATTTTTTCAATATTGATATTTGAGGCAAATCTGCCGATTGGTCTAATTTTAGCCTGGATCATGAATCCAATCACCATTGTCCCAATTTTATTTTTTGCATTTTGGATTGGTTCTAAAATTTATCATGTACATATGATCAATAAAGAAATGCTTCTAGGCGTATTTCACCAAATTATCCATTGGATCAAAAACTTCGGGCACGGTCATATTGATTTTAGTCTGGCAAAAATTTTAGCTACTGGGCTTTTTATCGAGGCTTTAGTATGCGCATCTTTGCTATTTATCTTGACACGTATATATTGGCGGTGGAGCGTGATTAGAAAATGGAATTACCGTAAAAATCATTCCCTTTAAAAATTTATCTCCAACACCTTTGATTGTTATTTTGAAACAGCCTGTTTAGCTTTCATATATTCAACCACAACATCCAACACATAATGCTGGCATGCCTCACCAGTGCCTGCATCATAAGCTCCACCATTGGTAATGTTATTTGACAGCACTCGAATACCCAAAAATGGGACTTTAAATTGACTGGCAATTTGTGCAACAGATGCTGCTTCCATTTCTTCCACCGAAGTCCCATAATTTTTATGGAAGTATGCAATTCGATCTAATTCATTATTCCACACATCAGCCGAACCGATGGTACCTTCAACCACATTGCCCTGCATATAATTCTTCTGGGCACGGTGTGCTGCCATTAAAAGATCAGTATCCGCTTCAAATTTACGAATTGCGATCGGCTCTGGATCAGATTCATCATCTGGCAATACATCAAAGGCTTCGTTCCATTCTAAAGCGTCAGAACCTTCTCCCAATGCTTTTTTAGGGGTTCTAAATGCACCAATGTTGGTTGTATAGCGACCTAAAACAATATCATAGACCTTTAGATCAGGATCATGCCCACCCGATGTCCCCTGGTTGATAATGGCAATGGGCTTATAACGCTCAATTGCGATAGCCGTTGCAGCTGCCGCATTGCTCATTCCCATTCGTGTCTTAGAAATAATCACAGGATAACCTTGATAAGTCCCTTTCCAAAACTTCCATCCACCTACAGTTTCTACGGTCGCATTACTCAGTTTTGCTGCCATTTGCTCAGACTCAACAGGTAATGCACCTTGAATCACAATGGGTTGTAGGGTTTTTGGAGCAGTCGTATTCTCACTTTTATTGTTTGAATCATTGTTACATGCTGTCAATAGTAGAGAACCACACATGCCAAGAACATGGATCATTTTTTTGAATTGCATCATTTGCTCAACGGCTTAAATAAGAACTGGATATTTAAGCAATGAATATACCAATTCCACAAATTTCATTTTTTATATCAAAACTAGAATACATATGATTTGGATATGTTTGATCTCATTTAAGCTTATTCAAACAGCTCATTATTCATCACCGCAATTTGATTTCAATTCCCCACCCTTAATAAACTTTATGTTTGTATGCGCATTTTTAGAATCTTTTGATGTTTAATTTTCTTTTACACTTTTGAATTATAGATAATATTTCTACCATGAAGCGACATGGGTGTCGTCGTTGATCAAGGGCAATAAGAGCATCCCGCTCCACAAAAAGATTCAAACTCTAGATGACAATGGAAACTTTATTTCATCAAACCAAATATTCTGTACATTGATTGTATGGATCAAGAAAATTATATTTTGATGTATGAGTTTCTCAACAGATTAACTCTCATTCAAAAGTTCATTGTTTCATTCTTGATTAGCCTTTCTCGGATTTAATGATGAGTATCAAGAAAGGCTAGCGCTTAGCATAAATTTAGAAAATTCTATGTGGATCTTTTTCTGCTCGAGGTAAAGCTTTGGCAATTTTCTCAGCGATCAACATATAGCTTTCCGCAGCTGCATCTCCTGCAATAACAGACGGATGACCCGCATCGGCATTTTCTCGAATCTGTACATTTAAAGGTAATCGACCAAGCAATGGAATATCATATTGTTCTGACAAATGATCACCGCCACCTGTACCAAAAATTTGCTCTTCATGGCCACAATGTGTACAGATATGTGTCGACATATTTTCAATGACACCCATCACTGGAATCTGGACTTTATTAAAGAGCTCAATGCCTTTTACTGCATCCATTAAAGCCACATTTTGTGGTGTAGTTACAATCACCGCACCAGTCACAGGAATACGCTGTGCAAGGGTCAATTGGATATCACCTGTACCTGGTGGCATATCAATCACCAATACGTCAAGGTCAGGCCATAAGGCTTGATTAAACAGTTGCATCAATGCACCTGTAGCTTTTGCACCACGCCATGCAACTGGGGTATTTTCTTTGCCAATCAAATGTCCGATTGAAAGGACTGCCATTCCATATGCTTCAAGAGGAACAAAGTGTTCACCTTCAATTTTGGGTGTCTGTCCAGCATTGCCCAACATCGTCGGTATGCTTGGACCATAAATATCTGCATCCAATACCCCAACTTTCAAGCCCAACGTATTAAGTGCTAAGGCGATATTGACCGTTGTGGTCGATTTACCAACACCACCTTTACCAGATGAAATCAAAATGACATTTTGTATGCGTGGATGTTTGGGAATATCTCGTTGTTGCGGTGCAGCTTTCTGAATAGGTGGATTATTTAGGTCTGCTTCTGCTGGAGCAGATTGTGGTGAAGCATCAACGACTGGTGGTAATTTATTATTTTCTGCTTTGGGCTGACTGGAACAACTATGCCCTGCTTTTCCATGTTGTTCACTAGAGCAACTTGAATCATGCTGAATTTTTTGCTGAATCACATGCATATTCAACTCTTGGATACCGCATTTTTCTAAGCTATCGGCAAGATCATCATGGATTCTCTGTAAGTCGTCGGCTTCAGTGGGATATGTATTGATCGTAAGCTGCAATACCCGCCCAACAACGTTCACTTGGGTAATACGATCCTTTAACGCGTTGTTCGAGTTTGGCAATATGTAGTTTTGCAAAACAGATTGGACTTCTTCCTCTCTCACCTCCTGCGCAGGAGAAAAAACTGATTTAAGTGAAGAAAGCCAAGACATAGATTTGCTCCAAGTTTGCAAATACAACAAATACTGAAACTATAGTTTAACTGTAAATTGAGCTGAGGGTAAGCAAACTTCTATTCAGCTTTTTGAATGTCTTTATTGATCCTACTGATTTAGTCGCTTTTGTGCATATGACTACTGTTTCTTCATCTACTTAGTCAGGAATTTTATCATCATGGATTCTAAGTACTGTGGGTTAAATCTATATCGATATTGTCTTTTAAACCTATCAATTCAATACAGAACACACTGAAAAAAAGCGATAGTGGATTTCCAATTTTTATCATAACAAGGTTTAGTGTTGATGAAACTACGCCATGCTTTTACACTTTCTTTATTTATTTCCAGTTCTATTTTTGCAGGGACATCGACCAATACTGTACATACATCTTCTGGACAATTGATTTCAATAGGCGACAGTTTTACAGATATGAATACACCCATTGCTCAATCGCCAATTTCTATGCAGACTTATGAAAAAAAGAAGGCAAAACTAGCGTTACTGTTTTTAATTATACTGATGAAATTAAACAAGTTAATATACTTTTACGATCATTGATAATCAGATTCGTCAAATTGAATGGACACCTAAAGCACCAAAGTTAAAAAGCCACTGAAAAATCATTTTTTTCAGTGGCCTTTATATTAACTTTTATCAGTCTCATCATCATTTTTGTGTTTCAAATCATTTACTTTTTGCTCACCTTTAAGCAATGTTTCCTTGGCTTTATGTTTTAAATCATCAGCCACTTTTTCAGCACTTAATTTTGCTTCTTTTGCCTTTAACTTTACATCATCAATTACTTCAGAAGCTTTATTTTTTAAATCATCTAAGTTTGTCATCTGTCGTTCCTATTTTGATTAAGTTACTTATTATTTATAACAACAGAATCATGATAAAACGTCAAAAACTGCATTTCAGAAACAATTCATCTACAGAATGTAGCGATGTATCTTTTTGTTTCAAAATGAATAAAATAGTCAAATAAGAATCTACATCTTGATTCTGCTTTAAACATTGGGATAATTTATGCAACAAGTGATCAAAGACAAAATTATTCGAATATGCAATGAGAAAATTGCAAAAAAAGGCGATCAAGTCGGATTATCCTTTTATGCATTTTTTGCTAATAAAAATGATGACCCAGAAACATTAATGCAAGTTGCAGAATGGTGGATTAAAACCCATAAACTCGATCATTTTGAAAAGGCAAGCAAAATTAAAAAAATGATTGAAAATGAACAATAAGCACTTGGAGGTTTTAAAATAATTCTTGGTAATGCTGCATATGGGTAAAAATTCCTTCTTGTCTTATATATTGATCAATAAGAGGTACCAATCGTTGAAAATGTGCTGATTGAACATGCGCATCTAGCGCAGCGCGATCAATCCATTCTTCAATAAATACAAAATGTCCTGTATTTCGTAGGTCATGATATAAATCATAGGCAATACAACCTGCTTCTTGTTTGGTCTTTTCAACTAATTCTTGATATAAAGGTAAAACCAAATCAATTTTATCTACTTGAATAAAGTCTTCGGCAATCAGTTTAAGCATGAACCACATCCTGTCCTAAATCATAGCTTTAAGATAGTACAGAAAATCCCACCAAATAGCCCACTTATCATTCATAAACCCTATGTTTTTTAGACAGAATCAAGCTCAAAAGGACAACTTCTTATTGAATAAATAGTGATAGACAAATAGTTTAGATTTTTAGATCAGATACGTCCTTGAATCATAGTTTTTTATTAATCATTAGCGCTCTAGATATTTTTATATAAATACCAAGATCACATTCCATTCTCTTTTTCGATCTTGGCTTCAGTGGCTAAAACTTCAACATAAAATATTAGATTTCGAGATGAAATTAAGGTGAAGTCTTTAATATTTGCTGACTAAGATTTTAATGAACTCATAAAACTTACAGCGCTAAATAACCAAATAAACAATACAAAGCTACGCCCCTGATTAAAATGACTCAGTTCTGTACCATGCAAAATATTATGGCGCGTCATACTCACAGTTGAACTGTTGTCCATTTTGTATGCTGCTAGCTCTAAAAAGTAATGATTCCATTCGTTGGCGATTTTGGCTTTATGCCATAAGCTCTTAATCTCATGTCCTTTTAATCCCGGTACGATTTTATAAACATCAATAAACTTGGTGTCTTGCTGTTTTAGGTAACCATTTTGAACCAGCACCGCTGTCAATAAACCTTCCAACTGCGCATATAACAAAGGAATACATCCTGCATAGAATTTTAATTCATAGAGTTTAAAACTTTGTTCTAATACTGCTTTGTATTGAGGTTTTGATGCACCAATATCTAATTGATTAAATGCATCCAACAAACTGGATTGAAAAAATTCAGTATTGATCACTTCCAAAAGATTAAATTCTGAAACCTCTTTTGCCTCATGAATAAGTTGCCAAAAATGCAGAAGATTTAATGCATCGTTAGCAACCTTCGCACCGACAGGCTGGTCGAGTTGATCAGCAAGTACATCGAAATAATTTTCTTCTTGGGCAATATCTCTGAGCGTTTGAATTAAAAATTGATGTTCATCTTCAGAAATATCCTCCAGATAGTATTCTGCTTCTTTTAAAATATTTTTTTCAAGCTGCACTTTTGTTTTTTGATTTTGTGCAATACGGATTACAGGTTGATCATCATAATAATCTTCATCAATCATCATGTTATTACTCTTGGGCATACTTTCAATCATTGATTCTATAATAATAAATGGTTCGATATATGAATATGGATAAAAATCTACATTTAAAAAGAATTCACCTATTCTGTTGTGCATCTTGATAGCAATTACGTTAAAATCAATACCCTTGCCTTAACTTTGAGAAAGAGAGTTATATCCGTGCGAAATATTTTAGTCACTAACGCCCTTCCATACGCAAATGGTCCTATTCATATGGGTCATCTACTCGGCTACATCCAAGCAGATATCTGGGTTCGTGCCATGCGTGCAATGGGTCATGATGTGACTTATGTATGTGCGGACGATGCTCATGGTACAGCAATCATGCTTCGTGCTGAAGCCAATGGAATTACACCTGAAGCACAAATTGCCAATGTTCAGAAAGAACACATTCGTGATTTTGATGGTTTTGGTGTGCATTTTGATCACTATGATTCAACCAATAGCGATGAAAATAAGGCACGTTCTGAAGAAATTTATATCAAAAACCGTGAAGCAGGAAATATCGCGATTCGTCCTGTAACACAATTATTTGATCCTGAAAAAAACATGTTTCTTTCCGATCGCTTCATTAAAGGGACTTGTCCAAAATGTAAAGCTGAAGATCAGTATGGTGATTCTTGTGAAGTCTGTGGAACTACATACAATGCAACAGAGCTGTTGAATCCAAGTTCAACTTTAAGTGGCGCAACACCAGTTGAAAAATCATCGGATCATTACTTTTTCAAACTGCCGAATTTTGCGGAATATCTCCAAAAATGGACACGTGATCAAGGTCGTTTACCCGTGTCTATCGCAAATAAGTTAGATGAATGGTTTGAGAATGGCTTGAATGATTGGGATATTTCTCGTGATGCTCCATATTTTGGCTTTGAAATTCCAGATGCACCAAACAAATATTTCTATGTATGGGTTGATGCACCAATTGGCTATATGTCGAGTTTTGAAAATTACATCAAAACCAAACGTACAGAATTGAGCTTTGATGATTATTGGAAAAAAGATTCTAAAAATGAAGTGTATCATTTCATTGGTAAAGACATTGTTTATTTCCATGCCTTGTTCTGGCCTGCGATGCTTGAAGGCGCAAACTACCGTACACCTACAGGTTTGTTTGTGAATGGATTCTTGACAGTGAATGGTCAAAAGATGTCAAAATCACGTGGTACATTCATTAAAGCTGAAACCTACTTACAACACTTGAATCCAGAGTATTTACGCTATTACTTTGCGTCTAAACTATCTGATAAAGTTGAAGATTCAGATTTAAATCTCGATGATTTTGTACAGAAAGTCAACTCAGATTTGGTGGGCAAAGTCGTCAACATTGCCAGCCGTTGTGCAAAATTCATTAATACCAAGTTTGAGAATAAATTGTCTGCAATTTGTGCAGAGCCTGAATTGGTTCAAAGTTTTATTGATGCAGGCGATTCAATTGCTAAGGCTTATGAAGCACGTGAGTTTTCTACAGCAATTCGTGAAATCATGGCACTGGCAGACCGTGCAAATCAATATATTGATGAGAAAAAACCTTGGGCTTTAGCAAAAATCGAAGGTGAAGAACAACAAGTTCATGATGTATGTTCAGTTGGTATTAACTTATTCCGCCAATTGGCCGTTTATTTAGCCCCAGTTTTACCAACACTTGCTCAACAAGTCCAAGATTTCTTAAAACTCGCACATTTTGATTTTGCTTCAGTGAAAACCATTTTGGTGAATCATGAAATTGCATTATTCCAACCATTAATGCAGCGTGTGGACCCTAAAGCAGTTGCTGCTATGGTCGATGCATCTAAAGACTCTTTGATTTCTGCAGCTGAACCAGCAAAAGCTGAAAAGAAAAAAGAGAAGAAAGCTGCACCTGTCAAAGCAGAACCTAAAGTTAGTGAGGCAGAAGTTATTGGTATCGAAGACTTTATCAAAATTGATCTTCGTGTTGCAGAAGTTCTTGAGGCAGCGCATGTTGAAGGTTCTGATAAGCTTCTTCAACTCACTTTAAATGTTGGTGAAGCTGAACCTCGTAATGTATTTAGTGGTATACGTGAGTTTTATGCGCCTGAAGATTTAAAAGGTAAATTGGTAGTGATGGTCGCTAATCTTGCTCCACGTAAAATGCGTTTTGGTATTTCTAATGGAATGGTGCTCGCTGCTGGAAATGGTGAGGGCGTTTGGGTCATTTCACCTGAGTCTGGCGCAAAGGCTGGCGACAAAGTCTCTTAATCAAAAGCAATCAAATGGTTTAAAAAGGCTTCTTCGGAGGTCTTTTTTTATGCTAATGTTCAGAAATAAAACCAAGATAAAACCTACAACATGACTATTACAAAAACTATCCCTCTTCAAAGGCCTAAATGGCAAAGTTCAGCATTTGTCATCTGGGGACCATTTATTGGTACATTGATTATTGCAATCACATTTCATAGTCAGATTATGTTTGGTGATCCGATGCGTTTTTTAAAAGGTCTTATTACACCTTCAATCATATTTCCAATGATCGGAGGATTATTTTTAATTATGCCATTCGGTTATCTACTGGGGATTATTCCTGCACTGGTTACTCAATGGCTGTTCCAACATTTCTTCGAACAAAAGCTCGTTCAAATATCCCTAATACGAAGCATAATCTATGGTGGAATTTTAGGCTTAATGCTTGCCCCTTTTATTGTCATTTTTGCCATACTCACTCCGTCACCTATATTCACATTTAGTTATTTGCAGTTTTTTCTCATCCTCCCTACAACCTTAATTTGCACTGTTATTGAATGGAAAAAGGCCCAAAATAATATTTAAAAAAATTAAAGGCCTTACATAAACTGCTGTGAAACTCATAAAAAATCACTTACAAAAGCAGCGTTTTTTTCATCAATAAAAAGCTCAATGACAGATCAATCCATGTTAAAAAATAATTCATTAAATTAACGCTGATCATAGCCAATGAAAAATATTGCCCAATCTTTATCAGTGCTCTGCATTTGTTTGTTTCCTCTTGCATCAAAGGCAGATGTTCAAAAAATTTTACCAATTAGGGAGCAACAACCACAAGTTTCTGGTTTTTACCAACATCAAGTTGGTGATACACAAATTACAGCCTTACTTGATGGCACAAACTTTATGTCGTCCACTCTTTTTAAAGACATTTCATCAGACAAGGTTCAAGAGATTTTGAAAAAATACCACGCCGATCAGGTCAAAGGTGTACAAACCTCAGTCAATGCCTTTCTGGTCAATACTGGAAAGTCTCTAGTTTTAGTTGATAGCGGTACTGCAGATTGTTTTGGTGCACACTTAGGTTCCGTACTCAAAAACCTGAAATCTTCAGGCTATCAACCAGCGCACGTCAATACAATTTTACTTACACATTTACATCCTGATCATTCCTGTGGTGTCAGTAAAAATGGTATTGCCAATTTTCCCAATGCCACGATTTATGTTTCAGAAAGTGAAGCAAATTATTGGCTAAATCCCAAACAAGTAGAAAAAATTACACAGGATAAACGTGAGAATTATCTAGCAACTGTAGATAAAATCAAAGCTGCACTCGCACCTTATCAAGCGAAACAGCAATTTAAAACATTTAAACTCGGTGATAATATTAATGGCTTTGAAGTGATCAACACTGCTGGTCATACACCTGGCCATTTCAGCTATAAACTCAAAACTACTGGTGAAGATGTTATTTTTATTGGTGATATTGTGCATTCGCATACTGTTCAATTTGATAGACCTGAAACAGCAATTGAATACGATATTGATCCCAAAATGGCTGTTCAAACACGTCTAAAGCAATTTGCAGACTATGCTAAAAATGGTCAGACTATAGCAGCACCACACTTGCCATTTCCTGGTATTGGTCATATTTACTCAGCAGATGGAAAAAGCTATCAATGGATCCCAATACACTTTAAAGATTGATTACTTTTTCCTTAACTACAATTGACTAAAGAGCTCAACCTCAGTTGAGCTTTTTGTTTTCCTTATATATTCATCTTTCCAATTTTTCTTATTGCTTCATTTCATCTTTTTATTTTCCATCATGCATAAAAAAACACCCTCAACTA
>NZ_JAPKMY010000018.1:0-51752 GCF_026344175.1 Acinetobacter nematophilus
AGGTTTAAACATCATCCACAGGTTACTTGCGCAAGCATTGTGAACTGATTATTGCAAGATCAGGTAATGCCCAATATCTTCATATTCGACATTCTGCTTATTCAGTTTAAATTGAGCTGACATTAACCGCACTTCTGTCTCATTGACAAATTGACCGATCGTATATCGTAAAATCACATTTTTTTGTGGGTTTAACATCAGCTTCATCTGACAATAGGAAATACTTTTGTCCCGATCATTTTCCAGATCTATTGTTTTGATTTCTGTAAATTTAAAATGAAAGTTTTGTTGGATCTGCTGTTTTAATAATTTGTTCTCTTGAATATCATACTTAAAGAATTCATTGACAGCTTGATCTTTCTGACCATTATAAATCATCAAAAGCTGCTTTTGTTGTTCTTCTAATTGCGTGGCTAAATAAGGTTCCAGTAAATTTTCATAATTGGCATTATAGTGATAAACATCATCTAATTCTGTTTCAGTCACATGTTGTTGGGCAATTTTGACAAACTGAGTATTCAAATCTGAGTAGATGTTTTGGTTTTTTTGTATCATCTTTGAGTAGAGTTGAGCTTGTGTATATTGTTTTGATCCAATCAACTCATTCACCCATTGTTGATTCTGTTCAAAGTATGTGGTCATGAATTCATCAAAATATTTGAGCCGCAGCTGAGAATAACGAGATAAATGATCTGTTATGGATTGATTTATATGCTCATCCAACTGGCTTAAAACACTCGGCTTCCCACAATCAGTGCCGGCAAAAATTGAGGTTGTCGACAATAACACTAAGAAGCAAACAACACATTGTTTAGTTATTTTCATGGCTAAAATGCTATTGTAAAGACACTTAGAGTGTATCTTTACAATAGCTTAGTAATTTATTCAAGCCTATTTAAGCTTGACCATAATCAGCCATCAGCGCCAAAAAGGCTTGTTCATCCAATACTGGTATGCCCAATTTTTCTGCTTTTTCCAGTTTAGAACCTGCCTTTTCTCCTGCAACAACACATTTGGTTTTACTTGAGACACTGCCACTCACGCGTGCACCTAAGGCTTGCAGCATCTGAGTCGCATCATCGCGCCCCATGGTTGCCAAGGTTCCTGTGATGACCCAACTCTCACCATTTAAAGGCTGACGTGTTGGAGCGATTGGTGCATCCCAGTGAATTCCAGCCGCCAGTAAACGATCAATGACTTCTAAATTATGTGGGGCTTGGAAGAAATCCACAATCCATTCAGCCGTAATCCCCCCCACATCAGGTGTCTTTTTCAAGGCTTCTAGATCAGCATGGCGAATTGCATCAAAAGTTTGGAATGTATTGGCAAGCATACGGGCCGTCGTTTCACCCACTCCACGGATTCCAAGCGCATAGATGAATGCAGCCAGGGTCGTTTTCTTACTATTTTCAATAGCATCCAGTAAATTCTGAACAGACTTCTCACCCATTTTTTCAATGGTCAATAGTTGTTCACGGTGCTCATGTAAGTGATAGATATCCGCTACATCTTTTAATAAATCAAGATAGAGCAATGATTCAACCCAGCGATCGCCTAGACCTTCAATGTCCATTGCTTTACGTGACACAAAGTGCCGAATAGCTTCAATACGTTGCGCAGAACAATATAGACCACCCGAACAACGCGCCAAAGCCTCACCTTCTGGCATCACCACTGGCGAGGAACATACAGGACAATTTTCTGGTAAATGTACTTCAACCACATTGTCTGGGCGAAACTCCAACCATACTTTCTCAACTTTTGGAATCACATCGCCACTGCGATAGACACTTACCGTATCGCCAATCCGGACATCCAAACGATGGATTTCGCCAATATTATGCAAAGTTACATTTGAAACGGTCACCCCGCCCACAGCCACAGGGTTTAAACGGGCCACAGGGGTCAATGTACCTGTTCGTCCCACTTGCCAATCAATATTTTCAACTGTCGTCAGCGCAGCAATTGCAGGAAATTTATAGGCTGTTGCCCAACGTGGTTCACGACTTAAAAAACCGAGCTTCTGTTGTTGTTGCAAGTCATCCACCTTAATCACCATACCATCAATTTCAACGGCTAGATTGGGGCGCTCTTGATTGATTTGCTGATATTTTTCCTGTACTTCCTGAATACTGTCACAAATAAAATGACGCTCACCCACGGCAAAGCCAAAGTTGGTCAACCATTCAAGACTTGCTGACATGGAGCTTAGCCCATGATTGGGTTCGCACTGTGCAATGCCATACGCATAGAATGCTAATGGGCGTGACGCAGCAATACTTGGATCAAGCTGACGCAAACTCCCTGCTGCAGCATTACGCGGGTTGGCAAATGTTTTTTCACCTTTGGCTTCATTTTCAGCATTCAATCGCTCAAAACCTGCTTTAGGCATGAGTACTTCGCCACGCACTTCTAGCAAACGAGGCACTGCAACCTTGTCTGAAGACAGTACTTTGGGTAAGTTGCGAATCGTTTTAACATTTTGAGTAATCACTTCACCTGTTTCACCATCTCCGCGGGTTACACCTCGGGTCAATACCCCGTTTTCATACCAGAGCGAAATAGCCAATCCATCGAATTTCAACTCAACATCGTACTGAATTTTCTGGTTTGGAAGTCGCTCTTCAATACGGCGAGCAAAAGCAAACAGTTCTTCCTGATTAAACACATTGCCCAATGACAACATGGGTACAGTATGCGTAATGGTTTCAAATTTAGACAGCGGTTTGCCACCGACTTTATTCACAGGACTATCTGCCTGAATTAAATCTGGATATTGCTGTTCTAATGCTTTGAGTTGATGAAATAGCTGATCATATTCACTGTCTTCGATAGTTGGTTGATCCATCACATAATAAGCATGATTATGTTTGGCTATGAGCTGAATCAATTGACGCATTTGCGTCACGACAGGATTATTTTCCATAAATTATTTCACCATCTAAAAAGGCGGATAACTCCGCCTAAAATTTTGAATACCAATTATAAAGTAAATATAAGCTGATGCTAAGCGTCATGGCTTGAGCGATAATCAATCGCCTTATGACGCCAGTGCTCTTTCAACTGTGGCGTAAACTCAAGATTATTTTCGTCATAGACCGTACCATCAATTTCACGGGCGATTAACCCAGCAATACTAACCATGGTATCAAAACCTTTTTGCACATCTGAATGGGGCAATGCCAAAAAGAATGCTAATCCTTGTACTTGCTCAGTGGACAACGTTTCAAGATCAAATCCATCAGGTCCATTGTCTGTCACCCGCAATACAGAAAACAGTAAATGGCTCTCTTCCTCTGGGTTTTCATAACGATGAAAACAGGAAAGTTCACCAAAACGTAAACCATACTTTAACAGCATTTTCAGTGTCTTATCACCTGACAATGCTTTACGTGGGTTGGGATAAACATTTAACGCAATAATTGTTTCCGCTTTTGAAAGCACACTTTCATCATCGTATTTTTGCTGTTCATTGAGATGTACATCTAAAATATTGCTTTCTTCATCAAACTCTTTGATTTCAGCAGTTTCTACATTGGCATTGAGCTGAAATACCGGCTCTTTTTCTTTCTCTGCAACGCCTTTGTCTGATTCAATGGTATTTTCAGACGAATTCTCGTCAGTCTTTTCAGATAAATCCGTCGTATCCAATGCTTCAGATTCAGCATGATCAGTTTTATGGTGCAATTCAGCTTTTGCTGGATCATTTTGGTCAATATCTTTAATTGAGCCTACTTCAGTTGACTGCGCTGGATTTGTATCTTGCAAGGCATTATCAAGCTTTTGTGTTTTTTCTTCAGCAATTTCAACGAAATCCAATGCATTTAAATTCGGTTCAACACGTTGTTGCTCTGGGGTAGCACGTGCAATCTGCAATTGATCACGCACATGACGAGGAATTACAGGTTGCTGACAGTCAGCATTGATGTGTAACTCTGATTCAAGAGAAGGTGCTGCATCATTTGGTTTTCGTAGCAGCATTCTCAAACCGACCAAAATGATGATTACGGCAGCAACAATTCCAATAATTGTGGTGATTTCCATACTACGACTCCGCGGCTAAACCGTACTCTCTTGCCTCTTCCAAATTCACAGTGACGAGTTTTGAAGTGCCTGGTTCAGGCATCGTCACCCCCAACAAATCGGTTGCCATCGTCATTGCAACTTTATTATGTGTAATGTAAATGAATTGCACTTGATCAGAAAGCTCTTTTACCAAATTACAAAAGCGTCCAACATTGGCATCGTCTAAAGGTGCATCAACTTCATCCAAAACACAGAATGGCGCAGGATTCAAACGGAAAATCGCAAACACCAATGCCAGTGCAGTTAAAGCTTTTTCACCACCGGATAACAATGCTAAAGAGCTATTTTTCTTGCCCGGTGGACGCGCCATTAACTTTACGCCAGACTGCCAGTCATCTTCAAGGCTTAAACTCGCCTCCCCCCCATTAAAGACTTTAGGGAATAACACTTTCAGCTCTGAGTTGACTTGATCAAAGGTTCCCATAAACAGTTTTTTGGTTTCTTGGTCAATTGTTTTCATGGCATCTTTTAATTGCCCAACTGTATTTTCCAAGTCTTGCATCTGATGGGTTAGATCTTCAAAACGCTTCGACACTTCCTCATATTCTTCAGAAGCTGCAAGGTTGACTGCTCCTAATTTTTCAAACTGACGCTGTGCTTTTTCAAATTTCTCTTGGTGTGTTGGCAAGTCAATTAACACGCCTTGCTTAATTTCAGCATTCATTTGTTTAAGCTGATCAGAATAGTGCTGTAAATCCGATTTAGCAGATTGCCAAGCCAAACGACGTTCTTCCAGCTTGTTACGCAATTGCTCATCGTTCTGCTGATGCAAATGACGCATTTCAGTGAGCTGCTGCTGTTTTGACTGAATGTTGTTTAACTCAACTTGCCACTCAGTCCAGGTCTTCTGCAATTTTTCAGTTTGTTGTGCTTGTTCAGCATACTGAGACTCTAAACTTGGCAATTCCAGTTGAATTGGATCAACAAACTTTTTGGCTTGATCCATCTGAGCCATGATTTGCTGATATTGAGTTTTAGAAAAAGACAGATCTTTGTCCAATAATTCAATTTGTTGTTTATTTTGCTCTGCTAAACGACGAGTTGTTTCAAAGTCCTGTTGTTTATGTTGTAGTTGCTGCTGATGTTCTTCTACTTGCTCATTTAACTCATCCAGTTTGTATTGCAATGTCTTAAATTCTGGAAGATTTTGCTCAAGTTTGAGAATGACAGAATGCATATCGATCTCAAGATCATCTTTTTGCATCGCATCTTCTTCAAGTTGTTCGTCGAGTTGCTGCAACTGATTATTCAACTGGACTTTATGCAATTCAAATGCTTGCGAGGCACTTTGCTGTTTGGCAATCTGTACATCCAACTGTTGTACTAACTTTTGCTGATGCTTGAGTGAGTCTTGATCTGCTTGAAGATGCTTTTGCAACTCAGTAAAATTTTGGCTCAATTGAGGTAATACGGCTTCTGCTTCTATCAATTGTGGTTGTAAAGCCGCAAGTTGATGCTCAATTTCTTCGATACGAACCCGATGACTCAATGCACCTTGTGCCGCTTGACTCGACTCATCGAAAAACAGCCCAATCATCCAATCTTGACCGACATGATAGCCATCCAAGGTTAATATACTCTGTCCCGTCTTGAGCTTTGATTGGACAGCCAATGCCTGTGCCTTATTTTCAGCAATCGCCACATGATTCCACAATGAATACTGTGGTGACTCAATCCAGTCGGCTAAACAAACCAAACCCGCCAGCTGGATTTTTTCTAATCCCTGCAAGGCTTTAAGCTGACGTGCTGAACTATCGGCATAATTTGTATTTTGATCTAAAACCTCTGCAGATAGCCACTTGGCTAAGAATTTTTCAATCAAATTGGCATGCGTTTTACCCTGAGTATTTAACTGCAAAACCTGCATCAATTGTACTGCATTGATATCCGTCTTGACCGCACGCTTTGCGATAAGTTGATTTAAATTTTTCTGTTCCGACTGTAAAACATGCAACTCGGATTTCAAACTGGAAATATGAGTCTTTTGTTGACTGATTTGTTCCTGCAATTGTTGCAGTTGCATTTTAGTTTCAGCAATTTTTTGCTCTAACTGCAAAACACTCGCGTGCGCGACAGATTTATCTTGTTCGAGTTGTATTAAATCTTCAGTCTGAAATTGGCTTTGGATCTGACTTGCCTGAGTTTTTAAGGTTTCTTTTTGCTGCTCAATACGTGCGACATTTTTGGCAAGTTGCTCAACCTGTGCCTGCATCTGGGCTTTTTGCTGCTGTTGTTTCTCAACTTGAACTTTGACCTGTTCATATTGTTGTTGTGCTTGCAACTGCTGTGCTTTTAACTCACTGAATGCTTGTGTCCCTTGTTGAGTTTCAGACTCCGATTGTTTTAACTGTTCAGCTTGTTGCTCCAACTGACTATGCAAAGTTTCTAATTGCAACTCCATCAATTGGATTTTTTCTTTAGTCTGCGCTTTTTGTTGCTCAAAACTTCCCAAAGCCTCTGAATTTTGTTGAAACAGACTTTGCTTTTGCTCTAAAGTCATTTTCAACTCAGACAACTTTTTCTCTGCCTGTTGCCATTCATTTTGCAACGGTGTCGATTGTTGGATTAAGCGTTGAAACAATTCGTTGGTTGAAGTGAGATCATGTTCCAAAGTACTCATATCGGAACGAACCAATTTAAAGTGTTCACCCAGTTCGTTCATTTCCACCGTATATTGTTCTTGCAGACGAGCACTACGTTCACACTGGAATGACAGAATTTCAATCTTGAGGGTACGAATCTCGGTTTCCAGAGTCTTATATTGAACCGCAGTTTCAGACTGGCGTTTTAATGTTTTTAACTGTGATTTGAGTTCTGAGGCAATATCCTCAAGACGGTCTAGGTTTTGTGTCGTATGTTCTAAATGTTGCAATGTCTCACGACGACGCGCTTGATAACGAGAAACACCTGCAGCTTCTTCAATAAAAATTCGCATTTCTTCTGGTTTGGCATCAACCAACCGATTGATCATCCCTTGTTCAATGATCGCATATGAACGAGGTCCCAAACCTGTACCCAAGAAAATATCGGTGATATCGCGACGACGACATTTGGTTCCATTGAGGAAATATTCAGATTTACCGTCACGATTGACCTGACGACGAACGGCTAACTCCGTATAAGCATTATACGCACCGCCAAGCTTGCCATAGGTATTCTCAAAGCGTAATTCTACACTTGCCATACCCACAGGCTTTCGCTTTGCCGTTCCAGTAAAAATGACATCCTGCATACTGCCACCACGTAACTGGCGTGCACTGGATTCTCCCATGACCCATCGAATGGCATCAATCACATTGGATTTACCACAACCATTTGGACCTACGACCGCGGTACGGTTATCTTTGAATTGTAATGTTGTACTATCGGCAAACGATTTGAAGCCTGAAAGTTTTAAGCTGCTTAAACGCATAATGTCCTAGTTACTACCGACGCGATCTCCGCGCCCAAGCGAGTTCAATTTGTTTCATCCGTGTCAGAGATTCCAACACGAGATTACGCAAGTGTCGACAAAAATCTTCCATAAATAAAGTAGCTTGTTGTGATTTTCGGATTAAAATTGCATCAATCACCAACTTAAGTAATTCTAAAGCTTCTTGAAGCTCACGTCTTGAAGTATTTAAGGTTAAAAAATAACTTCTACGTAGTGATGGCAAGAGCTCACGATAAAACTTCATCAAGTATGGATTACCCACCATATCTTGCTGAGCGGAGAGAAATTGGAAAATACCGTCATAAAATTTTTCTGTATTGCCCTGCTTTACCTGTTCAACCAAATGATTCATCATTTGTTGAATCGCTTCAGCTTCATGATTGCGCCAAGTTTCACTCATCCGCTGCACAACCTGACCGAGCAATAAAGCGCTGGTATCAAATAATGCACGCACCTGTTGTGCGGACATTTCAGATACGATTGCGCCACGGCGCGGATAAATTTCAATAAGATGCGTTCTTTCTAAAAGCAAAAGAGCTTCGCGTACCGAGCCACGACTGACATCCAGTTCTTTGGCAATACGTAGTTCTTGTATACGTTCGCCTTCAACCAATTCGCCACTAATGATTTGTTCGCTAATATGTTTGGCAATTTGTTCTGAAAGGCTGTCCACTTCTTCCAAATGCATATCGTTCCTATCTCGGTTTATTATTCTTGGACAATGTCAATTGTCATTATTTTAGTTTTACCTGATTTAATTCAAAATAAACCATGACATTGTCCGACAATTTTAATGCATTTTAAGTCAACTTTGCTGAATGGAGAAGTGCTGTTGATCGGAAAAAACACAGAAAACTACTTCATAACCCCCTGATAAATAAAATAAAGACCAACCAGTGTGAGTAAACATGCAAAACATTTTTTCAACATTGCAGGTGAAAGCGCATGTGCAACTTTTGCTCCTAATTTGGCTGTAATAAAACTCATCACACTAATACCAATAAACGCATAGATATGCACATAACCAATCGCATTTTTAATCTCAGTCTGCTCTTGCGCACCAAAGAACATAAAACCTAGAGCCCCCGCTATTGCAATCGGTAAGCCACAAGCTGCTGAAGTCGCTACAGCTTTCTGCATGACTACACCATTTCTATTTAAATAAGGCACGGTCAGGCTTCCACCACCAATACCAAATATTGCAGAAGCAACCCCAATTCCACCACCCGCCAACATTTGTTTGGGTGCAGAAGGCAATTGCCTAGATTCATCGACCTGAACATTCGCCCCTTTAAACATTTTAAATGCCACCCACATTGCAAACGCACCGATAATCAGCTGTAAATGCTGTCCAGATAAAATATCTGCGATTCCAGCACCAATAAATGAACCCAGTACCAACCCTGGTGCGAGATTTTTAAAAACATTCCAAAGTACTGCGCCTTTTTTATGATGTGCAGTGACAGAGCTAATCGATGTGACAATAATTGTCGCCAGTGACGTTCCCAATGCCATATGCATGATGACCGATGGATCGTAGCCCATTTTGGTAAATACCACATATAGAATTGGCACAATAATTAAGCCACCACCAACACCAAATAACCCAGCGGCGAATCCAGCGATTGCACCAATACCTAGATATATGATTAACTCCATAAATGTTCCTTCACTCTTCTCAGATTCAACATGGATTTAGAGACTCGTCATCTTAGACAACTGCTTACACAAGCACATCAGCTTCCCGAAGTGCTGCTTTTAAAACAGACAACAACATCAACCAATGATGATGTACGTGAAATTGCGCTCAGTGGCGTCAAGACGGTTTTGGTCTGTAGTGAAACTCAGACTCAAGGGCGAGGTCAGCACCAACGGGAATGGATTTCCCCAGTCGGTAATATTTATTTAAGCACATTGCTTGAAACTCGAACACCCTTAGATGGGCGTTTAGCCTTAGAAATTGCTTTAAATATCTTACAAATGCCTTCATTCAAAGGCTTGAATGAACTACAGGTTAAATGGCCCAATGATCTTTACAGCCATCAAGGTAAATGGGGCGGTATTTTGGTTGAACCTATTTCACCACATCAAGCAATTGTTGGAATTGGTATCAATCTATTTCCAGTTTCCGTGCAAGAGATTACTCAACAGGCAACTTCAGTGATGCAATTGGGTCTACAATTCCCGAATCGCATACAGATCATTTCTGAAATGTATCTAGCAATACAGCAAGCCGGACAATGGTTTGATCATGGTTGTTATAATCTTGCTGCCCGATTCAATCATTATGCAGCATTTATGGATCGTGCTGTACATTTTGAGCAAGTGCATGATTCAATCAGTGGGATTTTTAAAGGGATCTCGGACGATGGCGCACTCAATTTATTGACTCCTCAGGGCTTAGTCAGTGTGTATCAGGGGCGTTTACGTTTAGCTGAATCGTGAATCTGGATGAACACTATTTTAAAGATCAAATCTGTACAGCATGCAAAAAGCAATCAGCAATGATTGCGCTTTGTGTGCCACCTAATATGAGTCGTTGTAAATGAAAGCACTTTGGTTAGATATCGGAAATACCCGTCTAAAATATTGGATCACAGAAAATGATCAAATCATCGAGCAAGCAGCCGAATTGCATTTGCAGTCCCCTGCGGATTTATTACTTGGTTTAATTCAACATTTTCGTAGTTTAAGTTTAGACAGTATCGGCATTTCTTCTGTTCAAGATAAAAAAAACAATGAACGTATTGTTCAGATTTTAAAGCTACTCGACATTCCTGTCACTTTTGCCAAAGTCCATGCAGAATATGCTGGCTTACGTTGTGGCTATGACCATATTGAACAATTGGGTATTGACCGATGGTTACAGGTTTTAGCGGTTGCAAAAGCCGAAGAAGATTTATGTGTGATCAGTTGCGGTACTGCATTAACCATTGATTTAACGCAAGGCTTTCAACACTTAGGCGGTTATATTCTCCCTAATCTCTATCTGCAACGAGACTCTTTGATTCAAAAAACCAAAGGAATTAAAATTCCCGATGCAGCATTTTCGGAATTAAGCCCAGGTCGTAACACTATAGATGCAGTACATCATGGGATTTTTTTGGGTTTATTGAGTACGATTGAAAAAGTACTTGAACAACAGCCTCGGAAGCTTGTATTAACGGGTGGTGATGCTTATTTATTTGCTCAATTTCTTGAGAAGTACCATCCCCATATTGAAACAGATTTATTACTCAAAGGGCTACAGTTTTATATAGATCGACAGACAAATTAAATCTACATACATTTTTATGATGAATGAATTATGCTCGGTCACAATACATCCAAATCATTAAAAAACCCAAAAAGAGAATTCATCATGAAAATAATACCGCTCTTGTTGAGTAGCTGCCTCCTGAGTACAACCATGATTGGCTGTAGTCAACTTCCTGTCACATCAAACTCAGTAACCCCATCTCCAACTGTTGCAACACATGAAGCGATTATTGCCTATTTTGCACCCGATGCTGGTGAGGAAGAATGCGCATGTGATTCATCAATCTTGGATCGAGGCTATTCACTTCATCCAGTAGAAAACGGTTATTTTAGAAAACTACTGGGTAGAGACAAAGATGGCCGCTTTTTAGTCCAAGATTTCTATCAAAACAGCCACAAAAAACAATCTGATCCATTTTGGATAAAAGAACCTCTAGGCTTAAACAGTTTTGATGGAAAATATATTGATGGCGATGTAACGGGCTATTATGAGAATGGAACGATCAATTTCAAAGCCAGCTATAAAGACCTGCAACCAATTGGAAAATCTGAAAATTATTATTCAAATGAGCAACTCGGATTGCAAGAAGAATATATAGATGACCAAACCATCATTCAAAAAATATGGTATGAAAATGGCAAACCTGCAGCGGAACTTAAATTAAGTCCAACTGAGGATTACTTTATTCTTGACAGCAAAGTTTGGGACCAACAAGGTCAAGTTGTTGATGACGAGGTACAATCTCAAAAAATACTTGAGGAATTATATTTACAATTCACTACTGATCAATGATTTTAAAACCGATCAAACAATCTCAATCCACAATCTACGTTCGAGATGCTGTGTTGAGTAAAATAACTAGCTTTTCCCACAATACGGTGAGTGTATTAAATCCGTCTGTAGCCATAAAATGCCCTGCACCTTTCACTTCAACCATTTGAGTATTCAATAAATGCCCGAGTTGAATACTTAATGGTGCAGGAACAAAAGGATCATTGTTGGAGAAAAAAATAAAACGGTGAACAATGTTCAATCGAAGTAAGGCATCATCGATTCGAGCTGTGTTTAAAAATAAATTCAGCTCAGGCAATGTCGATACATTTTGATTAAACCCGGCCACTAAAAACACTGCACCCAATTTTCTTCCGAATAGCTCACTAGAAAGAAAAGCTAAGCTTGCAACACAGCCTAGACCATGGGCAACAATAATCACATCTTCATTCAGTGTTTTAATCTGTTGAAACAAATTATGCTTCCAAACTTCATATAAAGGATGATCTGCCTGCTCTAATTGAATAATTTCACATTCATTTCCCGTCGCAAGTATTTGTAATTTAAGCCAGGGATACCAATGATCCTCTGAAGAAACATGATAATCATGTACGATCAAGACTCTTTTCATAGACCTTTTCTTATCATCAATTTAAATTTTATCTAAGCAATTAAATCAGAATATCTAAATAATAAAGAGAAGTATGTTGTTTTTATTTAACAAAAAAGCGCCCTAAGGCGCTTTTTATAAAAGAAAGAGAGACTTACTTCTTGTCATTATTTCCAAATAACGGTCCCATACCACCACCGCCACCAAATTGCTTTTGCATTCCACTCAAAGAACGCATCATTTTTGCCATACCCGATGGATTGGCAAATTTCTTCATCATTTTCGCCATTTGTGCATGTTGTTTGATGAGTTTATTCACTTCAACAACATCCATACCGCAACCCGCAGCAATACGCTTTTTACGGCTTGGATTCATCAAATCAGGATTTCGGCGTTCCTTAATGGTCATCGACTGAATAATCGCTTCCATTTTTTTCACTTGTTTTTCAGGGTTTGCCTGTGCAATCGCATCTTGAATACCTGAATTACTCATGCCGGGCAACTTATCCAAAAAGCCCATCATGCCGCCCATTTTGTTCATTTGCTCAAATTGCATCAACATATCTTCAAAATTGAAGTTTCCGCCTTTTTGCAACTTTTTCGCCATTTTTTCGGCTTTTTCTTTGTCGATTTTACGTTCAACTTCTTCGACAAGAGAAAGCACATCACCCATACCTAAGATACGTTGTGCAACACGCTCTGGGTGGAATGGCTCCAAGGCATCGAGTTTTTCACCCATACCCAAGAATTTAATTGGCTTACCTGTAATTGCACGTACTGAAAGCGCTGCGCCACCACGCGCATCACCATCAGTTTTAGTCAGAATGACCCCTGTCAGTGGCAATGCATCATTGAAGGCTTTTGCAGTATTTGCAGCATCTTGACCTGTCATTGCATCGACAACAAACAGGGTTTCTGTTGGTCCGACGGCTGCATGTAATGCTTTGATCTCGTCCATCATGTCATCATCGACATGCAAACGACCTGCGGTATCGACGATCAAAACATCGTTAAAGTTAATTTTGGCCTGTCCAATTGCGCGCTGTACAATTTTAATTGGATCTTCAGCGGCATCTGATTCGATAAAGTCGACACCAACTTCACCCGCAACGGTTTGCAGCTGCTTAATTGCGGCAGGGCGATAAACGTCGGCAGAAACCATGGCGACTTTTTTCTTTTGGCGTTCTTTTAAGAAACGCCCAAGTTTTGCAGCAGTGGTGGTTTTACCTGCACCCTGCAAACCGGCTAAAAGAATGACAACTGGTGGCTTGGCAGCTAAATCTAGACTTTCATTCGCCTCACCCATCATTTTGGTGAGTTCATCATAAACAATTTTAACGAAAGCCTGACCTGGTGAAAGCTGGGTCATCACTTCTTGTCCCAATGCTTCTTCCTTAACTTTCGCAATAAACTCACGAGTTACAGGCAAAGCAACATCGGCTTCAAGAAGTGCCATACGCACTTCACGTAAGGTATCTTTAATATTATCTTCGGTTAGCTGCCCAGAGCCAGTAACATTTCTGAGACTCTGCGTGAGTCGTTCTGTTAAGGTATCAAACATTGCAAAATCCGCTTAAAATAGCTAGTAGCAAAAAAATCTTTCTTAAAATAGAAAATTTATGCTCAAGATGCTATAGGATACTGTAGTTCACATAGAATTTATATCATATAGCATGAATATTCATCATCCTGAAAAAGGTTTGACATGATTAGCCTACCCTTGGTTTATACGATTTTAGCATTAATTGCCTATACCTCTTCGTTTTGGTATTTGTTTATGCACTTAATGTCTAAACGTCCTGCAAACCCTTGGTTTATTGGCATCGTGTCAGGTTTAGGGCTGATATTGCATGCAAGTGTACTGCATAACGATATACTTACACCACTAGGGATTAATTATGACGTCTTTAACTTGATGTCGTTTACCTCCGCTTTAATGTTACTTTTAAGTATGTTGTACAGTACCTACCGCCCTGTACTTTCACTCAATTTGATTGGAATTCCCGTTGCCGCTTTTGGACTGATTTTAGGTTTTGGCTTTAGTAAACCAGATCAGTTCATCGAACAGCACTCTTTGGGATTAGACATTCATATCATTTTGTCGTTATCCGCCTATGCAGTTTTACTCATGGCCACCATACAAGCTGTACTGATTTGGTTTCAAAATCGTGAACTTAAGAAGAAACAGAAAAAACGTATCTGGGTGAATTTCCTTCCCGCTTATCAAGCCATGGAGTCTTTACTGTTCGATATGCTAATCACAGGTTTTGTCCTACTCACAGTAGCCTTGTGTTTTGGTTTCTTTACCATTGATGACTTCTTTGCACAGCATCTAGCACATAAGACAGTATTTAGTATTGTGTCTTGGTTTGTATATGGCGCACTGTTGATCGGTCACTATAAGTTTGGTTGGCGGGGTCAGAAAGCCATTCGCTTTACCATGATTGGATTCTTCTTACTGGCAATTGGTTTTATTGGTTCTAAATTCGTTTTAGAAATGATTTTGCATCGTTGATAAATGAAACTCTGGCAAGTGTAGGTCGTATTTTATATTCCTAGTCTAAACATAGTGATATAGAAGCAGAAAAATCTTTGTTATATGAATTAGATAAGCAATATTGTTCTTAAGTTTAAAATTAAGCTTTCTATGCAAAGCTTCAAGCTTAAAACTCTATAGATAAATTTTTCAATCTATCCAAATTAACACCCCATCTTCAAATCAATAACCTCTGCCAGATTATATTTGTATGAGTAGACATCTGTTTCAAAAATGCGTATAACGCTGTTTTTATCTGATCGGGTAACTCCACTGTGAAACTCATTCTTGCTCCCATGGAAGGCTTAACTGACCCCATCATGCGTGATGTTTTAACGCATGTCGGTAGTTTCGACTGGTGTGTGACTGAGTTTATCCGTGTAACAGACTCTGTCTTGCCTGATCATATTTACCATAGCTACTGCCCAGAACTCAAAAATCAAGGGAAGACTGCTGCTGGAACGCCTGTACATGTACAGTTTCTAGGAAATAACCCTGAAATGCTGGCTGCCAATGCAGTACGCGCTGCTGAACTAGGCGCTCCAGCCATCGATATGAATTTTGGTTGCCCTGCCAAAACAGTCAACCGTCATCGAGGAGGTGCAGTACTTCTCGATGAGCCTGAGGTTGTACATGAGTTGGTTAAGGCTGTACGTGATGCAGTACCCAAACATATTTCTGTATCTGCCAAAATGCGTTTGGGTTACATGGATCGAAACTTTACCCTTGAAAATGCCCATGCCATAGAAGATGCAGGTGCTTCATGGCTTACAGTACACGCTCGAACCAAAGCGGACGGGTATACGCCACCAGCTTTTTGGGATCAACTTCAACCTATTCGTGAAGCCATTAAAATCAACGTCATTGCCAATGGTGAAATTTGGACCAATGCTGATGCCAAGCAATGCCAACTTGAATCAGGATGCGAAGACTTAATGATCGGGCGTGGCGCAGTCACGACACCCGACCTAACACAATGCATCCGTAAAAATACAGATGAGCCGCTGATTACATGGTCAGAATTACTCAATTTACAGATTCGTTTTTTGAACGGCAGCTATAAAAAAGAAATGAATATGGTTGGGCGTTATAAACAATGGCTTGGAATGATGTCTAAGCATTACCCCGAAGCCAAGGTATTGTGGGATGAAATTAAGCGTTTGAAAAAAATTGATGAAGTACTCGAAAAATTAAATGCTTAAATTATTAGAGTCTATTTGATCAATTTCTAAAATAGCTTTGATCTCTTCAGGTTGAAATTCTTTTGACAATGCTGAAGTGGGGTTCAATACCAAGGTTGCGCCTTTAGTCATTTCAAAGAATTGGCGCGTGTTCAAAGCAATATATTCTACATCTGCGCCAATATCATTTTGAATGGTTTCAAGTTCAATAAAGAATGGGATTGCTTGGTCACCCTCTGGTGTTTCCAAAATGCGGAATTCAACGTTCCTGTCTTTGTCCTGCGTCGCTAGACAATAAATTTCTGATGCTAAAAGTTGATCAATAAAATCAGGGATCAATTCGTAGTTTTCTTGAGTTTGAACAAAAAGTTGTTGTAAATTTGACATGTTATAAATTATCTATTTTGGTGTTGCTAATATAGCTTATTCACGATAGATATGGAATTGACCAGAATGATCAATTGGATCATATAATGCTTAGGCTAACCACGATTTTAAGCGCTGCATGATCGAATTTGAAAATTATTAAAATTTTATTTAATGTCTTTTTTCACTTTTAAAGGCCGCACTTCTGAGGAACTTCTGAATTCAAATTAATTTTCTTATATTTCCCAGTAGCTTTATCAAAATCATTCCCCAAATAAATGACGATCTTACGTTGATACTTTAAGTTTTCTCCAGTTGAATACACTGTAGAAGAAATTTCAGGTAGTTCAACACCTTGACTATAAAAGAAAATCTTATTTATACCATATGAGTTTGGTTCTATTTCATATCGTTTATGAACTATTGAAGCATCTTTATTTGATTCAATGTATCCTGAAGTTAAGATTGCATTTTCGATTTTAGAAAAACTAACAGGAATCTCTTCCAATTTAAGTTGATTTACAGGTGAGTTTTTACTGAAATCTATTTCTGGAACGACTTGATGTTCTGTAGTACTCTTAAAAATATAATATTTTTTAGAATCTTCAATATTATTCTTACAGCCATAGCATGCCAGAGAAAAAAGTATTAAAAATATGGCTTTAATTTTAATAATACAATGATTTTTCATAAATTTTATCTGTCATTTTTGTATAATATACAGTATAAGCAAAACTATTGACTTGACCTTTCCCTACAAACCATTCAAGTTCAGATTCCAAGATAATATGTACACCATTAAAATTCTTTTCAGTAATAACCTTTCCGTACTGATCCCCACCTTGACATCGCCCTTTAGTTAAAAAATTTTCTATGAAGTTATCAAAACTGCTTTTATCTAAAGCTTTTGAATTTATTAAAAAAATTTGATCAGAAATTGATTGATAGATATTTTTATGGATATTTTCATCAAATGGAACGAAATTATCACTAACATAATAATTTGTATTTGGACCTTGTCCTGTAGTTCGTACTTCTAATGTAGACATCTGATGATAATTATCTTCAAAATTTTCATTGTGAACTATTCCATTATCAAAACCTTGAGTAGCAGATAATCGATCTATAACTTTTAACTTCAAATAATTTGAATTCATTTCCTTATATTTGCTATATATTTTTTTAAAATTATAGTCCAAATACAAATCATTATTCACAACAAATAAATAAATATCTCTAGATAGATTCTTTTCTATACTTTGATATTTCTCTTCTTTAGCTTTTTTACCATCAACTTTGCAGAGGTAACTTAATACTTCTTTAGATGAACAGCCTTGTAATAGAGAAAAGCTTAGTATGATAGTTAGAATTATCTTGATCAATATTACACCTCATCACATGCTACATAAATTAAAACAAGATTAACTACCAAATACATAAAACTAATATATTGATGTTTCATACTTTTTATCCGTTTGCTTTGTAAAATAAATAAAAAACTTTAAACTATTATATTTTCTATTTTTAATTTGTTTTCCTTCGGCTTCTAAAATAATATGTATATCATTTATATTCCACTCTTCTACTTCTGTCACATTTGAATCACCACATTGTAATTTCCTTATAAAAGCATTAACTTTACTATTTAAATCAACACTACCCACTTTCTCACCACTTACCACATAAATCTGATCCTTAATCATAGACACAATTTTTTCTTCTATATTTTCATTATAAGAAACATAGTTATCGCTACTAAAAAATATATGATTACCCTTTAAATTACTATTAGCTGAAAGGTCGGAAATGTAATCAAAATTCCTCTTCACACTATTATTAACAGTACCATCTGCAAATCCCACTTCAGGAGAAAGACTATGTAAAACTTTCAATATTAAATAATGACTATTTAACTCAAAATACCTTTTTATAATTTCATTTTGATTATAATTTAGATAAATTTTATTATTTTCAACGAATAATGATATATTCCTACCTACTCGAACATCGTAACTACTCCCAGCATCTGAATTTTCACTATTCCTTACTTTACAATCATTATTATTCGATTTAAATAAAAAAGCAAATGCGCTTATTAAAAAAATCGTTAATATCAAAATTAAAAATTTCATAAAAACACTGCCTAAAAACTATAAAATATATAAATTATTTTCTATATATTGAAAAAATCGAAAGCTCTATATCACTATAATCATGGTATTTTCTAGTTTTACAATTGACATCCTTAATTTCACCACTAGCAACTTTAGAAGCAATAAATTTTTTATTAATTGTTGAAATCTCATATACAATTTCATTATCTTTAAAAGAACCTGAATAGATACCATTTTTTAAATTAAACACACCATTTTTCATATTTACCAACAAGTCTTCTAACATCTTATTGTAGGCAATCTCTGAATCGCCATGATTATTCAACACATTTATTACATCTACTATCGTTTTCTTTAAAATTTCTTTCTTAAAAATATCAGGAGCAGATCTAACTTCCAAATTAATATATTTAACATATTTTCCATCTGGAATTATTATAATCCTGCCTATTGAGTCATAATTTTCATCAATAATATCAATATACCCCTGATTTTCATATATATTCATATTATCCAATGCTTTTGCATTTTGAATTTTATCAAAAAAATTCACTACACTTATTCCTAAATTCTTCTTTATAGGATTTTCCATTGAACTTTCCGAAGGTAAATACTTATTTATATCTAGATTTACATTAGGTTCTTTATTTAGACAGAACTTATTTATCAAATCTATCTCTTTACTATCATTCGTTATTACCTTCCCATCACAGCCAACAGCAAAAGCTAGAACCAACCCTAAATATACCTTGTAATTACCCTTATTAAAAATCATTATTTTAAATCACTTAAAATTTATTTTCTATAAATATGAAATTGACCATTCTGTGACTTAATATCACATGAAATTTCATAAATAATCTTATCTTCATTGTAAATTGTGTTGGTTGAAAAACCATCCTTAATGTTATTAATATCAAATTTTAAAAAACCTTCATCAACTTTATTATTTTTAAAAATGTTTATAATTTTTTTTATTCTATCTTTATCTATTAATTGAATTGATGAACACATTAAAAAATCATAATCTATCGATTTAACCTTGCCTGTTGATGGATTTGGATTTATTGTTAACATAGCTTCATTTTCAAGATCTATATAATTCGAGTTATCTTTATCTTTAAAACTATATCTCTTCAAAACTTCACTACTTAAGACATCTTTGCTTAATAAGACAGTACCAAAATTTTCATAATTTAAAAATTCAAGATCCTTTAACTTCTCATATGGAATTTTATAGTAAGGTAAATTAAATTTCTCTGGAGTACAATCTGAATTAAAACATGTATCATTTATATTCTTTTTATTGACACTATGAGCCTCTAATTGAGTATCGCCTTTATTTTCAGAAGAACAAGACACACACAAAATAAAAAAAACTGTTAAAAAAAAATTCTCTTTCAAAACTCATATCCTCCATTAAATGTAGAAATTTTTTTTCTTTAAATTACTAAATTTATTAGAAATCACACTTCTTAGGATTATCTTCACTCTTATAAATATTAAAGTAAGTATTATTTTTTATACGTTCTGTATTTAATTCCAACCAATAATCTTTAAAATTTATTCTTGTTGTCACCAAGTACTTACAATATTCATTTATATTATTTCTTATATTTAAAACATGCTTATTCAAAATTGTTTGATATATATATCTCGACTCATCTTCATCAGCAATATCCAACGACGAAATCAGAGATACAGGAATTTCTGTATCCAAGTTTATTTCTTCAAATTTATTTCCATTATATCCCATACTCAAATTCAATCTAACACTTTTGAGTTGATTAAATTTAGAATTTGTTGCATAAATTTCAGAAAAAAAATCTGGCACATCCCCCCCATTATTAAAAAAGTATATTTTCTTCATAGTTAAGCCATAATCAATAACTTCGAAATGTTTTTCATTTATTAATTCATCACTATTTTTATATCCTTTCTTTTCAATATTATTTATTATTTTACCTAAACTGATTGGTATCTCTTTTAATTTAAGTTGATTTACTGGAGCAAACCTTGAGTAGTTTATTTCAGAACTTAACTCTATATCATTCTTATTTTCAAAGACATAAACAGATTTTTCTCTTTTAATGAATTTCTTCTCTGAGTTATTTCCAGAACTACAAGATGAAATAAAAAAAGAGCATATTAAAAAACTTATCTTAAAATAAATATTCATAACGATTCTCCATCATTTTATCAATTCATACTTTTGTCTTGGCGCATGATATCCCACTGCCATTTAAAAAATGTAAATGACTTTTTATCAGTATGAAAAGGGTTGTTATTTCCCAAACTATCTGTCATATAATCCATATAGTTTTCAGTCGAACCACGATAAAAAGTGTGTTTTGCCATACTTCCCTTTTGAAATGTATGAGGTAATGAAAATGAATGACCAAGTTCATGTGGATAAGAATGTGCATGATTCAAATTTGATTTAAAAACAATAACCATATCCCCCCAGACATGACCATCAAGTGTACAAACACCTCCAGCTTCTGTCTGCTTTGTAGTTAAGAAAACGAATGTTTTCTTACTATTTGATATTCCATTTCCATTTTGATCAATTCCACCATTAACCTGTATTGGACCATACTTATTATATAATTCTCGTAAAACTCTTGCGAAATTAGAAGCTTGTGTTTTGCTAGTTGCTCCTTGAATAAAATTTACTAAAGGATCATTCTGATACTTTGTTAAGTCTAACACCGCCTCTCTTTTAATTTCTGCACGAATCAATGCCTGATTAAATGCTATACGTTTTATCAGATATTCATAAGCATCTACACGATCAGGTAGAACTGGTTTTCCACCTCTATATTCAGTAACAACTGGAATCAATATAATATCTGCATGTTTCACAATGCTATTCTTATAGAGCATTAATTTTCCTACTTCAACTTTCACACTTCCTTTCTTTGCAAATACTTTAATTTCCTCATGGTCATTTAACCATCCACCTTGACATTTAATTAAAATACTACGAGCCAGATGATAGTATTGTTTTTTTCCATCTGAATCTTTTACTTTCTTTTTAAGTGCATTTACTAAAGGGATTTGTTTAGGTGATAGTTGAATAAAGTTATTTTGACATTCAAAAATCAATTCTGTTCCATCATTACTTAAAGGTTCTATTTCTTCTATAAATAAATCTAATTTTACTCCATCTTTTGTCATCTTTGATATATGTGGGCTATTAGAATCCTCAATATAAGAAAATAGACTTAACCAAGCAGGAAAGTATTCTTGTCCATAAGGTGAGATTGGATTTTTAACATCAGTTTTATATTCATTTTTTAATTTTTGTACGTCAACACAAAGAGGTTTTTTCGCATTACTTGCTTCCGCAATAAATTTATTCGCATAAATATAGTCATCTCTCAACCAATCAAAGCCATAGTTACCACTATAGTCTTGAGGTCTACGAAAATGTACTAAAAATTTTTTCAAACACGTTGCACATGAAGTACCTACTGTCGGACTTGCACCACCCACACCCATCTTACACCTCCCAATGCATTATATTTTTTATAAAGACATTTTGATCAAACTCATTTCCTAGCACATATGCGCTATAAGATTGAAGATCATTTGAATAATGATCTTGAAGAGAATCAAATACACCTTTTTCTCTTAAAAACTCAGCTTTTTCTGGATAAAGAATTGAAAATTTTTCTCGATGATCTATTTGACTAAGATTCTGTTTTAATTGAGCTATTGCTGTTAAAAAAAAGTTGAAATCTTGCCCTAAAACACGTTTCCTATAGTCTTCCAAAAGTTTATCGAAAGCCTCGACATAAGTGACTTGTTCTCCAATATCATGATGCTGCATTTCATTTTCTATCCAAGCAAATTGAGGATCAGTCGGATAATCCATTCCCAAATACACATGGCTTTTCACCATATATTTGAGCGTGTTGATTTGGTTGATTCCTTTTTCAAGATATTGATCAACTAGCGTCTGGATAGGTGCTAATAACTGATCAAATTGACCATTCAGCTTTAATACTGGATTTTCCTTAATAATTTCATAAACTAAGTCGTATAAAAACTCTTTGTTTTGTTCAACATCGAGTTCAAATAATTTTTCTTGGCTCAATACAAACATCAAGCATGCTCCAATATCATTAATTGATTCGTATACACATCCTGATAATTTCGAATTGCGATCACCCAACGCTCAATGCCTTGAAAAAACTCATCAACCTGTTCATCTTGCAGTACTTTATGAATTTTCTTGATAATTCTTGGATCAAACCATCTAAATAGCTTTTGGGTTCCATCAGGAAACTCAACCGTTAGATAACTTTTCATTTTCTTAACAAATTGAGTCAGATCCAAAGAGCTCAATACCATACTGAGCGCCTGTTCATCTTTCCACGTTTGATGAATAAAGTTAAATCTCTGATCGTTGAATAGTTCTAATTCATGGATGAGTATAAGTACAGGTGCGACTTCAAAAGGTGCATTTCCCTCGGTGGTCCCTGAAAATAACGAATAGAATTCTATTCTCGAGTCATTTTGAAACTCATGAATAAATGACAAGGCTTGATCTGAAACTTGTGCTGCATCCAAGATTAAATACATCTTCAAATCATGTTGATAATCTTCGATGCAGCGCTGTATCGGTTTAAATAGAATAATTTCTCTTTTCATTTTATTTATCTACAAATGCCATTCCAAACTTTGCGGCATTTAAAAGGCATGGCTTACAGATATTTTCATAGAAAGTAGGCAATGAATAATCTACTTTTGCTCCACCAATAAAACTGTGTTGCCCAGCCTTAACCTCAAACATAGCGCCAGTCGTCACAAATACACCTGAGCCATTAATTTTTAATTGTGAAGTGCCAGATGTAAGAACAATTTCTTTTAAGCTTTTAACTTCAACCACATCTTCAGTCGAAATAATTTGAATACCTTTACGGGCAATCAAATCCGCACCATCTCCTTGGGCTTGAATCTCTACTTTACCTTTTCCAGCATAAAGCCTTGCTCCTTCCTGTGCTGCAAACAAACTGATTTTGTTTTGTGCATGCGCCAAGAAATTCTTTTGTGTACTCAGATTGATACTATCGCCTGCACTTTGGCTGATTTGCTTGTCCGCAGAAAGATGGATGTCTTCATTGCTCGACAAGCCAATTGAATTCGGCGAGGCCAAAATCATCAGTGCTTGTTTAAATGCATCGGCTTTATCTTTTTCACCTTTTTCGATTTGATTCAGAAATTGTTTTAATTCATCCAAGACTTCTAAAGGATCCGTCTGTTGGTTCTTGGCAACTTCACTTAATGCTTTGGCATTGTTCAGGTTACTTTCTAGCTGGCTTTTGGCTGCGGTTGTATCCAGATGATTGCCTGATGCGCCATCTTGTGCATGGGTACTGACCAGTAAGCCTTGCCCTGCGCGTATAGCTCCCCATTGGTCCGTCCTCAGCTCAAAGCCTTCTCCTCGCCCGTCACTGCTCTCTGTTTCTTTGGGATGGCTGAGATTGCCGAGATTGAGTTGGCTTGCGCCATGACTGCTGTGCAACTGACTGCTGATCTGGTTGGTAGTATCATCAAAACGCAGTTGGTTATAGCCACTACCCTGATATTCCTTGCTTTTAATCCCTGCCAATTTCTTGGTATCAGGCAGCTTGCCTTGGTCATCAAACTTGCTCGGGCTGCGTTGTGCTTCATGGATTCGACCCACCACAAACGGTCTGTCGATATCGCCATCAAAGAAGTCAATAACAACAATCTCTCCAATTCTTGGTAGGAAGCGTGCCCCATAACCTTCGCCTGCCCAGGGTGTCAAGACATCAACCCAAGCCGAGTCGGTATCATTGTCATTCGAGCCTGCACCACCATCGTGAGTGTGGTCTTCATTGCGGGTAAACAGGAAGCGTACTTTGATGCGTCCCCATTCATCCACATGGATTTCTTCTCCACTTGGACCAACCACTTTGGCGCGTTGTGGATATGCCACTGGACGGTGTTTGAGTGGGTTGTATTCTGCTGCTGTGCTGATGTTTCTGCGTTGTAAGATCAGTTGATTGGCTTGGCGTTCTTCACTGTTGTTTGTGGTGATATTGGTAAGCTGCCAATGGCTTTGTTCAACTAAACGATTGATTTGTTCGTTTAAGTCTTTGGGAAGGTTGTTTTGGTTGTAGTAGCGCTTTTCAATGATTAGAAATTGGCGATCTGCCTCACTGTGCCGGTCTATTTCTGGGTGTTCGTTGAATTCAAACCAGTAGCCGACCTGTGCATCTCGTACTGTCGATATTGCCGTGAATTGTTTGGCTTGGGCATCGTAGTAGTTACTGAGGTTTTGGTTAAAGCGTTCGATCTGACTGTTGCCTGATGGGGTTGCACCATCTTCCCCATTCAGATCAGGAATCCATGCCGGGCTAAAGTGCCAGACTTGTTCTAAGCCTAGACTGGCATTGTCGTACTGGTCACTGTGCTGATGCTTGCTTTGTACATTGCCTGCACCTTCTTCGGTTTCAAGAATATCGGCTTGCCAACGGTGAATATGTACTGAAGTCGGTTGGAGTGAACGTATACCTGTAAATGATGTAATCGTGTCTAGGGGTTCTACTGCACTGCTGCGGTGGAAGCGGATGTTTCTGCGTTCTAGCGCAGTATATTGGCTGTTGTCATCAATTAAACGTAGTTTTTGGGCTTGGATCGGTGCTGAAATGTTGGCAACATTGAGTTCGGCTTCATCAATCAACCAGCTTAAATTTTCACTTCTCATCAAACGAGTGAGTAGATCGTGGTCGCTTTCGTTCATCTGTATAATCAAGGGACGAACATCGTAGTCTTTGGTCAGCCCAGTTTTATCTAAACTCAGACTCGCAGCAAACAGCGGACTTCTTTGCTGCCATTCTTTATGCAATATTTCAATGACCTGAATCACTGATTTATTCATAAACACTCTGCTATTACGGCGTTTGTGCCACAGTGATGTCGCATCTTCAAGTTTAAGCTTATAGACCGTCAATGCACCATCACTCTGCCCTTGTGAGGCTTCGGTGATGATGCCTGTGGTACGGAACAATTGTCCTCGGTCGGTGACTTGGTCGATTGCAGCTTGGCAACCGATAAACTGTTTGAGTGGAATATTTGCAGATGTTGCAAGACAGATCAGTTCCACAGACACGCCTTGATTGATGGCATGTTGTCCATCGATGCGTTGCAGAAACACTTGGGCGGTCAGATCAGGATTGCTAAACTGAATATGCAAGGCTCTTTTTTGAGCGGTTAATCCGAACTGATCCAATACTTTATAAATACTATTGACTAAGCTATTCATTTTAATAATTTATTCATTTTTAGTTGAAGTTATTATAAATCAAAATCATTTTTTTTCTATTCCAAGAAACAATTTCATACACTAAAGTCCTTAAATTCAAATACATTTTTTTATTATTTGTTGAAAAGTTAAATAATAAGTTAAGGGCTAAATCTTATTATTATTTTGATATTTTAAGTTTTAATTTAAATTACTCCCTGATAAACATCCTCAAATAAGCTAAAAGATTCTATGAGTTTGTCCTCTTTGCTCTATTTCAATATTCGCTGTCTTTTCACTCATCCGACTTAGCTAGAAGCCGTTTTTCTTAGATTAAGTATAAAACCATATTTATTTTATGCCTTTCTAAATCAACGTACACGTTTGACTGGATTTTTACGATAAGATAGATGCATAGTTCATTTTCTTAGGTATTTCCCTATGAACAATATAAAATCTCCCAAAAAACCCTTATGGAAATCCAAAGCTGTTATTTTCGCTACGATTTTTAGTTGCCTGTTTCTGCTGTTTTTCTATATGGCTGTAAGCAACGAACCAGACTACATGCCAAGCCAACAAAATAAGTCAACCACACATTCAACTACGCATACAGAATCTGAGCAATCAAACCATGACATGCAAATGTCCAATCCGCAAATGAAAAATATGTCTCATAATGATCGCCACATACAACGTTCTCACTCAGTAATCAATCATGAATAATTTACGTAATGCCCTTGTTGTTGAAGGGGGTGGTATGCGTGGTGCTTTCACCTGCGGTGTACTCGATGCTTTTCTGCAACAAAACTTCAATCCATTTGATCTATTTGTGGGTGTTTCATCAGGTTCAACCAATCTCGCCAATTATATTGCCAAGCAACAGGGTCGCAATATTGAACTGTATCTCGACCATTCACTGCGTCCTGAATTTATCCGTTACGGGCGTTTTTTAAAAGGTGGGGATTTACTGGATATGCAGTGGATGTGGGAGATTGTTGAAAAGGAAAATCCTTTAGACCAAAACACTTTATTTGCACAAAACCCTGATTTTTACATGGTCTTGACTCATGCTCGATCTGGTCATGCCGAGTATTTACGGGCAGGGAAAGACAATATTATTGACGGATTACGCGCTTCAAGCTCTATTCCCTATCTTACAAGGAAAGCTGTTGAGATTTTTGGTGAACCTTATTTTGATGGTGGTGTCGCAGATGCTCTTCCAGTGCAATGGGCAGCTCAGCAGCAGCAGGTTCAAAACCTATTGGTGATCCGTACTCGAACCCAAAGCTATTTCAAAGCCAGCAGCAAAGCAGACCAATTTTTTGCCAAATATTTAATGAATCAACATGCTGGATTTTCAGATAGTCTTAAGCAACGCTGCCAACGTTATAATGCAACGGTCGATTTTATGCGTCAAAATAATCAACAGGGTATTTTGGAAGTCTGTCCTCCTGACAATAAAATGTTAGCAGGGCGTTTATGTAAGGATAAACGCAAATTGCAATATACTTATCACGTTGGTTTGGATTGCGGTCACAAAGCCATCGAAGATTGGGAAAGATTTTCCAAAAAAGCATAAAGTCTTTTTACTTTAGTTTGTCTTCAACAAGTATGTTGTGTCGTACCCTTCACGAGGAAATGCATCTTTGGTGATACTCTCTATCTCAATGATTTGACCTTTTCTTAAAATCACTGAAAGTGGATGTTCAATTTTTATTTTGATGGTTTGATTGATGAATGTTTGACACCCACTATCAGCTCTTCCATGTTTTTCTGCTTTAAGCACTTTTATGTTGATGAATAATTGACTTTTAACAAGTTTATCCTTGTGCTGATTGTTAAAATTAACTGTTGTTGGGGCTTTAATATCTAAGACTTTAGCACTCAATAGGCAATGATTGACATAAGATGCCCATGTAAAATTGGGGATGACTAAGCTCATCATCCACAAAAAAACTGCATTCAATTGCTTCATCTAGTTGCCCTTTTTCCAAAACTTCCAAGATTTTTCAGGGCAAGCATAAAGTTTATCTGACACTGTGACTTCATGGTTTGTTTTTAGATCAAATACCTGAAATCGACATTGGTTATTTTGATATTGACCTAAAATTTCGTAATCATGCCCAGCCTGAGGTCTAAAAGAAGCAACAGCATCCACACATTGATCAATCACTTGTGCTTTTGTCCGAGATGAATCAGTTGCTCCAAATACAAAACCATATAAATTCACAGGTTGATCGGCATTTAAAATAAACTCTTTATAGGAGATCAGTTGGTAAGTTCGCATCGCATTGCTTTCAGCTTCTTTCTGCATTGCACTACGAGGCATCCCTTCTTCAATATTAAAGGTGATTCTCGCATACGCTTTTAGCGCAGATAATGCACCATTTCCACTTAAGTAATCCCGTATCCCAGCTTTTCTTCCTGCACAATCAAATGAATGCTGAATTAAGGTTTTTGTCGCACCCTTTCGATAGACCCGAATCCGTGACTGTGTCGCTGGGTCATACGTTTTTGGCTTTGTTTCCACCTGTATCTCATAGGCTAATGGTGATGGTTGCTGTGTTTCAGCGTGTACAAATACACTGAATAGCAATACTCCTCCAAATAGAAATAAAATCTGAAGTCGTACACTGCCATGCTTATATAATCTGTTCATTTTATTTTTAAAATACTGAGTATGTGTTTAAAAGACTTTACATGATGATCTGCTTGTGTCGATATCACTTTTTGTTCTGGATCAAATAAAATGGCGTGCATGCCGACAGATTTTGCCCCCACAATATCAACAACTTCATTGTCCCCCACGAAAATACATTGCTCAGGCATCAGTTCAAGTTGATGACACGCCAACTGGAAAATTTTTGGATCAGGCTTTCTTAGCCCGACGGCTTCTGAAACGATAATGCTAGAGAAAAGCTTCTCTACACCCAATGCCTGAAAATTACGCTCTTGAAATGGACTTCGGCCATTAGAAATGAGTCCAAGGGAAAAATCAGCCTTAACCAATCGATCAAGTACTGAATCAACACTTTGAAAAGTCACACAAAACTTGTTGAAATCTTCAATATAACTCGTGAGCAATGCTTGTACTGTAATTTTGGAAATCTGAAATTCTTGAATGAGTTGTGCATAGACCTTGTCTTTCCATACTGTACCATTCGCATCGAGAGTAATAAAACGTTGAATAAAATTTTGCTGTTGTGATAACGGAACAAGGGTTGAAGTATTGATTTACCATTCTAAAAATTTTTCAAGGGACGAGGTTCGGTCCAAAAGTGTCTGATCTAGATCAAATAATACAGCTTGAATCATTTTATCATCTGCTCCATAGTCAAAGCATAGCATTCAAAATATCTTTAACGTTTATTCCTGATCCAACGAATTTATCCATTCAATCCTTGTAAAGTCTTTAATGAAATACCCGCTCCTCCACAAACAATAACCAACACCTGATCAGTCAATTTAAACTGAATTTTCTGATCATAAAGTACCGATAGTGTTGCACCACATGCAGGCTCCACCAAAATACGATGGTCATCAGCAAACTTTAGACAGGCATTTACAGCCGCTTGGTCTGAAACAACTTGACTATGTATATCGAATTGCTGGCTCAGATCAAAAGCATTTTGACAAACTTTTTTTGCAGCCAATGTCGTGGCTATTCCGCTTACACGATCCAACTCCACATGTTGTCCAGCAATAATAGACGCATTTAAAGACGCTGTTCCGTGTGTTTCAACAGCATAAATTGGAATATGTCCTAACCCATGTTTATTTAGACCTGCAACCACACCAGAAAGTAGACTTCCACCACCGACAGATAACACGACTGCATCCGGTACAACACCCGCTGCAATCACCTCATCAATCATGGGGATAATCCCGTCCCAAAGCAGTGGATCATCAAAAGGGTGAATAAAAACATCATCTGGCGTTAATAACGACTGTGCTAAAGCATTCGCCTCAACCCATGAAGCACCTTGTACAATAACTTCAGCACCTTGTTGAGCAATCAATTCTTGAGCGCGCTGTGCTGTGGTTTCAGGAACAACCACTGTGACAGGAACACCGAGTTGTCGTCCAGTATAAGCAACCGCTAAACCCGCATTTCCACCTGAAGAGCTGACAAATCGCTGAGCGCCTTGCTCAAAATATTTTTGACAAGCATAACCAATGCTTCGCTGTTTAAATGAAGCAGAAGCTTGCAAAGCCTCCATTTTCAGCCATACCTGGCATTGGTTGAGTTGACTTAAAACGAGTGACTGTATTAACGGGGTTTTTATACTGAGCATTGATGACGATATTCCCTTATTTTATTTCGCTATTTTTTAAACTCTGATACATATCGATATGTGGGATTCCACAATCCAGATATGCTTCACCTTGTAATTGAAAACCCAAATTTTCATAGAATTTTGTCGCATAGGTTTGTGCAGATAGTTTAAGTACTGTTCTATGTTCCTGCTTGGCAACATCGATAATATGTTGCATGAGCAACCTCCCGATGCCTTCACCGCGATAGCTTTTTAATACCGCTACACGCCCGATACTGTCATTTTGTAATAACCGCGCAGTGGCAATCGGTTGATTTTGTTCATACATCACAAAATGCAGTGAGACAGCATCTTGGTCGTCCCATTCATCCACTTCACTGATATTTTGTTCTTCAATAAAAACCTTTCTACGAATCAACTGTGCATCGTGTTGAAGTTGGCTCCACGGTCCTGATTGAATTTCAAATCGACTCATTCTCTTAAATCCTAATGTTCAATAAATTGGTCCTTGATTGTTTCAATTTATGTTAATGTACGCATAATAATGTATTCATTATCACTTACTTAACCAAACCTGTAGAATAATTATGTTGTTAAATCAAAAATTTAAAGTACTTATTTATAGCGCAATTTTACTTTCTGCTCAAAATATTTACGCCAAAACCTCCGATGTTGATCGTGTCAAAGTGATCTCGCAAAGTATGATCGGATTATTTTCTCAAGATGATCACCAAGATCAACTCAATTTAAAAATGGCTGCGGCGATCGCAGGTGTTTCAGAAGTTGAAGCAAAGAAAAACCTTGATGAAAATGGTGAAAAGCAATTAACGGCTTCTGAACAAATGAAACAGATGCTTAAAGAACAATTTAACGGCAACGATTTTAAAATTGTTGAACCTGCTTTTGAACGCCAATTAAAAGCTCAAGGCGCTGTATATAAAAGTTGTCAACAGAACGGAAAAATCATTGAAAATAAAGAAAATTTTCAAGTACCATTAAGCTGTAAAGTTCCTGTCATAGATTTTGAGAAAATTCAAATGCCTGTACAAGACAGTAAAGACAGTGAAGCAAAATCTGTTGTTAAAGCGTCCGACTTCTTAACAGACCTGATCAATAAAGCACCTCGTGAGACGTTAACAACCCATATCTTGATTCATAAAGTGGACGAACAATTGGTGCCAGAAATGGATAACCCAGCCTATTTTCCTGATACGATTACTCAAAAAATAATGGGATCAAGTGAAGAAGAACTCGCTACAACTAACCAAGAATAACGTTGATTGATAAAATAAACTGTATATCAATTGAGGTTGTTTTTAGTTAACCTGATATCGGTATTTTACTGTAGCCACATTTCAGATCACTCTGGGCTAAGCGTATAAAACTGCGCTTAGCCCTATGGTAAACCTTTCCCTTGCGATTCTTATAAATGTGAGGCGCCTCTCGAGCATCAGCTTATTAGCACTTTGCTCCAATATCTTGTTGATCCCATTGCCCGTTTAACAACAACTCCAGGGATTGCTTTTGAACACCATACATGGTTTTCAAGGCTTGAATCTGAGCCAATACGGCTTGGTCAGGTTCGACAAAATCTTTGCGCTTGGTCGCCAAAATCATTTTATTCTTACTGGTATGTTCCAAAGCGACAAACTCAAAAACTTTGGTTTCATAGCCATATGCCTTGAGTAATAAGGCACGAATCGTATCTGTTAACATCTCTGCCTGTTGTCCAGCATGAATACCAAACTGCAACATCGGTTGTAAAACTTGTGGGCTTTTCAATTGCGGGCGTAATTCTTTATGGCAACACGGCGCGCACATGATGATTTGTGCATTTAAGCGAATCCCCGTATGAATGGCAAAATCCGTTGCTACATCACAGGCATGTAATGCAATCATCACATCAAGATGTGATGGATGATAAGTTCTGACATCGCCTTGGAAAAAATCCAATTGTTCAAAATGAGAGACTTCTGCCACATCTTGACAAAACTTCACCATCTTATCATTCAGCTCTACGCCCGTTACAAAGGGAATTTGCCCCTGTTTTGACAAATAATCATACAAAGCAAAGGTCAGATAACCTTTCCCCGAACCAAAATCAACCACCTTTAATGCTGGCATTTGAGATTGCACCTGATCCTGTCGTCCTTGCTGCTGTATCTGCGTTAACGCTCCTGAAAAAATTTCAACAAATTTATTAATTTGTTTCCATTTACGCGCCATACTGGGAATCACCTGTGCATTGGCATCGGTAATTCCAAGCGGTTGTAGAAAGTAGCTCTGCTGATCGACAAATCGCTGTTTGCTACGGTCATGTACTTGCTGTTCGGCTTTAGGAGATTTGCCTACCTTGTTTTTAGTTACGGTCAGCAAGGCTTTCTTCTTATTCTTTTTCAGCTGTATTTCTGCTTCATTGGTAAATAAATTGGCTTGCTTACATTGTTCCGCCAATTGTTGAATGGTGTTTAAAGCATCGGATAAAGGATAATTTTTAGTAATATCATTGGTTTTATAACGATATAAACAACTCAGCACAGGCACTTGTTGTAATTGGATGACTCGAAAGGTCATTTTCTCCAGATCAGTCAATTCACCTTTATACTGACTTAAAATTAATCGATCTAAATTTTGATTATCAATAGCTTGCTGTACGCTATCAAAAAACTGTTTTTCTTGGACAGATAAACTCGCGACATCAGACATGATCAAAACTCGTATTAATTAAGTTACCTATTTTAAAACGTCTTACTTTAAAGGTAAAACTGCATTACTATACAAGTGTATTTTTAAGGTCATAAAATCCAATGTCGACTGATCAAATGATTCATACATATGCAGCACATGAAGAACGCATCAATGCTTTGAGTCATGCATTTGGTGCCGTTTTGGCTGCCATAGCAACTGTATTTATGCTGATTAAGGGACATGATCTGCAAGGATGGCAATTTTTCGGATTGGTGGTTTATGGATTGAGTATGATTTTACTCTTCTCAAGTTCAGCCATTTACCACTTTGCTGTCGATGAAAAAAAGCGGAACTGGTATAAAAAACTGGATCATACTGCCATCTATTACTTAATTGCAGGAACCTATACACCATTTTTGGCAATTGCAATTCCAACAGCTAAAGCACATTACTTGCTGATTGCACTTTGGGTCATTGCAGCTATTGGAACACTATTCAAGTTAATATTCATTCATCGCTTTGAAAAAATTTCCTTGGCTGCATATCTCACCATGGGGTGGCTCGCAGTGCTCGTTATGGATGATATGCAACAGTTTTTGCAACCAGAAGCATTAAAATTATTGGTCATCGGTGGTTTAGCATATACAATAGGCGCATTGTTTTATGCCTTGAAAAGCGTAAGATACACTCATGCTATTTGGCATATATTTGTTCTGATCGGTGCAGGATCACATTTCCTTGCAATCTATCTTTACGTCATTTAATTCATAGACACTCAAAATTCAGTGACCCTGATGGAGTGGATTTGAGTTGATCTCGTTGTTTTTTTAAGAAATTACGCCTTTTTTAAAAAGATTACGCTTTAAAGACTCGTTTTACTTTTAAAAGTGTAAGGTTCACCATGGCGTCATCAACTATTGCTACTCCTGAAATTCAAACAAACTCAAAAACTCGCGTTCTTTTCGCAAGTCTTGTCGGTACAACAATCGAATTCTTCGATTTTTATATCTATGCCACTGCGGCAGTCTTGATTTTTCCACACTTGTTCTTTCCAGCAAGTACAGATCCAATGACGGCAACCATTCAATCACTCGCGACATTTGCCATTGCATTTATTGCACGTCCAATTGGTGCTGCTGTATTTGGTCACTTAGGCGATCGTATTGGTCGTAAAGCTACCCTGGTCGCAGCATTGTTGACCATGGGTATTTCAACAGTTTGTATTGGTCTGCTTCCAACTTATGCTCAAATTGGTATTGCTGCTCCACTGTTACTTGCTCTCTGCCGTTTAGGTCAAGGTTTAGGTCTTGGTGGTGAATGGTCAGGAGCAGTATTGCTGGCTACTGAAAATGCACCTGAAGGTAAACGTGCTTGGTATGGAATGTTCCCACAGCTGGGCGCACCGATTGGTTTTATTCTTGCAACAGGCTCTTTTCTTGGTCTTGGTGCATTGATGTCTGAAGCAGACTTTATGCAATGGGGTTGGCGTATTCCATTCCTCGCAAGTGCGGCATTGGTGATCGTCGGTTTATATATTCGCTTAAAGTTGCATGAAACGCCTGCTTTCCAAAAAGTACTGAACAAACAAAAAGAAGTGAATGTCCCATTTAAAGAAGTTGTGACCAAGCATTATAAAATGTTATTCCTCGGCACAATTGCAGCGGTTTGTACCTTTGTTGTGTTCTATCTGACCACTGTATTTGCACTCAACTGGGGAACCAAACAACTGGGGTACTCTCGTGCACAATTCTTAGAAATGCAACTTGTAGCAACACTGTGTTTTGCTGCATTTATTCCACTTTCTGCTGTGTTTGCTGAAAAGTTTGGACGTAAAACCACCTCGATCGGGGTATGTGTTGCCTCAGCACTTTTTGGTTTAGTATTTGCAAGTATGCTTGAATCAGGAAGTACAGTGATTGTGTTCCTGTTTTTATGTGTGGGTTTGGCATTGATGGGCATGACATATGGACCGATTGGGACAGTTTTATCTGAAATCTTTCCAATTTCTGTTCGTTATACAGGGTCTGCATTAACCTTTAACTTGGCAGGTATTCTAGGTGCATCATTTGCTCCTTTAATCGCCACAGAGCTTGCCACCAAATATGGTTTACAAGCTGTGGGTTACTACTTAACAGCTGCATCCATTCTTTCACTTTTAGCGTTCTTGGCAATTCGTGAAACTAAAAATGACGATGTAAATAACCAAGTTTAATCGCACTGGCAATCAGACCAAAGAAGCCTGCAATTTTGCAGGCTTTTTCATTGCTGTTTTGAGCTTTATATCCGAGTCAAAACTTATTTTTTCAATGAGTTGAAGATATGGTTGCATCAAACTCATGTTAACGTAATGTGGCTAAAAATCTGGTTGAGAGACGATTTCTACAAGCTGATTGTTAAACGGCTGTAAAAATGATAAATAACTTGCATGTAACGCCATACGATTTAAATCGGTATTTAAGGGTTCAGGATGATATAACTTATCTCGGATAATCGGATGTCCGATATATTGCATATGTACACGTAATTGATGTGAACGACCTGTAATTGGCGTGAGCAATACACGGCTGATATCCCGTTCCGCATCATAGCTTACAGCTTCAAACAGGGTCTGAGCAGGTTTCCCCAACTCAAAATGCACAATCTGACGCGGACGATTTTCCCAGTCTGTAATTAAGGGTACATCAACCTGACCATTGCTGTTGATCTGTCCCTGAACCAAAGCGATATAATTTTTTTTAACGGTTCTGGCCTGAAACATTTTACTGGCTGCCACTTCAGCATCACGGTGCTTGGCAAAAAGCAGAATCCCTGAAGTTGCCATATCCAGACGATGCGTGATTTTGGCATTCGGGTATAATGCCAATACTCGAAAATAAGCACTGTCATGATGCTCAACTAAACGTCCGGGAACAGATAACAAACCAGCGGGTTTGTTAATTGCAACAAAGTCATCGTCTTCAAAAATAATATCGAGCGGGTCTAAAGGTGGCTGATAAACAAAGCCATCATCAATGGGCATGTAGAATGTTTGTTGATAAGAATTGCGGAAAAATAACAATAGACTGAAAAGCTGTCAAGGGAACAGCAAACTGATTATTTCCAAAATAAAACTTCAATATCCAACGATATTGAAGTTGATATCAAACCAATATCATCCAGTTGAAAACGACTCAGGCCTGAATATTCAAAACCAATTGTCGTTTTTTCACCTGTTGCCCAACCTGTCCAACGATCTCCTCGACCACGCCATCTACATCCGATTTAATCTGTTGTTGTATTTTCATTGCTTCTAAAATCAGTAGCGTTTGACCTTTAGACACAGTATCTCCAGGATTGACCAAAATATGAATAATTGCACCATCCATTGGGGCACGGATTTTACCATCGCCCGCAATATCGGTACTTTCTGGTGGGGCATAAGTAACATTCTCTATGGCAATATTGCCATTTACAGCGTCCAAATAAACCCGATTTCCATCTAAGACATAATTGATTGAACGGCGCACAGAATTTGTTTCGTAAATCAGTTGGTCGACATCTTGTGCAATGATCTGAATGTCAAGGCTTTGCCCACAGATTTCAACACCGACTAAATCACGATCACGTTTTACCAGTACATGCATGTGTTGATCTTCATGTTTCAATTTCAACGGTAAAGATAAAGCAATCCCTGTATTCCAACTGCTTTGACTTGCAGCATGGGTGAATAATGCTGTGGCAACTGCCAAATACTCTAAATCTAGTGTTTGTGAATGCAAACTTGGATCATTTTGAAAATGCTCTTGGATAAATGCCGTGTTGGTATCGCCTTTGACAATAATCGGATGTCTAAGCAAATTGACCAAAAACTGTTTATTGCTGTTTACCCCCAAAAGAACACAGTCATCTACAGCACGCGCCAAAAGCCGAATCGCATCTTGCCGGGTTTGACCATAGGCAATGACTTTCGCCACCATTGGATCATAAAAAGGACTAATTTCATCCTGTTCAAGTAACCCATGATCAATGCGTACATGAGGCGACTCCGCAGCTTGCCAACGATATATACGTCCCGTTTGAGGTAAAAAATCCTGTCGGGGATCTTCTGCATATAAACGGACTTCAATCGCATGTCCTGTCAAGGCCAGCTCAGATTGCTGAAGTGGCAGCGTTTCTCCATTGGCAACACGCAGTTGCCATTCCACAAGATCCAGTCCAGTAATCATCTCCGTTACAGGATGCTCAACTTGCAAACGTGTATTCATTTCCAAGAAATAAAAATTACCCGATTGATCCAATAAAAATTCGACAGTTCCTGCCCCGACATACTTACAAGATTTTGCTGCAGCTACCGCGGCCTCTCCCATTTGTTGGCGCAAGCTTTCAGTCATGACTGGACAAGGTGCTTCCTCGACGACCTTTTGATGACGGCGTTGAATCGAACAGTCACGTTCAAACAGATAAACATAATTGCCATGCGTATCGCCAAACACCTGAATTTCAACATGACGGGGAGCTATTACAGCTTTTTCAAGAATGAGCTCACCTGAACCAAATGCATTCTCAGCTTCAGAACGTGCTGTTTTTAAGGCTTCGACAATATCAGCCGATTGGTGAACCAGACGCATGCCCCGACCACCGCCTCCTGCGGATGCTTTGACCATCAATGGATAGCCAATTTTGTTGGCTTGTTGTTCAAGATATTCAATATCTTGCTGATCACCCTCATAACCAGGTACACAAGGCACACCAGCCTCGATCATGGCAATCTTTGAAAGTCGTTTACTTCCCATCAATTCAATTGCGGATGCAGGTGGTCCGATAAAAGTAATATCATTTTTAGCACATGCTGCGGCAAAGTCAGTATTCTCCGAAAGAAAACCATAACCGGGATGTACGGCATCTGCTCCTGTTTTTTGACATGCTTCGATAATATTATCTATAGAAAGATAGGACGCTGAAACCTTTGACGCACCGATATAGACAGCTTCATCTGCAAACTGAACATGCCGTGCATGACGATCCGCATCTGAATAGACAGCCACTGTTTGATAGCCCATTGCTTTTGCTGTTTTCATTACGCGAACAGCAATTTCACCACGATTCGCCACCAATATTTTTGAAAATGCCATTCTCGTTTCCCCTATTTTTATATTTTATTGATTTGATGATCTTGATTTTAATGATAAATCAATCACTTAAAATCAATCCTGATGTCTTGGCTATCCATCAAACCAATTCGGTTCTCGTTTTTGTATAAATGCCAAGGTTCCTTCCATGCCTTCTTCACCACCCACAGCCTGCGCAAATTGCTGTGCTGCATCATCCAACAGTGCTGTTAAAGGCTCATTTAAGGTTCGATGTAATAACGCTTTGGTCACACGAGAGGCTTGCGGCGCAGTCCGTTTGATTTGCTGAATGGTTTCAACCAACAGCACTGCCAATGCTTTTTCATTCTCAACGACTTCATGTACCACACCCACTTTCAATGCAGTGTAACCTTCAAAACGTGATCCCAATAGCGCCAAATGACGTGCTTGTGTCAAACCGATTCGTTTGACCACAAAAGGTGCAATCTGCGCAGGGATCACGCCTAGCCCTGTTTCAGGTAAGCCAAATTTGGCATCAGCAAGACTGATGGCGATATCTGAAACACAAGCCAAACCAAAGCCGCCCCCCAACACAGCACCTTCCAATACTGCAACTACAGTTTGCGGAGCTTGATCAACTTGTTGAATCATATGACCAAATTGGCGATTGAAATCAACATAAGGTTGCAGAGAGCCTACATTGATTGCTTCACCACGCAGTTTTGCCATATCTTTGATGTCACCCCCTGCACAAAAATGCCCCCCTTTACCCCGTAAAATGACCGCACGAATTGATACATCCTGTTCAATGACTTGAAATACTTGCTGAATCGCTTTGACCATATCCAAACTCATCGCATTACGACTGTCAGGTCGATTAAGCCATAAAGTTAAAATACTGCCCTCTTGTTCAAGTTCAATACTTGAATCAAATACCTGTGCTGTTAGCGATGGTGAAAGTGTCATCTCCATATTCTCCCTATTTATTTACGCTTGGACGGTAAAATATCCATCAGCTTACAAATAATACCGAGCATGATTTCATCAGCACCACCACCGATTGAACCTAAACGACCATCTCGATACAGTTGTGAAGCAGGGTTATCCCACATAAAGCCATTGCCTCCCCAAAACTGTAAACAACTGTCAGCGACTTCACGGGTCAAGCGTCCTGCTTTGAGTTTTGCCATAGAGGCTATTTCAGTCGCATTGCCACCAGCAACATGAATTTCACAAGCACGATAAGTTAAAGCACGTAAGGCCTCGACTTCTGTCATCAATTCAGCAAAACGGAAATGTACATATTGATTGTTGATCAAAGGTTGTCCAAAAGTGCTGCGCTCCTTGGTGTATTGAATGGTTTGCTGAATAACATTTTCTAAACCACCAATAGCATTGGCAGCCGCCCACATACGCTCTTCTTGAAATTGCATCATCTGCATCATGAAGCCCATGCCTTCTGCACCGACCAAGTAACGCTGTGGCACACGAACATTGTCAAAATAAACTTCTGCTGTAGTCGTTGAGCGCATGCCCAGCTTATTTAAAGGTTCTGAAAATGAGATGCCTGCGGATTTTGCAGGAACAATAATCATTGATTTGTTGACATGCGGTTTGTCATCGGACGTATTGGCAAGTAAACAGAAGAAATCTGCTTGCAGTGAATTGGTAATCCACATTTTACTGCCATTAATTACATAATCATCACCGTCTTTCTTTGCAGTGGTTTTGATCGCGGCAACATCTGAACCGGCATGCACTTCCGATACCGCAATGGAGGCAACATACTCACCTGCAATGGCAGGTGTTAAAAATTCATCACGCAATTCTTTGCTGCCAAAACGGGCCAAAGCAGGTGTTGCCATATCGGTCTGTACACCTATTGCCAGAGGTACTCCCCCACATGCTGCACGCCCAAGTTCTTCCGCTACCACAAGGTTATAGGAATAATCTAAGCCCAATCCCCCGTTTTCTTCTGGTTTACAAATCCCCAATAATCCCAGGTCAGACAGCTTTTTAAATACATCATGAATTGGAAAACGCCCTTCAGCTTCCCATGCTGGAATATATGGATTGAGTTCGGTCTCAACAAACTGACGTGTAGTACGGCGTAGTGCGTCATGCTCTGATGTAAATTTCATTATTTTTTTCCTTAAATTAAATCTGCTCTTATCACACTTTAACAAGAGAGTTTTTGATTCAAAATCAGTCCTATACATAAAATCATTTGAATTAGACAGTTTAAAGTCTCGACACGCCAAAACGGATTGGGTTCAGTTTTCGATGCTCAGCTTCATAAATTGTTTCAAGCAAGAAAATCAAAACCTTACGCGTATCTCTTGGATCAATGATTCCATCATCATGGAGCATTGCCGTATTGAATAAGGCGGTAGACTGTTGTTCTAATTTGGCTGCTGTACTTTGTTCCAAGAAGTCCAGCATCTGTTCATTCGGCTCCATCCCTGACGCTTTCTGTTTACCTTCTGCTACAATCCGCAACACCTTACCGGCTTGAGCAGAGCCCATCACTGCAACATGTGAATTTGGCCAGGCAAAAATAAATTGTGGTGACAGCGGACGACCACACATGGCGTAATTTCCTGCACCATATGACCCGGCGACGACAATTGAAATTTTGGGAACTGTTGTATTTGCCACCGCTTGGATCAATTTTGAACCATGCTTGATGATGCCGTTTTGTTCTGCATCTGTTCCAACCATAAAACCTGTGGTGTTGTGCAAAAACAGTAAAGGACGCTTGGTCTGCTCACACAGATGAATGAATTGAGCCGCTTTGGTTGCACCTTGTGGGGTAATCGGTCCATTATTGGTAATGATGCCAATGTGTAATCCACCAATTTTTGCCCAACCGCACACAGTCAATGCATCGTATTCCTGTTTAACTTCAAAAAAATCAGAATCATCTACAATCCTTGCAATCACTTCTTTCATATCAAAAGGCTGTTTGGGATTTGCAGGAATAATGCCGAGTAACTCTTCAGCAGGGTAACGTGGTTCTGGATAATCTCGCTTTAATTTTTGGGTTTGTTCTTTCCAATTGAGATGCTCAAACACCTCCCTTGCAATACGAATTCCATCTGCATCATTTTCAGCCAAGAACTCCGCTGTACCCGCAACTTGGGCATGCATTTCTGCTCCACCGAGCTCTTCAGCAGTCGCAACCTCACCTGTAGCAGCCAGAAGCAAAGGAGGTCCCGCAAGTAACATCTCGGTTTGTTTGCGTACAACAATGACATAGTCAGACAAGCCCGGCTGATATGCCCCACCCGCTGTTGCATTGCCATGTACCACAGACACTTGCGGTAAACCTGCCGCAGAAAGCCGAGCTTGGTTGGCAAAAGTCATTCCACCATAGGTAAAGACTTCAGCAGCATAATTTAAGTTTGCACCGCCACTTTCAGTCAGGGTCAGCATTGGTAATTTTTGTTCGAATGCAATCGCTTGTAGGCGTAAGGTTTTTTGCACCCCCATCGGAGACATCGTTCCACCTTTGATCGCACTATTGCTTGCAGAAATTAGACAGCGGACACCACTCACAAATCCGATCCCTGAAATAATGCCCCCTCCTGCATCTGAGCCATCTTTATCATCATGCATGCCGTAGCCGACTAAACCACACAACTCAACAAAGGGTGAATCCGCATCTAAGGCTAAACGAACACGCTCATGTGGTAAAATTTTGCCTTTCTTATCAAATTTGGCCTTGGCTGCATAAGACTTTTCAATGTTCTTATTTTGCACCGTGCGCACTTCTTTAATTTGATTCAGTAGCGCTTGTTTGTTCTGTTCATATTGCTCGCTGCCGACTGCAATTTCGGATTGGAGAACAGTCATGTATTTTCTCCTGTCGTTGAGTTATTCGATGAATTGCCTAATTGTTCTTTGAGTACATCTGGAATAAAAGCACGATGGAAACCATTGAATGATTCGCTATTCACAGCATCCGCCAGAGGATACATTCGCGTCCCTAAAGAAGCTGCTCCATCGATACGGAGTGTAACCCCAGAAATAAAACCTGCTGCTTCGGAAAGCAGATAGCAGATCGCAGAAGAAATTTCGGACTCTGTTCCCATACGTTTAAGTGGCACATTACCTGCCAAGCTTGGAATAATGAATTTGGCAAAATCACCTGAATAATTATCCATCCCTGATGAAATAATCCATCCTGGTGCGACACAGTTGACTCGGACACCTGATCGCCCCCACTCTACTGCGGCAGTTTTGGTCAAGTTATCCACACCAGAACGTGCTGCACCAGAGTGCCCCATCCCCGGCATTCCTCCCCACATATCGGCTGCCATATTGACAATACTGCCCCCATGTTTTGCCATCCATTGGTTGTATGCTTCTTTCATTAAGTAGAAAGTTGAATGCAGGTTATTGCGGACTACAGCATCAAATCCATTCGCTGAAATACCTTCTAAGTTTGAAGGGAATTGTCCACCTGCGTTATTGACCAGACCATCAAGCTTGCCAAATTTTTCTATCACTTCAGCAATCATGTCTTTGACTTGTTGTTCTTCACGGTTATCACAAACGATATGATGTACTTTCCCCCCATCGTCGCTGATTTCCTGGCTTACTCTATTGAGCTTTTCAATTTTTCGTCCAGTGATGACAACTTGAGCGCCTAAAGACGCCAATTCATGCGCAGTACAACGTCCAATACCCGAGCCACCACCTGTTACAACAATGACTTTGTCTTGAAAAGCATCTGATCTAAATATTGAGTGATAATGCATTGTCTTAATTCCAATTAATTTCTTTTAGATTCCTTGAACCCTTTTTAATATCTTTTATAAAAACGAGTTTTCCACTTTTATAAAAGACTTAAGAGGGCTTTAAATTCGCAGGGATTTTGACAGGCATATCCAACAGTTGCTGTGCGAAGGCTTTACCCTGCGGATCAATGCGTAAACTGGCAATGCCGCCACCACCGAGTGCATTTTCCAGCATAAAATTCAGCGCATTCAATCCAGGGATTTCATAACGAATCACTTGAGATTTTTCTGGGTCCAACACATGCTGCATATATGCTTTGACATTTTCTTCATTCAAGTTGGCACGAATCCAAGGCAAATATTCAGGTTGACGTGCAATCACCCCAATATTGCTATGGTTACCCTTGTCTCCACTACGCGCATGAGCGATTTCAACCAAAGGAACCGTTATTTCCTGAGCAGAAAATTGGGCAATGTCTCCAACAGGCAATGCATCATAGGTCTGTTCACTTGAACCTGATGGAATTTCAACTTTATGGCGCTGTCCAGCAATATCTATTTCTATATTGAGTGCTGATTTGTCCACCAAGAATGAAAAGAGTTTGATCACTGGTGAGGCTTTAGGGCGACCGCCAACGATACCCGCCAGTGCAGGTGCCATTCCTGTAGATGCTTGTGCAATTTCCGAAGCAAAAAACAGACATGCTTCTTTAAACATATGTTTTACTGCAATTTTGACCACGACTTCACGGCTTTGAATAGGTTTTGCATTGCCCCCATAAGTACTTTCAGTGCCCAATATCTCAACAGACTTTTCAGTAAAGGGCGGCACTGAACGTAAAGCTAAAACACGTTCGCATTTATTCAGGATCGCATCTGCAATCACCTGAGCTTTTTCTGGTGCTTCACGCCCTGCGATCAGAAAGCTCACCAACACCCGATATCCATCTGGGTAAGTTGCACTGACTTTATATTGCTGAGTGGGTGCTCGACCTTTTGCGCCAATAACCAGAACCCGATCCTGTTCCAGTTGCTGTAATGTTACTTGGCTAAAATCCGCAGTGACATCGGGTAGCAAATAGGCTTGAGGATTACCGATTTCATAAACAATTTGTTCAGCAACTGTCGCAGTCGAAACCAATCCCCCCGTACCTTTGGGTTTAGTTACAACAAATGAGGCATCGGATTTGACTTCAACAATCGGAAATCCCATATTGTCAAAACCTTGAACTAAACGCCAATCGGTGAAATTCCCCCCTGTGCATTGAGCACCACACTCAATGATATGCCCTGCCAGTGAGCCTTGAGCCAGTTTGTCATAATCATCCAAAGACCATTGATATTCATGCAGTAAGGGTGCAAGTACTACAGCAGAGTCCACCACCCGTCCTGTGATCACGATGTCCGCACCTTGATCAAGCGCATCACGAATTGGAATTGCCCCTAGATAGGCATTACAACTGGCAAGCTGATCGGGTAAGTTTTCTCCACTAAACATTTCTTGAATATTTTGTGTTTTTAAAGTGGTCTGTTGAGCAAGTAGATCATCTCCCAATACCACGGCAATTTTTAAATTTAAACCTTGAGCATCAATCACTTTTTGCAAAGCATCACGGCATGCCAAAGGATTCACCCCACCTGCATTGCTGATCACCTTGATCTTTTTATCGCTGATTTTTTTAAGTAATGGCGTCATCACCCGACTGACAAAGTCTAAAGCATAGCCATGCTCAGGATTGACCATCATCGCTTTTGCCATGATTGACATGGTGATTTCTGAAAGGTAATCAAACACAAGGTAGTCAATGTCAGACATATGTACCAGTTGAAATGCAGCAGTATTGGTATCGCCCCAGAAACCTGAGGCACATCCAATTTTCACAATACGCTGATCGTCCATTTTCACACCTATGTTGTTTTGATTGTTCTGAATAAAATTTATACATCAATCTACCAAGCAAGCGCTTGGTTTGTAAAGTGCAAAATGTTATCCTGAATTGGCAAATGTGTTAAAACGCATTTCAAACAATAAAAAAATGGCTTAACTTTATGGAAAAAAATGATCCGATGATCGCTAATTCAATCAATGATATTCAGTCCATTGCCTGTTTTGATGACAGCCCTAGAGGTCGTTTATTGCTGGGTGCTGCCTACCTGTTCCACAAACAAGGCTATGCCAAAACTACTGTACGTGAGTTAGCCAATTTTATTGGAATTCAATCAGGTAGCTTGTTTCATCATTTTAAAAGTAAGGATGATATTCTTGCCCATGTGATGCAACAGACCATTATTTATAATCATGCTCGTCTGTTGGATGCGATTCAAATATCAGATGATCCTGAGCAACAATTGAAACACTTAATTAAAGCTGAACTGATCTCTATTAGCGGTGATACAGGTTCAGCGATGGCTGTTCTGGTTTATGAATGGTTTGCTTTATCTAAACCTAGACAGGATGAGTTGCTTAAACTTCGCAATGCTTATGAGGACATTTGGCTGACTGTGATTGAAAAGCTACGTAAACTCAATAAAGTTCAACATGATGCTTTTATTTGGCGTCGCTTATTGGGGGGTGCAATTGCTTGGACAGTGACGTGGTATAAGCCCAACGGTAAAATGACAATGGAAGAATTGACTGAAACCGTTTTAAATATGGCTTTGAAATAAATATTGCTTGGTTTCTCTGCATCAATTGCATATTAAAAAAACCGAAATAAGTTAAGTTTTGTTTTATGATCAAACAGACAAAAAAATAATGCTTAAAACATATCCTCAACGATACATTACCGCCTCGGCAATTTACGCATTGGTTCAACGCTTTAACTTACCCTACGATCCTTTTATGCAAGATTGGGAATACGAGGTTGCTGACCCAAATCGTATTGATGAATTTATAGATGCTTATCTTTCAAATGAACTCAATGAAGACGAAAAATTTGCACTGATGGAAACGATTTTACAATCGTTTGAGGAATCGACAAAAATACTGGATTCAGATCAGCAATGGAGCACAATTCTTCAGCTTTTAGAAGATAACCTCGACATTCATGCAACGACGATTTGTTATTGGGCATGTGGAAATTCAGCTTACACGCTGTGTTGGAGAATAACGCCATATTTGCGGAAAATTAAACGTCGAAATCATTTAAAAATCGTCCCAAAATAAAAGAAATTCTCCGATTACATATCATTATGAGCAGATCATTTAAGATACAAAAATCAAAACCCCAACTGCTTACTGATCAAATCCTTCATGATTTCTTCCGCACCACCGCCAATCATGTTGACCTTTACTTCACGATAAATTCGCTCAGTCTTCGTTCCACGCATAAAACCCATTCCACCTAAAGTTTGTACAGCAGCGTCTGCACAAAATTGCATGCTTTGTGTCGCAACATTCTTTGACATACAAATCTGTGCAATTAAATCACTGCCCTGTAGTTCAGCTTTGCCCATCCGATAAGCAGTGTCCTCCAGTAAAGCGCGCGTATAGGTTAAACGCGTCGCCATATCCACCAGTTTATGACGAACCACTTGGTGGTCAACCAGGCGTTTACCAAAAGTTTTTCGATCTTTAGACCATTCCAAAGCCTCTTGATAACACACCAGTGCATAACCATAAGCCATAGATGCCAGCCAAAAACGCTCCATGTTAAAGTTTTTCATAATCACTTTAAAACCAGCATTTTCTTCTCCTAAAAGATTTTCTACAGGTACTTTAACTTGGTCAAAATGTAAATGTGCGGTGTCCGATGCCCACCATCCCATTTTCTTTAAAGGGGATTTGGTAATACCTTCACTATGTGCATCGACCAGCAGCATCGAAATCCCATTGGCGCCTTTTATATCAGGATTGGTTCTTACAGCAACAGTGTAATAGTCAGCTCGCATACCTGAAGTAATAAAGGTTTTTTCTCCACTGAGCCGGTAAAAATCACCCTCTCGTATCGCTTTGGTTTGCAATGCAGCAACATCAGATCCGCCACTCGGTTCAGTGATGGCAAGTGCAGAAATTTTTTCACCTGCAATAATTTGTGGCATTACTTGGTCACGAATATGAGGCTTTGCAAAATAATGGATAGGCGGCGTTCCAATGGTATGAATCATCAGTGAGATATGTACCCCACCTGAACCAGCTTTAGCTGTTTCAACGGCTGCAAGCAAAACATGAAATGCATCTGCATCAGGGATCCCACCATGATCTTCATCAAACCCTAACCCTAAAAGTCCGATAGATGCCGCTTTTCGATAAAGTTCTCGTGGAAAGCTTCCCGCCTCATCCCATTCATTAACATAAGGACTAATTTCTTTTTCAACAAACTTCTTCACACTGTCAGCAAATGCACGATGTTCAGCGCTGTAGTAAATCGGGTTATTTAAATGATCCATATCTTGTTATTCCCTGGTTATTTTTATGACACTGTATTTTCCATACAGTACTATCTTAATCAATTGCTCGAATTCTAATAGCCCAATTGACGACTGGCGAGATCTTTCATAATTTCTTCCGCGCCACCCCCAATCATATTCACTTTTACATCGCGATAAATACGTTCAGACTTCGTTCCTCGCATAAAGCCCATCCCCCCCAGCGTTTGTACTGCTGCATCTGCACAAAATTGCATGGTCTGTGTTGCAACATTTTTTAGCATACAGATTTGGGCAATCAACTCATTGCCCTGCATTTCAGGTTTTCCAAGGCGATACGCTGTATCTTCCAATAAAGCCAGTGTAGTGGTCAGGCGAGTTGCCATATCCACCAATTTATGCCGTACCACTTGATGATCCACCAAACGCTGGCCAAATGTTTTACGTTCTCGTGCCCATTCCAAAGCTTCTTCATAACAGGTTAAAGCAAAACCATAACTACTGGCAGCGAGAAAAAATCGTTCCATATTGAAATTATTCATAATCACCAAAAAGCCCATATTTTCAGCACCCAATAAATGATCTGCTGGAACACGAACTTGATCGAAATGTAAATGTGCAGTATCCGAAGCCCACCACCCCATTTTATCGAGTTTTGATTTGGTTATACCCTCACTATGCGCATCGACCAATAACATGGAAATACCATTTGGACCTTTGGCATCAGCATCCGTACGCACAGCAACCGTATAGTAATCTGCACGTATACCAGAGGTAATAAACGTCTTTTCACCACTCACGATATAGTCATTACCCTCTCGTACGGCTTTGGTTTTGAGCGCAGCGACATCTGAGCCGCCTGTTGGTTCTGTAATCGCTAACGCAGAGATTTTTTCACCCGCCAGGATTTGTGTGAGTACCGTTTGCTTAATTTCATCTGTTGCAAAGTGATTGATCGGCGGTGCGCCAATTGAATGTGACAATAAAGAAGCACACAACCCGCCTGAACCTGTTTTAGCCAGTTCAATTGAAGATAAAAGCACATGAAAGGCATCAGTTTCAGGGATCCCCCCGTAACGTTCGTCGAAACCAATCCCCAGCAAACCGATTTCTGCTGCTTTTTGGTAAAGTTCTTTTGGAAATGTTTCAGTTTCTTCCCATTCATTGATATGTGGCATTAACTCTTTTTGAACAAACTTGCGAACTGAGTCCGCAAAGGCAAAATGCTGATCTGTATAGTAAATTAGGTTATGTTTCATCCTGATGTGCTTCCCAGCATTATTTTTAAAAACTTATACTGACAGATTTTAAGGGTTTTAAAGTTGCAGAAATGATCATTTTATAATTAAAAACATGTCAATTTTGCTGAAAACTCATGTATTAATTTCAGCTTCCATTTCAAAAATCCGTTACACTCTTAATAATTTCATTTTAATTTTTAGCTCTACAAATAATGGCGACACTGAATCAATTTTTATCTCGTTTTAGCCCGGCAACTATTCAACGAAGCTTGAGTTATGTCAAAAAAATTGATCTTAAATCTCTAGAAATTTATCCTGACCGTGACAATTTGGTGATAGAGGCACAAGTTCAAGGGACAGATTATTATGAGACTGCTGTTATTTACAATCCGCTAAAAAATCAGATTGTCGATACTGACTGTAGTTGTGCTGTGGCCTATGATTGTAAACACGCAGCCGCCTTAGCGCGTCATTTTTATGATCAAGAAATGTCGGCTGCACTCACGCGACAGAATTTAAACCATTCAGAGCAGTCTTCAGCGACAACCAATCAAACTGCACATGGCACTGCAAAAGCTTGGCTAAATCAATTTAAACAGCAATTGGCTCAAATTCAGCCCAGCACCAAAAAAACACCTCATCAACTGGTCTATATCTTCCAAGCTAAAAATAACTCGGCTCAACTGCAACTTTGTGTATACAAAGTTCGTCATAATAAAGATGGAAAAATCCGTGATACAGCGCTGTATACCAGTTATGACAATGTACTCAATGAACGTTTGAAAGTCAGTCCTGAAGAAAAGAAAACCTTTAGCCACCTCTACTTTTTTGCAAAATTAAATTTTAACAATGCTCATTTTTATCCTTCATCATGGGATATTTCAGGTATCTATCAGGAGCATCTTAAAACTGCAGTTTTGAGTGGGGATTGTTATGCATTGGATGTGCAAAGACCCGCATTAATCTGGTCTGAACAAAACTATAAAATCGAATTTAACTGGCAATCTCAACCTGAGCAACAAACTGAAAAATTAAAAGCACAATTTTTCGATGATCAGCAGTCAGAAATTACGGATGAACATGCAAAAAACATCTACATTATTCATTCTCACCCATTAAGTTATCTTGATCTTTTGAAAAATCAAGTGGGTGCACTTGAATCATCCTATTCCAGTGAAATGATTGAAGAACTGCTCAATATGCCTCAGATGCCTGTTGAACTTATGCCTGAGTTTCAACAAGCGATTCAGCCTTATTCGTGTTTTGAAGACTTGCCACAAGCCCAATGTACACAAAGTGTTGATATTCTGACTGGAAAACCCATCCCTATTTTACGCTTCGGTACTCATCCGCAATATGATCGTTTAGGTCATATGCATCATTACGCATTTGCAGAAATTGAATTTGAATATCAAGCTGGAAGAATTAAAGCGGGTTTTCCTGATGAATGTTTTGTCAGCAACATTCAGCAAAAAACAGTACGACAACAACGTGATCTTGTCGTAGAAAAACAACATGTTGATGCATTGATGGCTGCGATTCCAACGCTGCAATGGATCAAAAAAATACCGAAAAGCAAAAGACCTGCATTTGAAAATATCACCGAAAATTCAATTATTTGTGCAGATCCTACAGCATGGATTGACCAGTTGATCCCTGAAAATAAGATTGAACTTCTTGGCTGGAAAGTGGAACATACAGCCGACAGTCAATTCAATTTACGTGCCACACAGAATTTGCAGCTGTCTTTGACTGAATCGGAAAAAAAGCAAGATTGGTTTAATGTCGGCGCAACCATTCAAGATGTGCATGGGCAAACCTACAATCTGATTGACCTATTGGGTTATGCTATTCAACATAATCCACACCTTTTAGAAGACGATTATATTGCACAAATGAAGGATGAAAGTTTTCTCATCGTTCATTTAAAAGAGGCTCAATCTCAATTGGCATTAAAAGTACAAGACATTAAGCCTATTCTGATTTATCTCAAAGAAATTTTACGTCACCCAGAATCTGCATCATTAGATCAATACGATGCTGCACAATTTTTAGATTTACAGCATCATTTGGGTATGCCGTGGCAAAGTAGTGAGCGCTTACAGATATTTGCTGAAAAGCTGCAAAGTAGTTATCAGCATCAAATTGCGACGCCTAAAGGCTTTCAAGGAGAATTACGCCCCTATCAACAGCAAGGTCTGGCATGGTTGCAGTTTTTACGTGAAACTGAACATGGTGGTATCCTTGCTGATGATATGGGTCTAGGTAAAACTGCGCAAACGCTTGCGCACATTCTCATCGAAAAGCAGGCAGGTCGCCTGAAAAAACGACCAGCCTTGATTATTGCGCCTACCTCTCTGATGCATAACTGGCGTAAAGAAGCGGAAAAATTTACCCCGGAGTTAAAGGTTTTAGTGCTTCAAGGCCAAGATCGTTTGGAATATTTCCAAGATATTCAAAATGCAGATGTTGTGCTGAGTACCTATCCATTAATTGGTCGTGATGAAGCGTTTTTATTGCCACATCAGTACCATATGCTGATTTTAGATGAGGCACAAAACATCAAAAATCCGCGGGCCAAAGCATCTCAAGTGGTTCGTCAAATCAAGGCAAAACACCGTCTTTGTTTAACAGGCACCCCGATGGAGAATCATCTAGGTGAACTATGGTCTTTATTCCATTTCCTCATGCCAGGTTTTCTATACAGCCAAGAGTTATTTAATAAAAAATATCGCAATCCTATCGAAAAACATGCGGATATAGCGACAAAAGCCAAGCTCATTTCTCGTATTAAGCCATTTATGTTGCGTCGTTTAAAAACAGAAGTTGCTAAAGAACTTCCAGAGAAAACGACAATTGAAGTCAATATTGACATGAATGAACAGCAATCCAAACTCTATGAAGCTGTTCGTGCAACAATGCAAAAAAATATCCGGGAACTCATTGCAGCCAAGGGTTTCCATCGCAGTCAAATCCAGATTTTAAGCGCCCTACTCAAACTCCGCCAAGTCTGTTGTCATCCTAGCCTTTTACAGCTTGATCAAATTAAAAATCAAAATGTTGAATCTGCTAAATTGGATCATTTATTAGATATGGTGCAAGGCATGGTTGAAGAAGGACGCAAGATTTTGATCTTTTCCCAATTTACAACCATGCTTCAACTGATTGAAGAACATTTGAAAGCATTAAACATTCGAAATGTAAAACTGACAGGACAAACTAAAAAGCGTGACGAGGTGATCACGGCATTCCAATCAGGAGAAATTCCTGTTTTCTTGATCAGTTTAAAAGCAGGTGGTGTCGGACTGAACCTGACCGCTGCTGATACTGTGATACATTTTGATCCATGGTGGAACCCCGCTGCGGAAGATCAAGCCTCTGATCGTGCATGGAGAATCGGTCAAGACAAACCTGTTTTTGTCTATAAACTGATTACCAATCAAAGCATAGAAGAAAAGATTTTAGCTTTGCAAAAGAACAAGGCAAATCTTGCCAAATCCGTATTGAGTATCGATCATGAAAATGAAGTGAAATTGTCAGAAGAAGATGTCATGAGTTTGTTGGATTGAAAGGTCCAGGATAAGCGTGAAGAGGTTGAACAGAAGTTAGATCCCATACCTCAATACCAAAAAAGCCCCGTCATTGTGATGGGGTTTGTTTTTTTGTATTCAATTACTTTTTAGCATCTTTTAACTTAACGTTTTTTTCATTTTATTTTGCCCCTTTGTGTTA
>NZ_JAPKMY010000019.1:0-33708 GCF_026344175.1 Acinetobacter nematophilus
CATTGATGGAAATAAAAAAAACCAATCTTCGGATTGGTTTTTTATTGATGTCTGTTGCGTCTGGGTCCGGAATAGCGCTGATTCCGGAAAGTTGAAAGACTTAAAATATCAGGGTGATATACCGCTCACCAGATTAAGCTGCCCTTGTTGGAAAATTTAATGTGGTCAAAAAACGTTTTAAACTATTTTACATCTTTTAAATCAATGCCTTTCGATTCTTTCAGGCTTGCTACAGCATGTACTGAAACGAATGAAACGATTGCAATATAAATCTCGATAGGCAATGTTGCATCGTAAGTTTTAAACAAATAGGCACAAATAATCGGTGCCATTGAACCTGCTAAGATTGATGCAAATTGTTAAGAAAAAGAAACACCTAAATGGCGCATTTGGGTTGGAAACAATTCCGCCAATGTTGCAGATTCAGCGGCGTATGCCATGGCTTAGAACAAGAGACCAATACACATCATCACAAAAATCGTGGCGTAATTGCCTGAACTAATTGCTGAGAAATGCAAGAATACCCAGATGATCAACCCAATATTTCCATCGCTTATGGCAGATTGTGGAAAGCCCCCCCAAAAAAATCCATGTTGATGATTTGGGCTATGTTCACCCAACGACAAGATTGCACCATCCGATTCTCTACCAACGGCAAAGCCTTGGATAAAACGCAGCCCAATCAATAACACAGGTGCCATATAGCCAATGCTGTTATAACCCAGTAAGCACCCCATCAAGAACGTGGAAGCACTGACTAAAAACAGGTTCAGTTGTTTTGGAAGAACAGCCTGAAAAGCTAAATGTGGAGATAGATCATGTGGTTTATTCTTTTCATTGGCGTGGACATATAAGCATGTTTTCTAATAAAAAACTTAAAGTTCAAGCTTATATAAGAAAGATAAAAAGGATTGTGCTGAAGTTCAATATAAAATTGGAAGGGCTAAAGTAACGCTGGAAAAATTGTAAAGATTTAAAGTTATTGAAAAGGCTGATGTACAGTCAATATATCTGGCAATCGAACTCATCTTTTTTGACTTAGCCAAATACTGGCTTGATTTAGGTTAAGTTTCAAGCTCAAGTGTGGTTTTGTCTCTGTGTAGTAGTTTGGCATTTAGCCGAGGATATAAGGAGAGGGATTACGACTGCGAGCCGTCATAAATTGTCTCACAATGGGGCTTTTTTATTTTCATACACTATTTTGCAAAGTCGTAATTCCTGCTTCTTTTAAACACTGTAATAACACACCAAAGGCCATCAGCATTTCTTTTTCTTCAACGCAGGCAAAACCTAATAATAGTCCTCGCTGCATATGAGCATGTGAGTGCATATAATATTGTGATAATGGGCGTACTTTAACACCACGCTGTAAGGCTGCTGTGGCAATGTTGACATCATCACATGTGTTGGGTAGTTGCATCACCAGATGTAGACCAGAATCCTCATCAAATTCGTGAAGGAAAAAGTTACCCAGATAACGCTGAATTAGTTTGACTAAATAAGCCCTACGCTTGCCATACAATAAGCGCATACGGCGAATATGCGCCTCGTAATGTCCCCCACGAATAAACTCTGCCAAGGCACGTTGAGTTAGCAGGTGCCCGCCACGATATAACTCTGCGGCAACAGTTCGTAATGGTGTGAACAATGCCTTTGGTACTATCAGGTAACCAATACGTAGTGCTGGATAAATGGTTTTGCTAAAGGTTCCCATGTAAATCACTGGTGCATTGGGAATCAGCCCTTGTAATGCTGGGTAAGGCTGTCCAGCAAAACGAAACTCACTATCATAATCATCTTCCACAATCCAGCAGCTATGTTGCTTAGCTAACTCCAGCAATTGTTTACGTCGAGCCAGACTTAAGCGTGAACCTAGGGGATATTGGTGTGATGGGGTGACAAAAATTAACTTTGGTAGAGTGGTTGGATTCGTTTCAGGTCGCATGCCTTCAGCGTCAACGGGCATAGGGACTATATTGAGACCATTAATCCGCAGCATGTTAAGCGCGCCCCAATATGCGGGGTCTTCGATCCAGACATGATCGCCTAAATCTGTTAATGCACGGGATACTAGATCAATGGCCTGATGAACGCCCTCTGTGATAATGATTTGGTCTGTATCACATTGTACCGAGCGTGCGACGCGTAAATAATCTGCTAAAGCTTGTCGTAATTCTACGCAGCCACCTGCATTACTGTAGATTAAGTGGTTGATATCTGGTTCGCGGCTTAGATCGGCCTGAATGCGGCTAAAAATGTGATGTGGAAACTCGGTGACATCTGGTGCTCCTGGCACAAATGCACCCCATTGATATGGTGATGCCGAGGCATGTCCCAGTAGATAAGTTCCACGTTGGGACAGTAAATAATTTTCGTTTGCTGGCGTTGTTTTATATGGATGAAATATTTGTGTATTGAGAAAGCTTTCAGGTAAGTGTTCTGAGACCCAAGTGCCATGTCCAGTACGTGCTTCAACGTAGCCCTCAGACTGTAATTGCTCATAGGCAGATAACACCGTATTGCGAGATACGTTAATTTCTCTAGCGAGATCACGAGAGGCTGGTAAACGCGTTTTTACAGGTAATACACCTTCAATAATGGCGTTACGCAAACAATGAAACAAGCGCTGATGTAACGCGCCCCCTGTTTCTTGTTGCAGCCGTAACAATACATGATCTCCCAGTAAACTGCGCAATTGGCTCTCTCCTTTGAGCTAAAAGTAGTTCTCGGTTTTTGTATAAAAGAAAGGACATTAGTTGACCGAGTTAACTATTGTCAAGTATTCGGTGTGACCAAAATTAGGTCAGTAAAATTGACAGCGAGATTAAGATTATTTGATTACATCTAAAACAAAAGTTTTGGCGGCAAGAGGATTAAAACGATTAACTCCTGCATGGATAAATATGCAAAAGATTCCAACTCGCACAGAAGAAGAAAACAATTGCTAAGTAAAAGAGGCTTGATTGAAACAGTGAATGATCAGTTAAAAACTCGCATCAGATTGAACATTCACAGTATCGTTCAGTGAACAATTTTATGATAAATATACCAAACTCAAGTGAATTAGCTTAGCCTACAATTCATCATATTTCACACCTGGAAATACACACAGCATCTCAAATGCTAAATTAGCTGCCAATACTGCTGTTGATCCAAATGGATCATAGGGAGGAGAGACTTCCACTAGATCAGCTCCAACCAGTTGGCAACCTTTCAAACCACGAATAATTTCCAATGATTGCGGAACGGTTAATCCAGCAATTTCAACAGTTCCTGTACCAGGGGCATAGGCTGGATCAATACCATCTATATCGAAGCTTAAATACAATGGACTATCACCAATTTTGGCACGAATCTTTGCCATTACTGGGGCTAATGATTGATACCAACATTGATCAGCTGGGATAACGGTAAAGCCTTGATCAATAGACCACTTGAATTCATCAGCGCTATAGCCCGTACCACGTAATCCAATCTGAAATACTTTGTCGTTGAGTAACAAGCCTTCTTCGACGGCGCGTCTAAATGGTGTGCCATGTGCAATTTTTTCACCAAACATTTCGTCATTCACATCAGCATGTGCATCGATATGTACGACCGCCACTGGCCCATACTTTTTGGTAATAGCACGCAAGATAGGCAACACAATGGTGTGATCACCACCCAATGTAATTGGCTTACAGTCGTATCTTAAAATGTTTTCTTGATAAAATGATTCAATGATATCTATGCTTTTTAGCAAGTTAAAGGTATTGATTGGCACATCACCGATATCTGCCACTTGTAAACTTTCAAAAGGTGCAGCAAAGGTATTCACGTTATAAGGACGCAACATTCGTGATTCATCACGAATTTGTCGTGGTCCCAGACGGGAGCCAGGACGATTAGAGGTGCCTATATCAAATGGAATACCTACGAATGCTACATCTAGCCCTTCACCATTCACTTGCATAGGCAAACGCATCATTGTGGCTATCCCGCCACAACGCGGCATTTCATTACCACTTAAAGGCTGGTTAAATGGTTTATTGCTCATTTTCATACTCCAGTGATGATTTTGAATGTGGTGGGAAAGGCTCAATACTTCTGTTCTACTTTTATTGATTCTGTTGCATTCATTAGATCATCTGAAACAGCAATCTCTCGACCTGATAATCGGTCTTGCCATGTATTCAGCACCTCAGCAGGCGTAGGCTTGCTCATCAGGCTCACGACAACATAGGTCACCAAACTCGACAGCAGACCAAAATAGATGGGTTCATTGGCCAATACATTGGTAAAGATCATTGTCGCAAGTGTCACTACCGTACCCACAGCCATAGAAGCCAAGGCGCCAATGCCAGTTGCTCTTTGCCATATAAACCCACCAAGAATTGCAACCAGCAAACCACCCACAAGAATATCATAGGCAATGGTCAATGCAGTCACCACATCACTTACCACCATTGAAATAATCGTCGCAACCATTCCAAGTCCAATGATATATAACCGATTGGCGCGTATATCATGTTCAGGATTAACCTCGCCAGAATCACTTTTTCGGCCCATCAAATGACCAAAAAATGGCATCACATCGGCTCTGGATACAGTGGCACAAGCAATTAAGGCTCCAGAAGCTGTAGACATCATTGCAGCGAGAGCTGCAGCAAGTACAATTCCCGATAACCCTACAGGCAATACTTTCTCAGCAACAGCAGCAAAAACATCGCTCTTTGCAGCAATATCTGGTAACAAAGCAGAAGCTGCAACCCCAATCAAAGCCCCGGCAACCCCATACAGCAAGCAATAAACACCCGCTACAGTACCACCCCAACGAGCGACTTTAGGTGACTGGGCTGTGAACACACGCTGCCAGATATCCTGACCAATCAACATGCCAAACGAATAAATGACAAAATAAGTGATGATTGTGTCGATACCAATGGTACCAAGATCAAAATGTGCTGCACCAGTTGTTGGACCTAGCTTTGCCATAATACCATCGTAGCCACCAGCCTGAGTCCAAGCAAATGGCAACAATAAAACAAATACGCCAATCGTCTTAAGTACAAACTGTACCATGTCAGTTAATGTGATTGACCACATACCGCCAATCGAAGAGTAAAGAATGACGATGACAGCACCGATCATCACAGAAATCCACTGTGGTGTACCAAATAGCACATTAAAGATGGTTGCATATGCAATTGTTGAGGTGACTGTCAGCATGAGTGTGTATAACACCATCACAATACCAGATGCCGCAGTCCCATTAATGCCATAACGTAATTGCAGCATCTGAGCAACCGTAAACACACGCAATCTTTGGATTGGGCTGGCAAAAAACAGGCTGAGCAAAATTAAGCCAATCGCAATGGCGACCACGAGCCACATGCCAGAAATACCAAACTTGTAACCAAGACCAACGCCACCAACGGTAGACGCACCGCCAAGTACGACCGCCGCCATAGTACCTGTATATAGTCCAAAACCAAGGCGACGACCTGCGACCAGAAAATCACTACTGTTCTTGGTCCTTGCTTTTCCTAAAAAACCAAATATCAGCATTACAACAAGATAAAAAACAACAATCGCTATATCAATACCCATAGAAATTTTCCTTTTCTTTTTTTGTCATTCAAATATCTGCTGTAGATTTTCAACAGCAAGCATTACATAAGCCAGTTCAGTTTCTTTACTAAAAAAAGCTGAATGAGGTGTTACCACAATCCTTGGTTCATGGAGTACAGGAGCATCTGCTTCAGGAGGCTCTGGATCAACAACATCAAGAAATGCGCCACGCAGTCTTCCAGACTGAACAGCTGAAATGAGAGCCTGTGTATCTACCAGCTCCCCACGTGCAACATTGATGATTGACGCACCTTGAGGCATTAACTCAATCGTGCGCGCATTCACAATATAATGATTCTCCAATGTGGCTGGAGCATGTAAGGTCAACACATCTGCAATCTGAAAAAGATCATCGAGTGAATCAACACGTCCAACCGTTATAGGCCATGCCTCACTGGGTATATATGGATCATACGCAACAACACGTCCAAATAATGGCAGGGCACGTGTGACCAATGCTCTAGCAATACGTCCCATACCGTAAACAGCAAGCGTGAGTTCACTGATTCGTGGAGGTGTTGGAATTTTTTTAAAATCCCAATACTTTGAAGCCTCACGTGCAGCAGGAATTTCTCTCAACAACGTCAGTATGCCTGCCAATGCATGTGTTGCGACCTCCTCACTGGCCGGACTAGGCAACGCAAAAACAGCAATGCCAGCTGCTTTTGCAGCATGCGTGTCAATCTGGTCTAGCCCTGTCGTGGTGGTCACAATTACTCTCAACAATGGGGCTGCTGCAATTACACTTGCATCAATACGGCAAAAACTGACAATCAGCCCTTCCAAATCAGCCAAGTGTGTAAGCAAACCCTCTCCTTCATGAAGTAAAACCGTGTCATGTCCAGCTGCATCCAACACAGCAATACCTGGGGCAAAGTCAAGTCCACCTGTATCGGTAATAACAATTCTTGCCATGTTCGATTAATCCTTATATGACGGATCTATACGATCTAATTTACGTAACCAGGCCTGCCAAACAATTTGACGCTCATGTTCTACACTTTGAAATTGCTGACTCACATGTTGACATAAAGCAGGCTCAACCTGTCGTACCTGCCCCAGTATTGCCAATTGGCTTGTGGCCAATTGAATTTCACAAGCACGGTTTAGGTAGTACATAATCTGAAAAGCATCAGCAACGGTTGCTCCGACTGATAACAAACCGTGACTACGTAGAATTAAGGCGCTATTTTTGCCGAGTGATGTCTGGATGCGACTACGTTCATCTAGATTAAAAGCAACCCCTTCATAATCGTGATAACCAACCCGATTGTAATATTCAAGACTGATCTGATTGAGTGGCAACAACCCCTGTTCACTGGCAGCCACTGCCATACCTGCTAATGTATGCGTATGGATAACGCAATGTGCATCCTCCCTTGCCATATGTACGGCACTATGAATAGTAAATCCTGCTGGATTATACGGAGAGTGTCCTGAGAGGACTTTACCGTGTAAATCAACAACAATCAGATCACTGGCACAAACCTCGTCAAACATTAGACCAAATGGATTAATCAGAAAGCGTGGTTCCCCTTCACCAGGTAGGCGGGCTGAAAAATGAGTATATAAAGTGTCCTCCCAACCAAACATGGCAGCCAACCGATAGGCAGCAGTTAAATCACGCCGTAACGTCGTTTCATCATCAATGATTTTAGCTGGGTCACTGATCATTTTTATTCCTTCTATTTGTCTTTAGTCTTTATTTTTCGAACACTAGACCGCTTGCAAAAGTAGTTTTTTGGTCATTCAGGCGTTATGCAATACCTTATAAATCCAAGCTTATCCCTGCTCAAATTTTGACTAATGCAAGAGGTTTAATGTAAATATCACTTCTAATGTAATAACTGCTGTGCCGGTTATATTAAATCCAGCTCGCGCTCTACACGAATGTCCTGTTTCCACTATGTCGCGTAGACTAATGACAAACGAGAGCCAATTTGATAAAAGTCAAAGGAGCCAATCAGATGACTTGTTGAAAAAAGAATGATTGGCTCGCTTAGTCTGAATTTGACAGTATTTAAAGAAAAATAGAGCCTGATAAATAAGACTAACATTGTCAGTGCAGGCGACTGCAAAGGTGTAATCTCAACATATGTCTGGCTGATCGACATATGGAAACCAATCAGCATTGACAATGAAATGTAGTCAAACAGGTAAAAATGTAAGACCTTAGGTTTTTAGATTATTCAGAACATTTTAGACGGACAGTTTTAGCCAAGCTTGATGAAAGTTTTTCTATTCGAATCGTTGTTGCTCAATTTGAAATTCATAAAAAATAATATTTTGAGCTGGAGAAATTGAATTGGAGTTAAAACGAATATGTTCTCGTAGACCCTGAAAAATTCATGATTGAGCTTTAATTGAGGTAGTTTTGATTTAAAATAATGGAAGAGATGTAGATATGGATTAAATGTTAGCGTAGGGAATAGTTAGTCAATTCTATGGCCTGATTATTTCGTATGTTTTTTCATCACAGTAGGAGAAATTTAACGGTTTGATTATAGTATTCTTCCTACTCAAAATAGCCACACGAAGAAAAAAATCCCACGATATAAAATGGGACTTTTAAGGGTCAAGAAACAAAGCTCTGTTTTTGCTATTTCCAATATGACATTAGAATTTATAGACCAATAACAACTGAACCAAACGATCTTGTTGACTTTGGTGACTACCCGCAAAGTCTGCGGCATTCAATCCTGCATCATTCTTACCAAGAATGTACTCAGCAATCACAGAGATATTGTTATGGTCAACTTCAAGACCTACAATATTGCGTGTCGATGTTTGATAAGCCTTATTGTCCTTCACATAGCTGCTGTACATCCAATACGGCGAGATGTCACCAATCTTACCCACATCCTTAAAGATGTAGCTCAGATTTGTAGTATAGAAATTCCCTTGATTGGCAACATTATAAGCATAATCAAAACTGCCCATGACTGAATAATCTGGATGAATTGAATCTTTATTTGATATATGTTGCTGACCACCCGTCAGGTTTAAAGTCAGATTACCATAAGACATCGTGCTGAAAGCAGACCATGCATGACGATGGCCAGTTTTATCGGCAGTCACGTTATCCAATTGAGAATACAAATAAGACGCACCTACATTGGTTTTCAAGTCACCAACATTGGGTAAATCTTGAATCACGCGACCAACAAGCATATTTTTCTCTTTCAGTTGGCTTTGGCTGCTGTCATCTGGTTTTACAAAATTGGCACTATATCGGGCTGAATCAGTACTCTTACCGAAATAGTGACCACCATCACGACCAAAATAGCCCATATCAATCTGTGTTTTTGGCATCAGGTTAAAATGGTAAGTCACACCCAAATTATGTGTATCTTCCAAACCAATACCACTCATTAAGCCACCATACCAAGTGGGCTCCCAAAAACGGCTTGGACCAAATGGAATTTCTTGTATGCCGACTTTAACATTATCAGTCTTATTCAGTTGATAGCCAACATATCCATCAACCAGTGCGGAAAAATCACATAGAGTATTGAACTGATAACAACGATACTCAACACGACCGAACAGATTGCTCGCCGATTTATAGTCCAATTTAATCTTGGACGCATAAAATGCCAGTTTGTGATCCGAAGAAGAATTGTAATTGTTATCATTATAACGAATACGGAAATCACCAGATAATGTTAAAGCCCCCAGATTAGTATCAGCATTGCCTATAGTTAAATCGCTGGCGAAAGCTGATAGGGCAGTAATACCTATCAATACCCCACTGATTATTTTTAAACGACACATAGCATTCATCCTTAATATTTATTAGTCAATACATGTGAACTCAATGATTCACCTGTAGAGTCTCTAATGTGTCGTGTTAATATTGTGTAAACGAGAGCCAATTATTTCGTTTCTAAGGGAGCCAATTTTTTCATTACCAAGCACTCAAGCGCAGCGCTTAAAGACCATTGATTGTTTATCGAGTGATCAGTGAAAAAAATTGCGTCAGATTGAACATTCCCGACATCATTCAGTGAACAACTTTATGGTAAATATGATGGCGACTCTCGTTGCTTATTGCTTGAATCCGTATAAAGCAGCTTTTCGTCATATACTAAAAGCTTAACGATATTTCGCTGAACTTGGGTTTTTTATTTAGAACCAATCTATTAAAGATACTTGGGTTTTTTTACTTATTTTTATGCTGAACTATGCTGGTGTCATTTCCCAAGTTAAGCTTCTGTTTTTATCTGACATCATTTCACAACCCCAATAAAAACCAGTCATTACTTTTACAAGACTGGGTTTTTGGGGTAATTTAAATCAAGATAGATCAATACACATGTACTTGATTTCCAAATACTCTTCAATGCCGAACTTAGAGCCTTCACGCCCTAAACCAGATTGTTTTATACCGCCAAATGGCGCCACCTCATTGGAAATCAGACCTGTGTTAATTCCCACCATGCCATATTCTAATGCCTCACCAACACGCCATTGACGTGTAGCATCTTTGGTAAAGCAATACGCAGCTAAGCCAAACTCTGTATCATTTGCAAAAGAAATAGCTTCTGCTTCCGTATTGAAGCGGAACAGCGCTGCCAAAGGCCCAAAAGTTTCCTCTTTAGATACCAACATATCCTGAGTTACTTCAGTTAACACCGTTGGCTCAAAGAAGGTACCAGCTAAAACCGAACGCTGACCACCAATCAATACTTTGGCACCTTTGGCTGTTGCATCCGCAATATGTGACTCTACTTTGCTAACCGCATTTTGATTAATCAGTGGACCTTGTGTGGTGCTTTCTATACGACCATCACCCACTTTTAGCGCAATAACTGCTTCTGCCAACCGGGTGGATAAAGCATCATAAATGCCATCCTGTACATAAATACGATTAGCACATACACAGGTTTGACCACTATTGCGGAATTTGCTCACCATAATGCCTTCTACAGCCTGGTCTAGGTTAGCATCATCAAATACAAGAACAGGTGCATTACCACCTAGCTCTAAGGATAGTTTTTTTATAGTGGATGCACATTGCTGCATTAAAATACGTCCCACCTGAGTAGAACCAGTAAAGCTCAATTTGCGCACAATATCGCTATCACAGAGTGTTTTACCAACTTCGTTCGAGTCACCATTGACAGTGATCAGCACATCAACGGGTAAACCCGCTTGTATTGCCAATATTTCCATCGCATAAGCAGTCAATGGCGTTTGTGCGTCTGGTTTCACCAGCATACTGCAACCTGCTGCAATGGCGGGCGCTACTTTACGGGCAATCATGGCAGCAGGGAAGTTCCATGGGGTAATTGCTGCGGTAACACCTATTGGTTGTTTTAATACCAACAGGCGTTGGTCTGGTTGGATGGATGGAATAATATCACCATCAATACGACGTGCCTGCTCTGCAAACCAACGTATAAACGATGCCGCATAACCAATTTCACCACGTGCTTCAGTTAAAGGCTTTCCTTGCTCAGCAGTGAGAATCTGTGCGAGATCCTCTTTATGCTGCTGCATCAAATTATACCAAGCCCACAGGACATCAGCGCGTGCCAGAGCGGTTTGTTTTTTCCAAGCGACTTGAGCAACTTCCGAACGCTTGATCAAAGTTTCAATGGCAGCGCGATCATGGCTTTTTACCCACGCTAAAGTATTCCTTGTTGCTGCATCATGCACATCAATATAAGCAGACTCTGTTGGCGGCAGAAATATGATATCTGGATGCTTAAGTAAATACTGCAAACTCTCCTGAATCACACCACTGTCCCCGCTTTTTGATTCACTGAATGTCCATCAGATTGTAGCGAACCCAATGCTTGCTTTATAATCTCCAAGCCTTGTCGGAATTGTTCCGAAGGAATCGTCAGAGGGTACAGGAAACGAATGACATTACCTTTTTGACCACAAATCAATAGTAAAAGACCTTGCTGCATGGCGTATTGTTGTACAGCCTTCGCCTGATCAGCGCTTTCTAACTCAACAGCAACCATTGAACCCAATGCACGTACATCAATAATGGCAGACGAAGCTTGTTGCTCAATTTTTAGAATGCTCGTAAGTTCTTCACCTAGCAAATTAGCTCGGTCACACAATTGTTCCTGTTCAATAACATCTATCACTGCATGTGCTGCGGCAATAGCCAATGGGTTCCCAGCATAGGTACCCCCCAAACCACCTGGGTTTGGTGCATCCATCACATCACTGCGACCAGACACTGCAGAAATCGGCAATCCACCACCCAAGCTTTTTGCCATGGTCATCAAATCTGGTTTAACACGATAATGCTGCATAGCAAACAATTTACCAGTACGGGCAAAGCCTGTTTGTACTTCATCAGCAATTAACAAAATACCATGCTCATCACACAGCGCACGTAAACGCTCCATAAACTCGACAGGTGCAGCATGGAAACCGCCTTCGCCCTGTAACGGTTCCAGTACAATAGCTGCAACGTTATGTGGTGCAAGATCTGCGATAAAAATATCATCAATACTGTTCATGGCATCATCAACACTAATACCGCGTAGCGTTGATGGATAGCGGGCATGGAATACACCTGCCGCCATAACACCAAAATCGTGTTTGTATGGTGCAGTTTTACCAGTCATAGCCATTGCCATGAATGAGCGACCATGGAAACCACCACTAAAAGTGATTACACCATGACGACCAGTATAGCTACGCGCAATTTTCACCGCATTTTCAACTGCTTCCGCACCTGTGGTGAAAAATGCGGTTTTGACAGGACCATCGATAGGTACTGCTGCATTAATACGCTCTGCCAGAGAAATATAGCTTTCATATGGGGAAATTTGATATGCTGTATGGGTAAATTTTCCCAGTTGCTCAGTCACTGCTGCAATGATTTTTGGGTGAAGATGACCTGTATTCAGCACAGCAATACCACCACCAAAGTCAATGTATTGTTTACCTTCAGCATCCCAAATTGTTGCGTTTTCAGCCTTTTCAGCATACCAAGAACACATAACTCCCACACCACGTGGTGTTGCCTGTTGTTTGCGAGCATTTAAAGCAGCATGTTTACCATCCATATGATTTCCTCACCTTTTAAGTTGTGTTTTCTATCGCTAGCTGATCAGTTTTTCAAAATGTAAAAAACATCAGCCGATGGTATTACTGTTACTGATCATCACTCAATTAACGAGAGCCATTTACACGATGTGAGATAGAGCCAATTGTGAAGTTAAACAGATTGACTATCACTTATGGATCAAGCAATTTGTTCAGTGCTCAATTGAGAACTTAATCCTAATTAAGCTGTCCAAGATTGAGGGGGGAGTTCAATTTTTTGATAGGTCTTTTTAATGAACCTTGAATAGAATCAACAAAAAAAGCCCCGATCTTTCGATCAGGGCTTTTTGAATTTGGAGCGGGAAAGGAGACTCGAACTCCCGACCCCAACCTTGGCAAAATACGAAATGGAAATAGTTGTTATTAGGTTATTCCAATATTCCCACTTATAGCCCTGATTTGAATTTGATAGTAAAAAACATGGATTGGAATAACGGGTTTAAGAAATTTATGGATATAGATTGTATTGAAATCTTATTCTTGGAAATTTAACTATTCATTTGAATTTTTTAGTGATTTCAATTTTATCGCCGCATCAAATATTTTTAAAAGTGTTGACTTTGCTTTTTATTTAACCAACAATCATTACATAGTTCTGGAATGGATTCCAATATGTTGGAAAAATCAAAAACTCCTGCATTGACGCGGGCATTAGACATCTTAAATTTTATTTGTGTACATGGCGCTTGTTCAGTACTTCAAATTCAAGAGGTGCTGAATATTCCTAAAAGCTCTATTTACAATATCCTAGAGGAGTTATGTCGTCAGAATTATTTGATTAAAAGTAATGATGGTTCTTATTCATTATGGTTAAAAGTAGTCGAGCTCTCTAATCAAGTTCTCGTACAAATGGATTTGCGTGCAATTGCAAAACCTTATTTGACTGATTTAATGCTAACAACAGGTTTAATGTGCCATTTAGGCGTTTTAGATCAAAAAGCAGCTTATTATGTCTTAAAAATAGAAAGTAATTCTTCTATTCGCGTACATTCCTATGAAGGTAAGCGTTTAGCTTTAGAACGTTCAGGAATTGGTAAATGCCTTTTAGCATTTCAGCCTGAGGATTTAATTCAACAAACCATACAAAATCTTAATTTTATTGCTAAGACCGAAAATTCTATTATGAGTGTCGAGGCCTATGTACAAGAATTAGATCTTATTAGAAAAAAAGGATGGAGCTTCGATAATAGCGAAGATGTTGAAGGCGTTCGTTGTATAGCAGCTCCAATTTTTAATTCACATAATACTTTAGAAGCGGCAATTTCAATTGTGGGCGCCTCAATACAAATCAATGAAAATAACCAGGAAGAATTAGTTAGATTAACTACGGAATGCGCTCGAAAAATTTCACTAAAAATCGGTGCAAAAATAAATCAATACTAAGGAGCTTAAAGATGACAATGACGTTACCAAAAATAAAAGAGATTCGTGCTTATTTTATGGGTGGGGCGACTGCAGATAAGAGCAAAGGTGAAGGGGGTGCGGATTATCATGATCAAGGAGGAAGCCATTGGATTGATGATCATATTGCAACGCCGATGAGTAAATATAAATCTTATGAGCAATCACGCCAATCTTTCGGAATTAATGTTTTAGGCACATTAATTGTTGAAGTTGAAGCAGATAATGGACAAATGGGATTTGCAGTATCTACTGGCGGTGAAATGGGGTGTTTCATTGTAGAAAAACATCTTAACCGTTTTATTGAAGGGCGTTGTGTTTCGGATATCAAACTTATTCATGATCAAATGATGAATGCTACGATGTACTATAGTGGTTCAGGTGGTTTGGTGATGAATACCATTTCCTGTGTCGATTTAGCCCTATGGGATTTATTCGGTAAAGTGCTTGACCTCCCTGTTTATAAGTTGTTGGGTGGAGCAGTTCGTGAAGAAATCCAATTCTATGCAACAGGTGCGCGACCAGATCTAGCCAAACAAATGGGCTTTATTGGTGGCAAAATGCCAACGCATTGGGGACCACATGATGGCGATGCGGGAATTCGTAAAGATGCTGAAATGGTGAAACACTACCGTGAAAAATGTGGTGATGATTTCTGGTTGATGCTTGATTGTTGGATGAGTCAGGACGTTAATTACGCTTTAAAATTGGCATATGCATGTGCACCTTATAACTTGAAGTGGATCGAAGAATGCTTGCCACCACAACAATACGAAGGTTATCGTGAATTAAAACGCCAAGCGCCTCCAGGTATGATGGTGACGACAGGAGAACATCACGGTACAGTTCAATCATTCCGTACATTGTCAGAAACAGGCATTGATATCATGCAACCTGATGTAGGGTGGTGTGGCGGTTTAACGACTTTAATTGAAATCGCAGCAATTGCAAAATCACGTGGCCAGTTGGTTGTACCACATGGTTCATCGGTATATTCACACCACGCAGTAATTACCTTTACCAATACACCATTCAGCGAATTCTTAATGACTAGTCCAGACTGTTCAGATTTACGTCCACAATTTGACCCAGTCTTGGTGAATGAACCTGTACCTGTAAACGGTAAGATTCATAAATCAGTATTGGATAAACCGGGCTTTGGTGTGGAATTGAATAAAAATTTGGAATTAACACGCCCTTATCTACATTAATCGCTCTATAACAAAACCTGCTCTCAACGAAAAGAGCACGTATAAATAAAAACATGCAGGAGTACAAATAAATGAATCATATTTTGCGAGATCTAGATGCAATGCTAAAAACAAAATTTCGTTTAGTGCCATTGATGTAGGGTTTATATGTCTTGGTATTTTTAGACCGTACCAATATTGGTTTTGCTAAAAAATAGACAGATCAATTAGATACAGGTTTAAGAAATGAAGTTTTTGCTTTTGGTGGTTTTGTTGCGCCAATCATATGTATCAAAGCAGCAACGCTACTCAATCGTGATTAGCGGGTTTGATTTTACTTGGCAGCGTTGCATTTGTTTGTTCAGTTGCAGTGTTCTTATTGGCAAATACGCATAAAAATAACTTTTTATCTCTCTCATTTAAACAAGGAAATTGAACTCAATGAACTTACCAAACAACTTTAAGAAGAATATTGCGGCTAAGCAACCCCAATATGGGATGTGGTTAAGTACAGCATCGCCATATGTAGCAGAGATTGCAGCTACATCGAAATACGATTGGTATTTAATTGACGGAGAACATGCTCCAAATACAATCCAAAGCTTACATGGACAATTGCAAGCAATGGCACCTTACAAAGGTCATCCTGTGGTACGTGTAGTAGAGGGGACCAAAGCCAATATCAAACAAGCGTTAGATATTGGCGCACAAACTCTACTGATTCCAATGGTGGATACTGCTGAACAAGCACAAGAAGTTGTTGATGCAACACGCTATGCGCCACAAGGCACACGTGGTGTTGGTGCAGGTGTTGCACGTGCTGCACGCTGGGGGCGTGTAGAAAATTACATGGCAGAAGCCAATGAAGATATCTGCATACTTATTCAAGTTGAAAGTAAAACTGCTGTTGAAAACTTAAATGAAATTTTAAAAGTTGAAGGTATCGATGGTGTATTTATTGGTCCTGCAGACTTATCAGCATCGTTAGGCTATCCAGACCAAGCAGAACATGAAAATGTACAAGCGGTTATCAAAAAAACAATTGATAAAATTCTTGCATCAGGCAAAGCAGTCGGCTTTTTAGCACCCGATCCTGCTGTGGCTAAACGGGCAATTGAATGGGGTGTGACCTTTATTGCAGTGGGTGTAGACACCATGCTGTATACCCAAGCACTTGATGACCGCCTAAATTTGTTCAAACAAAGCAATACTAACCTTGAAGTGAAATCTAGTTACTAAAAGAGATAACTCAAAACGTAAAAGGAAAGACACGATGACATTAGAAAGCTATCAACATTATATTAATGGTCAGTTTGTCATATCTACCGATCATTTTACCGTGGAAAATCCAGCCAATCAGGATGTATTGGCTTATATTCCCAGTGCGACCCAATCAGATATAGATGCAGCAATTGATGCAGCACGTCAAGCGCAAAAATCATGGGCAAAAAAATCAGCAATTGAACGTGCACAATATTTAAAAAAAATTGCCAATAAAATTCGTGAGAATGTGCCACGTTTAGCCCGCATTATCGTAGAAGAGCAAAGTAAAGTCGCATCACTTGCAGAAGTAGAAGTGAAATTCACAGCTGATTACTTAGACTATATGGCGGAATGGGCGCGTCGTTTAGAAGGTGAAATTATTCAAAGTGATCGTGCGAATGAACAGATCTTCTTGTTCCGTAAACCACTCGGTGTAGTTGCAGGGATTCTGCCTTGGAATTTCCCATTCTTCTTAATCGCACGCAAAATGGCACCAGCATTACTCACTGGTAATACTATAGTCATTAAACCAAGTGAAGAAACCCCAATTAACTGTTTTGAATTTGCAAAATTAGTTGCAGAAACTGATTTACCAGCAGGCGTATTTAACGTTTTAGGCGGAAAAGGTGAAGTGGGTGGTCTACTTTCTTCAAGTAGCGAAGTCGATATGATTAGCTTCACTGGGAGTATTGCAACAGGTAGTCGCATTCAGGCAGCTTCAGCACCCAATATTACTAAATTAAACCTAGAGCTCGGTGGTAAAGCACCTGCGATTGTATTGAATGATGCCAATCTTGATTTAGCTGCCAATGCTATTTGGAATTCACGAGTCATTAACACCGGGCAAGTCTGTAACTGTGTAGAACGTGTTTATGTACAACGTGATATTGCAGACCAATTTATTGAAAAAGTAACAGCGTTAATGCAAAGCACACAATATGGCGATCCAAGCAAAATGAATGATCTACATATGGGTTCATTAATTAATCAGCAAGGCTTAAATAAGATTGATACACAGGTTAAACAGGCGATTGAACAAGGTGCAAAAGTTGTAACAGGTGGAAATATTGCCGATCTTGGGCAAGGGTATCACTACCAACCAACAGTACTGATTAACTGTAATAACAGTATGGATATATTACATAAAGAAATCTTTGGGCCTGTGTTACCAATTGCGATTGTAGATGATTTAGATCAAGCAATTGAATACTCAAATGACTGTGAATACGGTTTAACGTCATCGATCTTTAGTCAAAACATTAACTCAGTAATGCAAGCATGCCGAGAATTGGCATTTGGTGAAACTTATGTAAATCGCGAGCACTTTGAGGCGATGCAAGGTTTTCATGCGGGTGTTAGAAAGTCAGGTGTAGGCGGTGCAGATGGTAAACATGGATTATATGAATATATGTATACCCATGTCGTTTATATGCAGAACTAATCAACCAAACCTAATCATCAAGACTAAAGATTTATAGCGTAAGTGACAGGGAAGTCAGCGCTATAAATTGACAAAAAAATACAGCGCCTCGCTGTGTTTACGGGATTGCTTTGCGATAAGGAAATCGAACATGCTTCAACCACATTATATTTTAGACAGTCATATTCATCTATTTGATGCTTCACGTGCTGAAGGTATCCCTTGGCCTGTTGCAGGCGATTTAATTTATCAAACTTATCTTGCTGATGATGTTGAAAAAGCTTTGACGCCTTTAATGATCAATAAAGCAATAGCAATCGAAGCAAGTGCTTGGTTTTCAGATAACCAATGGTTACTCAATCAAGTGAATCAATCAGATTTTTATGCAGGCTGTGTGGGCAATTTAGATATCAATAGCCCTGAGTTTAGCAAGCAATTTGAAAAGTTTAAATATCACAAGAAATATCTTGGAATTCGTTACGGTAATTTGTGGGGGCGTAACTTAAAAAACATTTGTACTCAGCAATCGGTATTGCAGCATCTTAAACAATTGGCACAAGCGAATAAATCATTAGATGTTGCTAATCCTGATATTGAGTTACTTGAAGCAGTCTTGAGCATTAAGCAGCAACTGCCTGAATTGAGTGTCATCATTGACCATTTACCGAATATTCAATTGATTGATGGGCAATCACAATACTTAAAGTTAATTCAACAACTTGCTCAGATGGAAAATACATACGTTAAATTTTCTGAAATTATTCAGTTGAAACATACTCAACAACGCTTTGATGTGGCGTTATACCATCAAGAATTAGATCGAATTGTTGAGTGTTTTGGGGGGGCGAAAATCATGTTTGCTAGCGATTACCCTAATAGTGAGTATTTAGGACCAGTCACTAGCATTATGCAATTGGTACAAGACTATTGTGAAGGAATGTCACAAACAGAAGTAGATCAATTGTTTTATCAAACAGCAATAAAAGCCTATTCATTAACAATTGAAGTCGAGGCGAAATAATGAAAATTATAGCGAATAGAATGCAAGTGAATATGGGGCAGGAAGCCGAATATAAGCGACGTCATGATGAAATTTGGCCCGAATTATCGCAGTTATTAAAAGAACATGGCATTCATGAATATCGCATATTTTTAGATGAAGAAACATGTGCATTATTTGCCATATTCATGGTGGAAAATCCTGACCGTTTAATTGATCTTCCATCGAATCCAATCATGCAAAAGTGGTGGGCATATATGAAAGATATCATGCCATCAAATTCAGACTTTTCACCTGTCAGTACCGAGTTAAAAGAAGTGTTTTACCTTCCATAAATTAATAAGGAGATTAGCATGGAATTAATTGTTTTAGGTGTGTTCTTACACTTCGTTGGCGGCTTCGCATCAGGAAGTTTTTATATTCCGTATAATAAAGTGAGTGGGTGGAGTTGGGAGAGCTATTGGATCATAGGGGGAATATTCTCATGGCTAATCGTTCCATCGGTTGCAGCATACTTAACCGTTCCCAATTTTTTTGAGATTATTTTAACAGCAGACTCCAAAACTTTATTTTGGACATATATTTTTGGGGTTCTATGGGGAATCGGTGGTTTAACATTTGGCTTAACCATGCGTTACTTAGGTTTATCACTTGGTATGACCATTGTTTTGGGACTATGTTCCGTATTTGGAGCAATTATCCCACCGATTTACAAAGATCTATTTACCACACAAACAGAAAATACTTTCACTGCATTAATACATAGTAGTGGCGGTAGTTTGATTATCTTGGGTGTAATCATCACGATTATTGGGATTTCAATTTGTGGTAAAGCAGGCATGATCAAAGAACGAGAAGTGTCTGATGAAACTAAGAAAGAATCAGTAAAAGAGTTTTCATTATCTAAAGGTTTAACGGTTGCGATTATTTCTGGTGTGCTGAGCGCATGCTTCAGCTTTGGTATTTCAGCAGGTAAACCACTTGCAGATATGGCTTTAGCGTATGGCGCGAATAGTTTATTTCAAAATAACGTTACCTTTATTTTAATTATGTGGGGTGGTTTAACGACCAATGCAATTTACTGCATATTCTTGAACCTTAAAAATAAGAGCTATACCGATTATACCAATACATCTACCCCATTATTATTGAACTATTTACTGGTCGCGCTTGCAGGAACATTGTGGTATCTACAATTTTTTTTCTACGGTATGGGGGATAGTCGTTTACATAATGAGGCAAGCTCATGGATTTTACATATGTCATTCATTATTTTGACATCGAATTTATGGGGCTTTTATTTTGGTGAGTGGAAAGGCACATCAAGCAAAAACCGTAAAGTGATTTATTTAGGGATATTTGTGATTCTGATTTCCGTATGTCTTGTTGGATACGGTAACTATCTTAATCATAACGAATAAGGAATAAAAAATGTTATTAAAAGATAAAGTTGTAGTGATTACAGGTGCATCACGCGGGATTGGACGTGCTGCGGCGTTAGAGTGTGCTAAACAAGGTGCAGATGTAGTGATTGCTCATAGTGGTCGTCCAACAGGTAACGATGCAGCTCAAAGTCTGATTATAGAAATCCAAGCTATTGGTCGTCGTGCGATTGATGTCGGTGCAGATTCAGCAAGTTTGGATACAGGCGAACTGATTATTCATGAAGCAGTAAAAGCTTTTGATAAAATTGATGTTTTTGTAAATAATGCGGGTATCTGCCCATTTCATTCATTCTTAGATATGTCAAAAGATTTATATATGCAAACGGTGAACACTAATTTAAATGGTGCTTACTTTGCAGTACAAGCAGCGGCAAATCAAATGAAAAAGCAGGGTAACGGTGGTTCAATTATTGCTGTTAGTTCAATCAGTGCACTAGTTGGTGGGGGAATGCAAACACATTATACCCCAACCAAAGCAGGCTTGCTGTCTTTGATGCAATCATGTGCTGTAGCTTTAGGTGAATATGGCATTCGTTGTAATGCGGTTTTGCCAGGAACAATTGCAACAGATATTAATAAAGAAGACTTAGCAGACAAAGAAAAATTTAATTACATGTCAAGTCGTACTTGCTTAGGGCGTTTAGGTGTTCCTGAAGATATTGCAGGACCAATCGTATTTTTAGCCTCTGATATGGCGAGTTATGTCACTGGCGCATCATTATTGGTTGATGGCGGTTTATTCGTAAATCTACAGTAATTTTGAATTGTTTTTAAGGATTAAAAATGAAAAAATTTTCATTGAAGAAAATTGTACTAGCTTCTGCTGTGGTATTGAGTGGTCCAAGTTCAAATCTTGCATTTGCAACAGAGGCATTTGACAAAGAAAGCCCGTGGATGCTCGGAAATTGGAGTGGTAAACGTACAGCATTAAAAGATAAAGGCTATAACTTTACTTTAGGTTATACAGGCGATTATGCAACAGTACTAGACTCAGAAAAGGGTAGTGGACATTCAAATGCATATGCAGATCAAGTCAATATTGCAGTAGATCTCGATTTAGCTAAAATTTTCAATTGGGAAGATACAGAAGCGCGTATTAACATCACAAAACGTGGTGGTAATGCATTGCAAAACGAATTTGATGCTTTAAATGGTCAGATGTCACAAGTACAAGAAATTTATGGTCGTGGTCAAACTTTCCGTTTAACTGAACTTTATATTAAAAGGAAATTTTTTGATGGTAAGTTAGACATTAAGGCAGGTCGTTTTGGTGAAACTTATGACTTCAGTTCAATGGATTGCGAATTCATGAACGTTGCAATTTGTGGTAGTCAATTTGGTAATTGGGCAAACTCTCCTGCATTAGGTGGTTCAGATTGGTTAAACGGACCAGTCAGTGCTTGGGCATTACGTGCAAAATATAATATTTCACCAGAATTATATGCTCAAGTGGGTGTCTATGAACATAACCTTGATAACCTAAAACGCAGTCAAGGCTTCAATTTAAAAATGAATGGCGATGGTGTTGTTATTCCAATAGAAGTAGTTTGGAGTTCTTTGGTAAATCACTTACTCGGTATTTACCGTGTAGGTTATTACACAACAACGTTTAAAGAAAAAAATGCCGATGATAACTTAAGTAACCTTAAACAAGGTGTATGGTTACATGCTAAACAACAAGTAACAAGCTTTAAAGGTGATGATAAACGTGGTCTAAGCTTGGCATTACAAGTTGGTGCATATGGTGATCGTAATAATGGTCCAATTAAAGACTATCAAACTATTGTTTCTACTTTTAAAGGTCCATTTAATTCACGTTTAAATGATGAAATTGGAGTAGGTTTGACCAAGCTTACAGGGAATGATAAATATAATTTTGCATATGATTCTGAATATAATGCAGAAATTTATTATGCATACCACTACGCACCATGGTTAACAGTTCGTCCAAACATTCAATATGTGAGTAATATCGGCGCCTTGGAAAGTAGAGGGGATGCTTGGATTTCGGGCATCAAATTTAATACCTCTTTTTAAGAAAAACCTCAATCTTGGCAGGATTATAGTTTATCAATTCAGCTATTCCTGCGGAGTCTGCCCAATTTTTTAAATAAAAAATTGAATGAAAAAACTTGGAGGGGGAAAGGAGACTTGAACTCCCGACCCCAACCTTGGCAATATTCACCGACATAAATTACATTAAATTTATTAAAGTGACATAAAATTAAATATATGTAAAACATATATTTATGTTGTTAATATTTTTGGATGTAATTTAATGTAGGGTAGAGTAAAAAGAAGTTGATCACTTTAAAAGTTATATAAATTCAACAATAATTGCCAACATAAAATTCTATAGATTTTAAGTTTTATCATTTGGTAAATTTACTGGGTGAGTAAGTGGATGTTATTTTCAATCGGGTCTTCGATCATTTTGAGTATCTGAACGAATCTGACCCGTAATAGCGTTTGAGAGATTTTAATAAATCGGCTAGTACACTCGCTCATGTGACTATTTCATCAATCTGTGATAGCAATATCTGCTCCTTAAGTTCCAGATTTTACAATGGTCATCTGATTCTTGAAAATTACATTAAATAAAGCTTGTTTGAATGCAATCGCTTTTTCGGCTTTGTTGTACAAAGATGTAAAAGTTTAAGTTTCCTAAGCTTTTAAATTCAAGTTGCAACTTGGATTTGAGGTCTGCCTAATTTAGTGAATTTATCGAGAACAGCCCCATTCGTGTAAGGATATCATTGATCTAACTTGAGCTTGTAGTCTGTCAGCATCCGGTATTCCTGCTTATTCAGCTGGCTTCCAGTTATGCGGTAGCAATTCTTCAATGTAGCTCAATTTCTGTGTAGAGGTATTCAGTACATCACTCAAATAGTTAGACTGATCTAGGTCAGTATTGTTATTGATTTGAAAACTTTATGCCTATTTAGCCCAATAGCTGTGCTTTCCTGTTCTTTTGATCTCACGATAGACTGTTAATCTGGAACGTCCAAGAGATGTAACGAAGGTGGAGATTGAATATCTACTATTTTAAAGCAGTATAAAATCGTATCTATCGTCTTGATAAAGTTGGGTATATTCCTTCATTGTGTCTTTCGAATTATGAGTTGAATAAAGTTCAATGATTCTAATGACTTAACTTTCTAACTAACTACAAAATTATCACACTTCTATTTGAGTTATAAAAATTAAGATACGAAATATATTTAATATTTTTATTTTTTATAGACATTATTTAATGCTAATATTCTTAGGATTTTTAACCAAATATGTGATTATATATACAATTCAATTAATAACTTATGGAAGATGTAATGCTAAATATTGATAAACAAGCTTTAGAACAAGCTTTAGCAGTAACAATGAATTGGAATTTTGATTTAGCAAAAGAGAAACTTTTGGAATCAAAAGAATGGTCAAGTGAAAAAGCTGATCGTGCAGTCAATGACTATAAAAAATATATGGCATTGATGAAAGCAATGGATGGTTATCAATTAGTTCCTAATGAAGAAATAGATGAAATTTGGCACATGCACATTTTAGATACGCGTCAATATATGCAAGATTGTAATGAACTATTTGGTGAATACATGCATCACTACCCATATTTTGGAATGTTAGGCGAAGAAAATAAGACTCAATGGTTAGAAACACAAACTTTATCTGAAAATGTATGGGAACAACTTTTCGGTAATAAACTATATAGTTCGACAAATGTGGGGCAGAAATGTCCTCAAGTTTGTCCATGTCACGTAGAAGCTGTAACAAATAACACAGAAGCTTTAAAAGCTGTAATTTAATAGAAGGGGGATTTATGCGAGATTTATTACAAGATAAAAATATTACATATTTCCCCTCAAGACTTCAGATGCAGTCGAAAATTGATAGAAAAGTCTTAGATAAATTTGGATTTCAGATATTACGCAATTTCGGTACTTCATCAGAAAAATTAAAAAATTTTATCATGGGGTATGGTTATAGGCTTTTTTATACCGAATCTTTAAATGGATGGCTACATACTTTTGAGACACAAACTGATGCTACTGAATTGTCAGAGGAATTAGAACCAGGTGGATTTCATACAGATTTTATGTTTCAAAAAGAGCCGCCAAGATATATAGCTTTACAGTGTATTAAACCAGACCCTAAGTATCCTCTTTATGGGCGTAATCAGGTTGTTAAGATTGATAACTTAATTAATGCAATCACTAAGTGTGGTGTTGGCAAAGATCAATTACGAGAATTACAAATTGAATATGTATTAAATGGTAAAATATATAAGCAAAATTTATTTGATGATGATTTGAAAAGTATTAAGTATCACCAAAAGTTTGCTTCTAATAATATAGTCTTAAATGATGATCTAAAAATTATTGAATTAATCAATAATCTCAGTTTAAGCATTTGTGAGGATATAGTGCTTAAGTCTGGTGACTTATTACTAATAGATAATCACACAACACTACATCGACGTTCGGAATGCTCGGTTAGATATGACTTTGAAAAAAGAATTTTTGAAGGGCGAAAAATGAACTCAGCTCGGTTTAATTGATGGAAATTAAGTTAAATAATAGCAACAAATTCAAAATAATAGAGATTGACAATACTCATTATAGAGATTTGTTTTTATTAAAATCAGATGATGTAAATCTAGTCATAAGCTTAGAGACATTTAACATTTTAAAGTTGTTAAAAGAAAAAGGTAAAGCAAAAATAGCAAACCTTAGTAAAGAACTTAAAGAGCTTATTAAACATAATTTAGTTATTTGCAGTGATGCCAACCTAGATATTTCAAGCAGCCTCTATATCTGGTTGCATCTAACTGATGAATGTAATCTAGATTGTAAATATTGTTACATTCCCTCACTACATTCAAAAAACAAAATAAGAGATGGCTTTTTTGAAAAATTAGCAGAAGTTATCATTCGAGATAAGTCTAAATATAATGAAGTTAATTTGAAGTTGGCAGGAGGAGAGCCGTTTCTCACATTGAAATCGTGGAAGATTGGTTTTAATTTTTTTGTAAAAGAGTTGCGTGAAAATGGTATAGCTCTGAATATTAGAGTCATAAGTAACTTAACTATCATCAATGATGAGATAATAAATTTTATAAAAAATTATAGAATAAATCTTTCCTTTTCTATAGACAGTTTAAATAGCGAAAATTCAAGGATTTTTTATAGAAAGAATGTTAACTCATCAGCTAAAGTTTTAGAGAACCTAAAAATACTGAACAATAGTGGTATTACACCATCAGCAATGATCACTGTAGATAAATCTAACTATAAGAGTGTTAAGGATTTAGTCGAGTATTTAATTGATAATGATATAGTATTCAGAATTAGTGACGATAAAGGAGAGTCTAATTTTACAGATGAGTTTGAGTTTGCACTAAATCAAACTATAGATTTGTTAAATAAGGCTGCAAAAAATGACAAAGACATAATTTATAAGTTCCTTATTTCTGACTTGAATACTCTATATCCTAAAGCTGAACCATGTTCAATGGGGAAAACAGGTACAGCTATTTATATGAATGGAGATATATTTTTTTGTCATACTGAGTTTGGAACTGAAAATAAATTAGGTAATCTCTGGTCAATAAATTCATTAGATGAAACCATTCGATCTGGATATCACAAACATTTAAATTTAAGTTCTGATTGCGATAAATGTTCATACCGAGCAATTTGTGCTGGTGGTTGCCCTTTATATAGAGTAAATGGTAAGAGTCCTCAATGCACTACCTACCAAAATATTATTAGAAATGTGGTTGAACTTTATGAAAAATGCGAATAATGATTTTTTTATTAAAGGTATTCATGAAAAAAACCTTAAAGGTTTTGATTTTCAAATAAACCATGGTGATATTGTTTTTATTGGAGGTGTAAGTGGCTCCGGTAAATCTACCTTGGTTTTAGACGTAATTTATAGGGAAGCACATCGGCAGCATCTAATCCGTAATGCAACAGATGATCTATATCAATATGCAGTAAGACCAAATTTTTCAGAGGCTTCAATGCTTGTTGAGAGTGATATGGTCACTCAGAGAGGCTTATTTTCTAGTATTACGTCTACTTTTGGAACAAAAACAAATTTAATCAATGATCTAAGAGATATATTTGTTAAGTATGGTGTGGTTAAAAATGATGACCGAATAATATCAAAGAATACATTTAATGAAGTTATAAATTTTAAAAATAAATTATATTCAGATAGCCATGTATATTATATTTTAAATCTTAGATCATTTAATGAAGTTAATGTTTTAAAGTCTTTTAAAAAAGATCATATAGCGTATGTTAGAAATCTTAAAACAAATAAAATAACAAAGGTACAAATTGACAAATTAAAAAAATACAACTCTGACGACTATTTTTTTCTGGTTGAAGCTGAATATGCAGTTGATAGTTTTCCATTATTTTTAATAGGAAACGATATTGAAATTAACTTCGATGAAAAATATATTGATGTTGAAAATAATATCTTATTTAGCCGTCCATATCTGTCACTATTTACTAAGTCAAAAAGTTCAACTAATTCTGGGCTATGTGTTAAGTGTGGTGGAAATGGCGATATTGTAGATTATGATAGAAAAATCATAGATTGTGATAAAAAAATATCTGAAAACAATATTTTGTTAAATACTAGTGAAAAAACTGGCAGATATGAATCACTTAAATTCACTCCAAATGGACTTGTTGGACTACTTAAAAGACAAAATATAGATATTAATAAAACATATAACCAACTCTCAGAGGGTGAAAAAGGCTCATTTGATCAGTTAATTTTGGATAAGTTGGTGAGCAATAATGTTGAATCATTACTCTTAAAGAGCCTTTGTAATGAATGTAATGGGACAGGGTATAAGGCTGATGTATCTCATATTTTTGTTGGGAACTTCAATTTTACTGAATTGGAGAAAATGACTTTAGAAGAAATTTTAGTAAAGATTGGTTGTTGTATAGAAGCAAATGAACTTGCTGATTTCACAAAAAAAAATAACATATTAAAAAAATTGAAAATCAATAATATTGCTTTAAATAGAGGTTCATTAAATTTAAGTTCTGGAGAAGTACAAAGGATTAAGATATTTGATTTATTGAAAAATAAAATTAGAAAAAAAATAATAATTATAGATGAGCCCTCTGTAAATCTTCACTACAACGACAATATACCGATTTTAAATTTATTACTAGAATTGAATAAATATGAAAATACATTAATCATTATTGACCATAATGAAATTTATAAAAAAATTTCTAATAAGTCTTTTTATTTAGGACCTGGCTCTGGTAGTAAAGGTGGACTTCTATTTTCTCCTGATGATGAAAAATTAGTTGATGAATATAAAAGAAAGGTCAGACATGAAAAGGAGGTAAAATTTCTCTTAGCCCAAGTGAATAATGTCAATATAGATCAAATCAGTATCCCAGAAAAGGGAATAACGTGTTGCATTGGATCTAGTGGCTCAGGAAAGACAACTTTATTGACAAAACTTCTGCCTAAATCCTTTGAAGAAAGTAATATAAAATATGCTATTTTTGATAGTAAGCCTATATCAACTAATATCCAATCCATCGTAGCTACGTATATTAATGTCTTTGATAAAATTCGTACTATATTTGCGAAGAAGACAAATATAGAAGCCTCTTTTTTTAGTTTTAATAGTCGTGGCGGGTGTTCAACTTGCAAAGGGCATGGAATTATTGAAAATAATTTATGTCCATCTTGTTTAGGAACTAGATATAGCGATGACATTCGTTTGATCAAAGTTGGTGGAAATACTATTAATGATATTCTTCATATGGAGATTTCATCTTTAATAGAACTAGAAGACTTTAAATTTTTATCAAATATCTATCAATTTATGGAGGCTCTAGGTCTTGATCATCTAACATTAGGACGAAGTGTATCTAGTTTAAGTGGTGGTGAAGCTCAACGTTTAAAGCTAGTTGAATTTCTTCTTTCAACGAATAATGTTAATTTCATAATATTAGATGAGCCATGTCGAGGGCTTGATAAAAAATCTATATCAAAAATGTTGAAGCTCTTTGATGAGAATCTTTATGAAAAATCTATATTAGTAATTGAACATAATATTGATTTTATTAAACAATGTGACTTCATTATTGATTTAGGTGAATCAAATACTAATAAAACTAAAGATAATATTACTTTAGGCTGTATAAATGATTTTAATTTTCCTAGTTTAGAAATTTTTGATTTTGGAGATTATACTCATAACAATTTCCAGTTTGATGTTAGTTTAAATAATGAAATAAAAGAGAATTATTTGTTAAGTAAAACTTTAATTAATCAACAAAATTTTGCTTTAGAGAAATCATTTTACCGAGATTCAGTATTTAATTCAGATGAGAATATTATTTTTTATAAAAATCATCATGAGATAAATAAAGTAAATGAAAGAAATGACCATTTTTTTTATAATCCTTTTTTTGATGAATTATATCAATTCCCTTATATTGATTTTAAAAAAAATAAATTTATTGAAAATTTAGATGAGGCTTGGAGTTATTTAGTTGAGACTAATAGCTTTGAAGATGCTTTTATCAGAGGGAAAGGTGTAGTTGCTACAAAAAATAAGGATCTAATTTACCATACGGTACGTTCTTTATCTGTCATTGATAAACATATTGGTCCTTTAATTGATTATAAAAATTATTTTAATGTATATAAAAATTCATGCAGAATTTGTAAAGGGTATGGAATAATTAAGTCTTATCCATTTGATGAATATATGGATAAAAAATATTCTATATTTGATTATAATTTTTTAGATTGTGATTTATTGAAAATATTACCTAAAAAACTGATTAAATTTTTAATAAATGATTTTAAATTTCCTTTTGACCTACCTTTTAATGATCTGAGCTTAGAAGCTCAAAATATTATTTTATATGGTGCTAAACATATCAATTTTATTCCAAGTTTAACGGATGATAAAGGTGTTTGGAGAGGACTAAACTCTTATACATATTTTTATGGCTCTAAGCTAAACTCTAACTTTAAAAGTTCTGCCATAAGAACTATTAGTTGCCCATGTTGTTATAAAGGATTTAATAATTCTGTTAATTATTTTTCTATAAAGGGTGAAAAAATATTTGATTTTTATTAAAAATAATACCTGAGTTATAAGCTAATGCGCTCATGATCTTAATAATAGATGTATTCTGATTTATAGTAGACACATTTTTGCTTCTAGGTGTTATAGGAAACATATTGGCTTATTTTAAAGCTTAGTCCGAAGTGATCCTAGCCAAAATAATGGACAATGATTTCCTCTAAAGATAACGTAACGTTAACTTTGGAGATGTAAAATGGCTAAACGCTTTAGTCCAGAATTTAAACAACAAGCAATTGATTATGCACTTTCAAACTCGCACGAATCTGTGGCTGCTATCGCCCAGAAATTAGGTGTGGGTTATTCAACATTAGATAAATGGATTCGTGAGACCAACCCCACTGGTTCCAGCAAAAGACAGCTCTCGCCAGAACAACAGCGTATTCTCGATTTAGAAAAAGAAGTCAAACAAATCAGGGAAGCTAACGATATTTTAAAAAAGGCGCATGTGTACTTCCTGACAGATCATGCCAAGAAAAGTACACGGTAATCCAAGGCCTAGCTGTGACTGAAATTACGGTTTCTTCTGCCTGTAAATGCCTAGATGTCGGCACTTCAGGCTACTATGCTTGGCGAAAGAGACAGATTTACGTCAATCAGAAGTACACTGATTTAAAAGCTGTATATTGGCAACACCATGCTCGCTTAGGAGCACCTTCATTGGTGCACGACATGCATGATTTAGGTTACTGCATGAGTGAACGTACAGTTGGAAGGATGCTGAAAAAGCTCAGTTTACGCAGCAAGATTACACGTAAATATAAGCATACGACTGATTCAAATCATCGTTTGCCGACGGTACCAAATTTATTAGATCGCCAGTTTACAGTCACTCTGCCAAATAAAGTTTGGACAACAGACATCACCTATATCCGAACCAAAGAAGGTTGGCTGTATTTATGTGTGATGCTAGATTTATTTAGTCGTCGTATTATAGGTTGGCAAACCAGTCATCGGATAGATCGTCAATTGGTATGTGATGCATTTAATTATGCAATGGCACGTCAGGGATATCCAACAGGTGTCATGTTGCATTCGGACCAAGGCTCACAGTAATGTAGTCGTGATTTTAGAGCACTATTATTGGCGAATAACTGTATTCAAAGCATGTCACGTAGGGGGAATTGTTGGGATAATGCGGTGACTGAAAGCTTCTTTCATACATTGAAAGGTCATGTGATACATGACAGTGTATTTGCCACTCGAAAAGAAGCCAATGCTGTCTTGTTTGAATATATTGAAGTTTACTACAATCGAATCAAACGACATTCTGCAAACGGCTGGTTAAGTCCTGAAGCCTTTGAACATAAATATTTTAAGAATTTAAAGGGATATGTTGTCCACGATCATCTTGGCCACCGAAGATAGGGAAGGTTAATAAAATTTATAAGTAGATTCTAGTAAATAATTTTAATTAAATTAAAAAACATTAATTAAATCAATAATAAAAAACCCCGATCTTTCGATCAGGGCTTTTTGAATTTGGAGCGGGAAAGGAGACTCGAACTCCCGACCCCAACCTTGGCAAGGTTATGCTCTACCAACTGAGCTATTCCCGCGGAGTCTGTCCAATTTTTTAAATAAAAAACTGAATGAAAAAATTTTGGAGCGGGAAAGGAGACTCGAACTCCCGACCCCAACCTTGGCAAGGTTATGCTCTACCAACTGAGCTATTCCCGCGGAGTCTGTCCAATTTTTTAAATAAAAAACTGAATGAAAAAATTTTGAGCGGGAAAGGAGACTCGAACTCCCGACCCCAACCTTGGCAAGGTTATGCTCTACCAACTGAGCTATTCCCGCATGCGGTGTATAATACATCAACAAATGATAGGGTCAAGATTTTTCTGCAAGGTTCACGGTCAATTGCATAAAATAAAGACATTTTTATGAAAAAAAATTCAAAATTTAATTTAAAACATTCCAATCTGGTTGTAAAAGTCTAGCTTTAGTCACGGAGAAGTATACAGAATCCGTTATACTATCGAATCTACCCGTTGGCATCTCTAAAAGGAATCCGCATGAGCTTAGAACAGCAATTGATTGAACAGTTAAATCAACTTGAGCCCTCTCATTTAGAAGTGATCAATGAGTCCTCTGGTCATGGTGGATATTTCCCAGGAAAAGAATCACATTTTAAAGTGGTGATTGTCAGTGAACAATTTGCTGGACTACGTTTGGTACAGCGTCATCAAAAGGTTTATGCAGTCGCCAAAGAATTACTCAGTCCTGGAAAAATTCATGCTTTGGCAATTCATGCCTACATTCCAAGTGAATGGCAAGGTCAAGCACCTGCAAGCCCTGAATGTGCACATGCACCTAAGTCATAACGCTTAGGAAGACTAAAGATGGATATACATTTATTCGTTAAAATTATTCACATGACCAGCGTTGCTTTACTCATGCTGGTTTTTGTTTTACGTGCAGTGACTTTATTTGTAGGTACAGAAGGTCAACAGCCAAGTTCAAAAGGACGTGTTGTTTTGGTTGCCTTACAGCACCTCTCTTTGACGGTCATTGTACTCACGGGTATCACGTTGTTAATCATCAATGATTTCAAAGTACAGCCGTGGTTTTATGCCAAAGTCATGCTGTTTATGGTCTTCCTTTCCTCTCAAATTAAAGCCTATAAAAAAGATGACTCAGTGCTTTTGGTTCAACGCCGTGCAGGTATGGTGATTGGCGCGGTGGCGTTGATTGCAACGCTGGGTTTAGTGATGATTAAACCAGTTTTTGGCTGATTGTTAGACATGAATTTCACACTTGGATGAGGTCTGGGTTAAACTGCATACAAGTTTAAAAATAATGAGATATTGGGGATTTGTATGTTAACTCGTGTGGTGTTTAACCAAAAAGGCGGTGTAGGAAAATCAAGTATTACAGTAAACCTTGCAGCGATCAGTGCGCATCAAGGTTTTAAAACACTGGTGATTGATTTAGACCCGCAAGCAAATTCAAGCCAATACCTGCTAGGTGATGATGCAACCTATTCTGCTGAAAAGACGGCTTTAGAACCCAATATTGAAAACTTTTTTAATGATGTGCTTGGAAACAATCAGCAAAAGGGGCTGATTGGAAATGCACTGGGTACACTTCTCAAAACAAAAAATAAGGGCTTTGAACAATATATTCATCGCTCGCCATTTAAGGATTTGGATGTTTTGCCTGCAAGCCCAAGTTTAGGTGAATTGGAACATGCGCTAGAGTCAAAGCATAAGATTTACAAGCTGCGTGATGCCATTCAAACGTTGTCTGATCAATATGAACGTATTTATATTGATACACCTCCCGCATTTAACTTTTTTACTTTGTCTGCATTGATTTCGGCAGATCGCGTATTGATTCCATTTGATTGTGATGTATTTTCAAAACGTGCCTTACAAACCCTGATAGAAAATGTCATTGAAACACAGGATGATCATAATGATCGCCTTGAAATTGAAGGCATTGTGGTGAATCAATATCAGGCACAAGCAAAATTACCCCGTGAAGTGGTACAACAGCTTAAAGATGAAGGTCTGCCTGTTTTGGAGAATATGCTTCCGCCATCGGTATTGATGAAAGAATCACATCATAAAAATCTACCATTAATTCATTTGGCTACAGATCATAAATTGACTCAAGCCTATCAATCATTGTTCAATGAGATTGATAAAAAATAATTTCGAGATTGTAATGAAATCATTGAAAATGACTTCTGTTAAATTATCCGTTGTTGCTTTAGCGACGGTACTTGTGTCGGCATGTGCGACAACGGTAAAGCCAACTTATGTATCACCAACTCAGTACCAAGCCATGAACTGCATGCAGCTCAATACTGAGTTTAATCGCATTCAGCAGTATATCAACAATGGTGTTCAACCTGCGAAACGCACGGGCGTTGGTGTTGGACTCGGTGTTGGTGGCGGTTGGGGGAGTGGTGGATGGGGCTGGGGAATCGGTCCAAGCATCTCGGTAAACTTAGGACAATCTTCAAATACTAAGAACACTGAACTCTCTCGCTTGTATGGTGAGCAAGATGCGCTTTCACAAGCGGCTCAGTTTAAAAACTGCCCTTATGTACCTAAGCGTCAGCAAGTAAAAAAATAAATGCTTTAATCCTATAAAAAAGCCGATTTTAAAAATCGGCTTTTTTTAACTTATTT